>NZ_CP061739.1:2400000-2757850 GCF_014770435.1 Psychrobacter sp. 28M-43 | reverse complement strand
GAATGCACCAGTGACCAAGCTTGTCCAGACTATGAACGCTGTTCCTGGCAAGTTCGTTCGCACTGTAGCGGCAATCAAAGACGCAAAAGAAGCTGCTTAATTGCTTGTTTTAACGTAACTTTAACATCGCTAATTTTGGTTGCATTTTATTGTCACATTAGGCAAGCAATCAAGGCGATATTAGAATCAATTAATTTTTATCAGATAACGGAGAGTTCTCATGGCACTATCTAAAGATGACGTGTTAAATGCAATCGCTGAAATGTCAGTAATGGATATCGTTGAGTTAATCAGCGACATGGAAGAAAAATTCGGCGTAACAGCTGCTGTTGCTGCTGCACCTGCTGCTGCTGGTCCTGCTGCTGCTGCTGCTGAAGAAAAAGACGAGTTTGACGTAGTTCTTGCCAGCTTTGGCGAGAAGAAAGTTGGCGTAATTAAAGCCGTACGTGAAGCTACTGGTCTTGGCCTAAAAGAAGCGAAAGATTTGGTTGAAAGCGCTCCAGCTCCAATCAAAGAAGGCGCATCTAAAGCTGAAGCTGAAGAATTGAAAAAGAAACTTGAAGAAGCTGGTGCAACTGTTGAACTAAAATAAGTTTAACACTGTACGAAAAAAAGCTGGTAATGCCTTGCATTGCCAGCTTTTTTTTACTATAATTCGTAGCTTGACCTTTTGTGTCTGCCAACATACGTATGCAACATCACGGTGGATACCCATCAAAAGGACAGACGATATACATGCAAGCACACATGCCAGTTTTTGAAATCAGTTAATATGAGCTAAACGTCTGTAGATGTTTGGCATTTTTTTGTGTCTGCATGCTTTCCTATCAACACTATAGTTTATACTGATTCTAAAAGTTATAGTTACCCCGATTATTAATCCTGAAAAAAGCGGTATTCTTAAAAAAGCTGTTGATCATAAGTTGCCTACTTGGTGTGGCATGACTGTCAATATTCAGTCTCATAGACAGTTTGTATGTGTAGGGAACATGGTTCGGTAATAAGTAGTCTAGATGGCAAGTGGTATGGATGCAATCTTAATAGACATTATTTCCCAGCAAGGTATTTGTAAATTAAGCCTGATAGGCAATGTGTTATAGATTATATAATATTGAATTTTTTGGTTGCAACAGTCATATAGACTGATTCACTTACCATGAATCTAGCAAGCAACGACGAGATTAAGTGAAGTGTGCTAGGTAAGCACTGAAGAGTAAAGTAGTAATTGACAGAAAAGACATGAACTGAACACGAAAACCCGTTTTATATTATCGTTTACGTCGTCACGTTTGCATCGTATTTATGCATACTGGCCACGCTTTTAATTTGTTTCCACGTTTACTGTAAGGACTCTCGATGGCATATTCTTATACTGAAAAAAAGCGTATTCGCAAAAGTTTTGCTGAATTGCCCACTGTAATGGACATTCCCTATTTACTGTCTATTCAAGTAGATTCTTACGAGCAATTTTTGCAAGAGCACAAAAAGCCGAAAGCTCGTGAGAATACTGGTTTGCAAGCTGCGTATTCCTCTATTTTCCCAATTGAGAGTCACTCTGGTAACGCAGAGCTACAATTTGTTGAGTACTATTTAGGCACGCCTGAATTTGATGAGCGTGAGTGTATCTTACGTGGTTCAACGTTTGCTGCGCCTATGCGTGTCAAAATCCGTTTGATCATCAAAGACAAAGACAGCAAAGACAAAGATAGCAAAGCTGCTATCAAAGATATCCGTGAGCAAAGCGTTTACATGGGCGAGATGCCTTTGATGACGGCTAACGGTACTTTCATTATCAATGGTACTGAGCGTGTTATCGTATCTCAGCTACATCGTTCACCTGGTGTGTTCTTTGATCATGATAAAGGTAAGTCGCATTCAAGTGGTAAAGTGCTTTATAACGCACGTATCATCCCTTACCGTGGTTCATGGTTAGACTTTGAATTTGATGCAAAAGATTTAGTATTTGCTCGTATTGACCGTCGCCGTAAACTACTTGCGTCAATCATCCTACGCGCACTTGGTCTAACAACTTCTGAAATCCTAGATTTATTCTTTGATAAAGTGGCTGTTTATAAAGGCGAAGAGCAGTTTGAGATTGATTTAGTTGCTGATCGTCTACGTGGCGAAATGGCTCAGTTTGATATCGTATCACCTGAAGGTGACGTTATCGTAGAGCAGGGCAAACGCATCAACGCCCGCCGTATCCGTCAGCTTGAAGAAGCAGGTATGACGAAGATTGCTGTGCCTGATGAGTACCTATATGAGCGTATTTTAGCTGAAGACATCGTTGTTAACGACGAAATCATCGCTAAAGCGAACACGCCAATCGACCATGAATTATTGGTAAAATTGAACTCATTTGAAGCCAGTGGTGCCATCAAAGAGTTCAGCATTCTGTTCACTAACGATATCGACCAAGGTAGTTATATTGCTGATACGCTACGTGCTGATAGTACCTCAAGCCGTGAAGAAGCGTTGATCGAAATCTATAAAGTAATGCGTCCAGGTGAGCCACCAACGGTCGAAACTGCTGAGAAACTGTTTGAGAGCATGTTCTTCAATGCAGATCGTTATGACTTATCAAACGTCGGTCGTATGAAGTTCAACCGTCGTCTTGGTTTAGAATTTGACAATACTGATGATCCTGATATCCAGCGCGAACGCAGTGTATTGACCAACGATGATATCGTTAACGTTCTAAAAGAGCTTATCGAGATTCGTAATGGTCGCGGCGATGTCGATGATATTGACCATCTTGGTAACCGTCGCATTCGTTCAGTAGGCGAAATGGCAGAGAACCAATTCCGTGTTGGTCTAGTACGTGTTGAGCGTGCCGTAAAAGAGCGTTTAAGCTCAGCAGAATCAGACAACTTGTCGCCACAAGATTTGATTAACTCTAAGCCAGTAGCGGCTGCAGTTAAAGAATTCTTTGGTTCAAGCCAGTTGTCACAGTTTATGGATCAGAACAACCCGTTGTCTGAAGTTACCCATAAGCGCCGTGTATCAGCGTTAGGACCTGGTGGTCTAACTCGTGAACGTGCAGGCTTTGAAGTACGTGACGTACATGATACGCATTATGGCCGTGTATGTCCTATTGAGACTCCTGAAGGTCCAAACATTGGTCTAATCAACTCACTAGCGACTTTTGCTAAAACCAACAGCTTTGGCTTCTTAGAAACGCCTTATCGCCGTGTGGTTGATGGTAAAGTTACTGACGTTATTGAGTATCTATCAGCAATCGAAGAAGTGGGTACTGTCATTGCACAGGCTGACTCTCCGATGACTGAAGATGGCGCGTTATCTGATGAGATGGTCAGTGTACGTAGCTACGGTGAATTTGTTCGTATGCCGCCAGAAAAAGTGACGCATATGGATGTATCACCAAGTCAGGTAGTATCGGTTGCAGCAGGTCTGATTCCGTTCCTAGAGCATGATGATGCTAACCGTGCCTTGATGGGCTCGAACATGCAGCGTCAGGCTGTTCCTACACTACGTGCTGATAAGCCGTTAGTAGGTACTGGTATGGAGCGTCACGTTGCTCGTGACTCTGGTGTTTGTGTTATCGCTAAGCGTGGCGGTGTGATTGAAGATGTTGATGCATCACGTATCGTTGTTCGTGTAAACGAAGACGAGATGACTGCTGGTGAAGCGGGTATCGATATCTATAACTTGATCAAATACACGCGCTCTAACCAAAACACTTGTATCAACCAACGTATCATCGTTAACCAAGGTGACGAGATTGCTTTGGGTGATATCTTGGCTGATGGTCCATCAACGGATCTTGGTGAGCTAGCACTAGGTCAGAACATCCGCATCGCATTTATGCCGTGGAATGGTTACAACTTCGAAGATTCAATCTTGTTATCTGAAAAAGTAGTTAAAGAAGATCGTTTCACTACTATTCATATCCAAGAGTTGACTTGTGTGGCTCGTGATACCAAGCTAGGTACAGAAGAGATCACTGCTGATATTCCAAACGTTGGTGAAGCAGCATTATCAAGTCTTGATGAAGCAGGTATCGTCTATATCGGTGCTGAAGTTGACGCTGGTGATATCTTGGTTGGTAAAGTGACGCCAAAAGGTGAAACACAACTAACGCCAGAAGAGAAACTACTACGGGCTATCTTTGGCGAAAAAGCGGCTGATGTGAAAGACACTTCACTACGCGTACCAACTTCAAGTAAAGGTACGGTTATTGATGTACAGGTCTTCACTCGTGATGGCGTCGAAAAAGACGCACGCGCAAGAGCGATTGAAAAATCGCAGCTTGATAGCTATCGCAAAGATTTGAAAGAAGAGCTACGTATCTTTGAAGAAGCAGCACGTGGCCGTATTGGTAATCTATTAGATGGCCAAAAAGTCAGCGGCGGTGCTGGTCTAAAAGCTGGTACAGTTATGGCATTGGCTGATATGAAAGATATGAGCCTTGAGACATTACTTGATATTCAGCCAGTAGAAGAAGAAATCTCTGAGCGTCTAACGCAAATTGCTGATTACTTGGTTGATAAGCAAAAAGACATCGATGTGAAATTTGCTGAGAAAAAACGCAAATTGACTGCTGGTGATGACTTACAGCACGGCGTACAAAAAATCGTTAAAGTATATCTAGCGGTTAAGCGTCGTATTCAGCCTGGTGATAAGATGGCTGGTCGTCATGGTAACAAAGGTGTTGTATCGCGCATCATGCCAGTTGAAGATATGCCTTATGATGAAAATGGTAATACCGTTGACATCGTATTGAACCCACTTGGTGTACCATCTCGTATGAACATCGGTCAGGTTCTAGAGACGCATTTGGGTATGGCAGCGAAAGGGTTGGGCGAGAAGATTGACGGTATGCTCAAATCTCAAGCAGCAATCAAAGAGCTACGTGACTTCTTGGACAAAATCTATAACCAAGTAGGCGGTGAGCAAGTTGATCTTGATAGCTTGAGTGATGATGACATCATGGCGCTAGCAGACAATTTACGTGGCGGTGTACCGATGGGCACAGCAGTATTTGACGGCGCAAGAGAAAGCCAAGTTAAAGACTTGCTAGAGCTTGCTGGAATGGATCGCGATGGTCAGCAGACGTTATATGATGGTCGTACAGGTCAGAAGTTTGACCGTAAAGTAACCGTTGGTTACATGTACATGCTCAAGCTTAACCATTTGGTTGATGACAAAATGCATGCGCGTTCAACCGGTTCTTATTCTCTAGTAACGCAGCAGCCATTGGGTGGTAAAGCTCAGTTTGGTGGTCAGCGCTTCGGTGAGATGGAAGTGTGGGCACTAGAAGCATACGGCGCGACTTACACGTTGCAAGAAATGCTAACGGTGAAGTCGGATGACGTTGAAGGCCGTACTCGTATGTACAAAAACATCGTTGATGGTGAGCAGTATATGGATCCAGGCATGCCTGAGTCGTTTAACGTACTGACCAAAGAAATCAAATCACTGGGTATTAATATTGAGTTAAAACAAAGCAACTAGCCCGTTGTTTAACTTAGTTGTCCACTAAAGGCAGTCTGCTTTATTGCTGCTGCTTTTAGTGATTTGTCTCAACCCTATTCATTGCCTTCATTCATCTTATCTGCGTCAATGGTACGCTGTCAGATGATTATAAAGATAACGGAGAAGCAACTTGAAAGATTTACTCGATATCATGCAAAGCCCTACCGGCAACGGTAACCAAGAGTTTGATAGCATTCAAATTACTTTAGCCTCACCTGACGTTATTAAGTCATGGTCGCATGGCGAAGTAAAAAAGCCTGAAACCATCAACTATCGCACGTTCAAGCCTGAGCGTGATGGTCTTTTTTGTGCCAAAATCTTTGGCCCAGTAAAAGACTTCGAATGTTTATGTGGTAAATATAAGCGCCGTAAGTTCCAAGGCGTTATCTGTGAAAAATGTGGTGTTGAAGTTACCACTGCTAAAGTTCGTCGTGATCGCATGGGTCATATCGACCTAGCCAGTCCTGTGGCGCATATTTGGTTCTTAAAGTCATTACCAAGCCGTATCGGTCTATTGCTAGACATGACGCTACGTGATATCGAGCGCGTTCTATATTTTGAAAGCTATATCGTTACTGAGCCTGGTCTAACTAGCTTAGAAAAGTACCAGTTACTTGATGATGAAGATTATTACAAAGCGCTTGAAGAGTTCGGTGATGAATTCACAGCTAAGATGGGTGCTGAAGCAGTTCAAGACCTATTAAAAGACATCGATATCGATCTTGAAATTGATGAGCTACGTGAAGCGATTCCACAAACAGGTTCTGAGACCAAGCTTAAGAAAATGTCTAAGCGTCTCAAATTATTAGAAGCATTCCGTGATTCTAATAACAAGCCTGAGTGGATGGTAATGAACATCTTGCCAGTACTACCACCAGATTTGCGTCCTCTAGTACCGCTAGAAGGCGGCCGTTTTGCGACGTCAGATCTAAACGATCTATATCGCCGCGTGATCAACCGTAACAACCGTCTTAAGCGTCTGCTTGAGCTAAGCGCACCTGACATCATCGTACGTAACGAAAAGCGTATGTTGCAAGAGTCAGTAGATGCGTTGCTTGATAACGGTCGTCGCGGTCGTGCCATCACTGGTAGTAACAAGCGTCCATTGAAATCTTTGGCAGATATGATCAAAGGTAAGCAAGGTCGTTTCCGTCAGAACTTACTTGGTAAGCGTGTCGATTACTCTGGTCGTTCGGTTATCGTTGTAGGTCCAACACTACGTCTACATCAGTGTGGTCTACCGAAGAAAATGGCACTTGAACTATTCAAGCCATTTACTTATAACAAATTATTATCTCATGGTTTAGCGACTACGATTAAAGCTGCTAAAAAGATGGTAGAGCGTGAAGAGCCACAAGTGTGGGATATGCTGGCCATGGTTATCCGTGAGCATCCAGTACTTCTTAACCGTGCACCAACACTTCACCGTTTGGGTCTACAGGCATTTGAGCCAGTATTGATCGAAGGTAAAGCCATCCAGTTGCATCCACTTGTTTGTACTGCTTTCAACGCCGATTTCGATGGTGACCAAATGGCCGTTCACGTGCCATTGACGCTAGAAGCACAGCTTGAATCACGTGCCTTGATGATGTCTACTAACAACATCTTGTCACCTGCGAACGGTGATCCGATCATCGTACCATCTCAGGATGTTGTACTAGGTCTATATTACATCAGTCGCTCGTCTATCAATGCCAAAGGCGAGAGCATGATTTTTGCTACCGTTAATGAAGCATTGCGTGCAATTGGTTCAAACGATCTACATGTAAACGCTAAAATCAAAGTGCGTGTTACTGAGACGCAAATTGACGAAGACGGTAACGAGACTAAAGAAATCAGTATCAAAGATACGGTTGCTGGTCGTCTACTTATCTGGAACATCATGCCTAAAGGTATGACGTTTGATGAGTGTAACCAAGAGATGACGAAGAAAAACATCTCTCGTTTGATTAACTCTTGCTACCGTAAAGTTGGCGTAAAAGAAAGTGTTATGTTTGCTGACCAATTGATGTATCTTGGTTTTGCTCAAGCAACGCTATCTGGTGTGTCTATCGGTATCGACGACATGGTTATTCCACCACTTAAGAAGCAAATCATTGAAGTGGCAGAAGGCGAAGTTCGCGAAATCGAAGATCAGTTCGAGCAAGGTTTCGTAACTGCTGGTGAGCGCTATAACAAAGTAGTTGATATCTGGTCACGTACCAATGACAAAGTTGCTAAAGCGATGATGGACAACTTGGCAACAGATAAAGTTATCAACGCACAAGGTGAAGAAGACGAGCAGAAGTCATTCAACTCGATATTTATCATGTCAGATTCTGGTGCTCGTGGTAGTGCGGCACAGATTCGTCAGTTGGCTGGTATGCGTGGTTTGATGGCGAAACCAGATGGCTCAATCATTGAGACCCCAATTAAAGCTAACTTCCGTGAAGGTTTGACCGTACTACAGTACTTCATCTCAACTCACGGTGCACGTAAAGGCCTAGCGGATACAGCACTGAAAACAGCTAACTCAGGTTACTTAACTCGTCGTCTAGTTGATGTGGCACAAGATTTGGTTATCACTAGTGATGATTGTGGTACTGAAGAAGGCCTACTCATGAAACCACATATCCAAGGTGGTGAAATCATTGAGAAGCTAGGTGAGCTAGTACTGGGTCGTGTGACTGCTCGTGACGTTACTTATAATGACGATGCTGATAAAGTATTGATTCCAGCTGGTACATTGATCGATGAGTACTGGGTTAACGTCCTTGATAACAACGCAATCGATGATATCTGGGTACGTTCAGTAATTACTTGTGATATCGAACATGGCGTATGTTCACAGTGTTATGGTCGTGACCTTGCACGTGGTCATAAAGTGAATATCGGCGAATCAGTCGGTGTTATGGCAGCTCAATCTATCGGTGAGCCGGGTACTCAGTTAACCATGCGTACGTTCCACGTAGGCGGGGCAGCGAGCTCAGCCTCTGTAGACAACAGCATCTCTGTACGTAATGCTGGTCAAGCGCACTTTGAAAACATGAAAACAGTACAGCATACCGATGGTCACTTAGTCATCGTATCGCGTTCAGCTGAAATCGCATTGACCGATGAGCTTGGCCGTGAGCGTGAGCGCTATAAAGTACCGTACGGTTCAAGCGTACTTGTGAAAGACGAAGAGCAAGTTGAAGGCGGTCAAACTATCGCTAAATGGGATCCGCATACGCATCCAATCATCACAGAATTTGCTGGTACAGCACGCTTCAGTGACATCACTGATGGTATGACTGCAACAGTAAAAGTTGATGATGCGACGGGTATGAGCTCATTTGAGATTCTAGCTACTCGTGACCGTTCAAGCTCAGCAAAAGACTTACGTCCTGCGATTATCTTGAACACTGACGAAGGCAAAGAAGTGGTTTACTTCTTACCAGCTGAAACTATCATCCGCGTAAGCGATGGTGAAAAAGTAGCAGCAGGTTCGATTCTAGGCCGTGTACCACAAGCGTCTTCTGGTACCAAAGATATTACCGGTGGTCTACCACGTGTTGCTGACTTGTTCGAAGCACGTCGTCCAAAAGATCACGCCATCATGGCAGAAATGACTGGTGTGGTAAGCTTTGGTAAAGAGACCAAAGGTAAGAACCGCTTCATTATTACTAATGAAGATGGTGAAGTACATGAAGAGCTAATCCCGAAATGGCGTCAAATCAACGTCTTTGAAAACGAGACAGTAGCACGTGGTGAAGTGATCGCTGATGGTCCACAGAATCCACATGATATCTTGCGTTTGAAAGGTCAGACTGCACTTGCTGATTATATCGTCAACGAAGTACAGGACGTTTATCGCTTGCAGGGTGTAAAAATCAACGACAAGCACATCGAAGTTATCATTCGTCAGATGTTGCGTAAAGTTGAAATCACTGACGGTGGCGATTCAAGTCACTTTAAAGGTGATCAGGTCGAGTATGCAGATATCAAAGCATTGAATGCGAAGCTAGAAGCGGAAGATAAATTCCCAGTACAGTTTGAGCGTCAATTACTAGGTATCACCAAAGCAAGTCTAGCAACTGAAAGCTTTATCTCAGCGGCTTCTTTCCAGGAAACAACCCGTGTACTAACTGCGGCTGCTGTGACTGGTAAAGTAGATGAGCTACGTGGTCTGAAAGAAAACGTGGTTGTTGGTCGCTTGATTCCTGCAGGTACTGGTCTTGCTTATCATAAAGCACGTAAAGAAAAAGCAGATCAGAAGCTACAAGATAAAGATTTGAATGCAGCGTTTGATATGACTGCAAGCACTGATAGCAAAGACTTTGCAAGCTTTGATGAAGCATTTGCTCAAGAGCTAAATCAAGATAATTAATCGTATTGAGTATTTTGATTCATTCTTAATTTGATAAAAAAGCCAGCCTAAGTTGCTGGCTTTTTTGTGCGTATAAAAAACTAAGAAAGGCATGGTGCTATCATCTAAAAAAATAGTACACTGGAAATATGCTCTAATTCACTACTTATAAAAGGATAATTAGCAAATGGCAGGTAAAACTCGCGTCGCCAAATATCAAGCAGATCGAACCAATCAAAAGTTATATTTCTGTCGTTTATCTTGCCAATCTGCAGGAAGTACCAATGACAAACAGTTATACCAAGCACATTGTGAGACTGCTATTTTTCACTTGCATGGTGCTTTATTAGCATTTATTCAGGAGCTCAGTCATTTCTATAGCTTAAATATGACGGCGCCAACTTTGCTCGATATTGAACAAGCACTGAGCGAGCGTACCCAAATATCTCCTGAGATTCAGCGTTTACAGCAATTACAACAGCAAGGTTTTATCGCCAATATAGAACGTGCTTATCAGCGTTGTCTTTATGCAGTACCGCCAGATACTATCGTCGATGAAGCACCAAGCAGCCAATCAGCGTCGCCAGACTTAATTGTCAATGTTGTCACCTTATCTAATCAATGGCTGCCTGATGAGACTACAATACGAGAATGGCGCAATCAGCTTTTAGAACTGATTGAACAATTGCGTGCAGGTATGGTCGAGTTCTAATAGTAAGCACACTAGAAAATTTATTCTTTGATCGCTATTTATTGAACCACTTGAAAATATGATTAAGTAGGGTAGATCATAATCTACAACGCATAAAAAAGGCTTATTCAGTCATTACTGAATAAGCCTTTTTCTTATTAATTAAGAATGGTCTTGTTTATCACTCTGGCATCGGTGGCATACTTTCAACGGGTGTCACCGTTAATGGATTTTCCGGTACGCTATCATCACTACGGTTGCTGCTTGGTTTTGTTGATAGTGGAGGATTAGTTTCTTCAGTAGGCTCTGGAGCTGAAGGCTTACGCTGCTGGGTTTGAGTCTTGACTGGTTTTGCTGATTTCTTGGCGTCATCATCAACTAGGATGCCATCATCAGTCATCTCTATGATACTTTGCTGTTGTTTTCTGGATTTTGAGCGGTTATTGATAGATACCCATTGGCTTGGCGTGTCTTTGAGCTGAGCTTTCATAAAGTCCATCCAGACTGGCAGCGCTGCTACACCACCGTATTCACGGCGTCCCATAGTAGATGGTTGATCGAATCCCATCCATACTACTGTTGCATTGGTAGGATGGAACCCTGCAAACCACGCATCTTTGGCCTGATTGGTGGTACCAGTTTTGCCACCGATATCATCACGTCCTAATGCTTTTGCTCTTACCGCTGTACCGCGTTGGACTACATCGCGTAGTATATCGGCCATCTCAAAAGCGACTCTCGGTTGCAGGATGCGTGGTGCTTGTTTGGCCCTCACATATTGTACGGCTGGCGCTTTTAGGCGGTCTGATTGTGGACCTGCGTTATATACCGTTAAATCAAGCTCTTTATCTGTTGTTTCGCTACCATCATTACCTTCTAATGATGAATTATCGGTAGTTATTTTATTACTGCTATCATCAAGCGCTTCAATTGACTTCTCATACTCTTCAACTAAGCTGCTATTAACCTTCTCAAGTTTTTCGTTAAAGCACAGTGCACACGCTTGACGTGGATTTGCCTGAAACAACAGCTCGTTTTTATAATTGTAAATTTGTTCAATAAAGTAAGGTTGGATACGATGACCACCATTCGCGAAGGTTGAGTAAGCCGTGGCCATTTGTAATGGTGTGGCTTGTCCTGCTCCAAGTGCTAATGACAAGGTTGTTGGTAGCTTTTCTTTATCAAGACCGAATTCATCTAATAGGTTGCGCGTACTTGAGATACCGATAGCTTGTAACAAGCGAATAGATACGAGGTTACGCGACAAATATAAACCACGACGTAAAGTGATATCACCTAAGAAACGTTCATCAGAGTTTTTCGGTTTCCAGTCACCTACTTGAATAGCTCGGTCAGAAACGATGGTATCTGGGCGATAACCTTTTTCTAAAGCGGCCGTATAAACAAGTGGCTTAATGGTTGAGCCAGGTTGACGCCAGCCTTGTAGAGCGCGGTTGAACTTACTGTGATTAAAATCAAAGCCACCAACCAATGCATTGACAGCACCAGTCTCTGGATTCAACGAAACCAAACTGCCTTGAATTTTAGGTATTTGACCTAGTTGCCAATTGCCATTCGAAGTAGGTATCACACGAACGATATCGTTTTTCTTAACGACTTGACTGGCATTGCTAGGGTAATAACCAATACGGTCAGCAGAAATATATTTACGTGCCCATTTCATACCAGACCAATTAACGGTCACTTCTTCACCAGATTGTAGGACTGCATTAAAACTACGAGAATTGACTTTAGTCACCTTAGCAGGAGACATATTGTTGTAACGCCGGAAGTTTTCGAGAGGCTCATCATTTGCTTCAGCCCCGCGCCAACCATGGCGAAGCTCATAGGCAATCAATCCTGTTACTACTGCTGCTTCTGCATCTGTTTGTGCTTTGCTGTCTACTGTGAGACGTACGCGCCAACCACCGTGCATGACTTGATCGCCATAACGTTCGACCAAAGAAGCTCGCGTCATTTCTGCCAAATAAGGCATATTTACATCGAGCTTTTCTTTATATAGGTTGATACCTATAGGAGAGTTTACCGCCTCGTCATACTGAGCTTTATTAATATAGCCAAGCTCATGCATGCGTCCAACAATCCAGTTACGGCGAGTCAATGCACGGCTAGGATTGGCAACAGGATTGTATTTAGAAGGGGCTTTTGGTAGACCTGCTAACATCGCCATTTCAGCAATGGTTAGATTGTCTAATGACTTACTATAATATTTTTTGGCTGCAGCGCGAATGCCATAGGCACCTTCGCCTAGATAGATTTTGTTGACATATAGTGTCAAGATATCGTTTTTACTCAGTTCGTCTTCGATCTTACGGGCCAAAAACAACTCTGTTAGTTTACGGTTTAAAGTACGTTCTGGACTTAAGAAGTAATTTTTAGCGACCTGCATCGTAATGGTAGAGCCACCGGTTTGACCATCGTCATCAGTGACTGCTTCGGTGACAGCGCGACCAAGACCTTTAATGCTAATTCCGCTATGCTGAAAGAAAGAAGCATCTTCGGCTGCTAAAAAAGCATGGGTTAAATCTTCAGGAATCTCATCAAAACTAACTGGTAACGATAAACGATTGCCGTATTGGCCGATTAATTTATCATCACTACTATAAATCTGTAATGGCATTTCTAATTTAGCCGTCTTAATCTCTTGCGTACTAGGTAGGGTCGGCGATAGATACATGGCCATCCCATAAAAACCAATAGGTACAGCAAGTGCTAGAACAACTGCCAATGCTAGGCAAGCGATAAAGAGTCCCACCAAAAAGCGAATGAGACGAGCGGTAGCATTTGTTTTGGCCATAATAAGACTTATTAGTTAGAATTTGTAGCAGACAATATTATTATACATTGAACAAAATAGGCAGGTCATAATAAATGTGTAAGTTGGTCTTAATATATTTTTAAATGCTTGAATCTATCAATTAAGTAAAGTATTGTATTGAATTATTACAAATAACTACCAGATTGTACACTTAATATAAGGTATAGAGCTAGTGAGGCTATTTACTTCCAAAAGTCGACATTTGATTGGCGTGGATATTTGTGCCACTTCAGTAAAGTTGGTTGACATACAGCGTCAGCAAGGCATGTTCCACCTAAAATCTTATGGTATTGAAAGACTACCGGAAGGTATCGTGGTTGATAAGATTCTAGTAGATACAGAAGCTGCCGGTAATATTATAACGAGC
Organism: Psychrobacter sp. 28M-43; assembly: GCF_014770435.1. Lineage (NCBI taxonomy): Bacteria > Pseudomonadati > Pseudomonadota > Gammaproteobacteria > Moraxellales > Moraxellaceae > Psychrobacter > Psychrobacter noctis. The sequence continues at coordinate 2,744,130 of NZ_CP061739.1, read as the reverse complement.
TTGGCAAGACGCTGCCAAGTCGCGGGTAGCAATGCTGCGACAGCGGTTTCTGGCTCCGCAGTGATCACTAAAATCATTGATATGGATATGACACTCAGCGATGTAGAGCGTGAGGCGCAAATACGTTTGGATGCTGACCAGTATGTGCCTTATCCATTAGAAGACGTCAATCTAGATTTTGAAGTATTAGGACCGTCTTTGGTTAGTGAAGATATGGTTCAGGTGTTGCTTGCTGCTTCTCGTTCAGAAAACGTCGACCAACGTGTCGATGCTTTAGCCTTTGGTGGCTTACAAACGAAAGTCATGGATATCGAATCTCATGCAATCGAGCGTGCGTTTGGATTGATGGTAGATAGTCTACCAAATGTACCCGAACTAGTAGCATTGGTAGATATCGGCCATAATCAGACCACATTATATATCGCTAAGAATGGCGAGTTTATTTATAGTCGTGAGCAGTTATTTGGCGGTGCTCAGCTGACCGAGGCAATACAAAATCGCTATGGCCTATCAGCAGAAGAAGCGACACTAAGTAAACGCGAACGTACCTTACCTGATGATTACTATCCTGAAGTACTGACCCCTTTTATAGAAAATACTATTCAACAGATCACTCGCTCTTTACAGTTTTATTTCTCATCAAGTCAATATAGCAGTATCGATCATGTGGTGCTTGCAGGGGGCAGCAGTTCTATTGCAGGTCTCGCTGGTATGGCACAACAAAAGCTGGGTGTAACTGTCAGTGTTGCCAACCCTTTTACCAATATGACTATTGCACCAAATATTGACAATGAGCAATTGGCAGTTGATGCGCCAAGCTTAATGGCTGCATGCGGTCTTGCGTTAAGGAGCTTTGACTAATGGCTCGTATTAACCTTTTACCTTGGCGACAAGAAGAGCGTGAACGTCGTAACAAAGAGTTTATGACGTTGATAGTGGCGGTGACATTACTGACACTATTAGCAGCTTTTGCTTCATGGAGTTATTTCAATAATGAACTTGATGAACAGCTTGATGCCAACGCATTGATTGAACAAGAAAATACTCGCTTAGACACCGCATTGACCGAGATTGACAGTTTAGAGCAGCGCCGTGAAGACATTATTTCACGCATGCAAGTCATTCAAGATCTGCAGGGGCGACGTCCTGTGCCTGTACGTTTATGGGATGATCTTGCTAAAGCTATTCCACCAGCACTGTATCTAAATAACCTTAAACGTGAAGGTGATACGCTAACTTTGACAGGCTTAGCGGATAATCCAAACATTGTGTCCAGCCTGATTCGTAATCTTGATAATAGTAAATGGATGGGCAACTCAGCAGTAAGTAATATTCAGCAGAATATTAGCGCTTATGAGGCTGCTCCAGTCCTCAGTAATACGGTGAATACTGGTGAGCAGGCGCGACCTGTTTATCCTGAAGACAGTTACGTACAGTTTGTAGTAACGACTAGAGTACAGTCGGAAACTCCGACTACTGACACCGATACTGGTCTTGGAGGTGCGTTATGAAGCTTATCCGCAAAAAGAGCCTCTCTAAAACCAAAAAATCTGCTTTAAAGCCAAAAAAGCAATTCGATTTAAATGAGTTTCGCCGTAGTTTTGAGTCGCTAGATTCAGAAAATTATGGCAGTTGGCCATTACCTGTAAAAGTGACAGTCGTTGGACTTATCATTACCTTCATTGCAGCGTTGTCATGGGCATTACCCATCAGTAGTAAAATCGATGAGATTAATGCGGCTGAAAGCCAACAGCAGACCTTGCTCGATAGCTACCGCGAAAAAGAATCTCGCGCACGTCATTTAAAAGCGTATCAAGCGCAAGTGGTTCAAATGGAAACTGAATTTAATACTTTGTTAGATCAGTTGCCGAAAGATACACGTGTGTCAGAATTGGTAGAAGGTATAAACATGACAGGCGTTGGTAGCAATATTCGTTTCCAAGATATTTCAGTAGAGCCTGAAATTGAAAATGAATTCTTTATTGAGCAGCCAATACGTATTGCAGCTTTGGGTGAATACCATCAGTTTGGTAGCTTTATCAGTGGCCTTGCTGCACTTCCTCGAATTATTACGATGCATGATTTTGAAGTCAGTAACCCGCAGCCTACGTTAGATGTTTTGCCAGAGCTTAATCTAGTCTTGCAAACTAAGACTTATCGCTCTAAAGAAGCGGCTCCTGAAGGTGATGCCGCCGCCGCTACTGATGCAAATGCAGGAGGCAACTAATGAGTATTCAAAGAATGCCCATGCTACTGGTTTTAAGTGTCGCTGTTTTATCTATGACAGGGTGTAGTGACCGTATAGGTATGGCAGAGCAGGCAATGACCGATATCCGTAATCAGCCTGCACAGCCTATTGAGCCGCCGCCTAAAGCCGAGCTGGTAGAAGATTTTGTATATAGCGCAAGCTCGCAGCGTAGTCCATTTTTGCCACCGAGTTTAGTCAATGTACAAGGCCCGACCACTCCTATAGATGGTGTACGACCAGATATCAACAGAATCAAAGAACCGCTTGAGCAGTATGAACTGTCGCAATTGGTCTTCCGAGGCGTGGTGATTTCGCCCGAAGGTCAGCGATATGCATTGATACAACGTCCTGATGGTTCAGTGGCCAGTGTTAAAGTAGGCGATTATCTTGGATTGAATGACGGCCGTATTGTTGAAATCACGCCGACCCAGGTTAACTTGATTGAAATTGTGCCAGATAGCCGCGCAGGGTTTGTAGAAAAACCCCAGTCGCTGGTATCCCCTATAAGCTAAGTCGGCAGATTTTTTGAGGAATAAATAATGACAGTACGCAATAACAAGGTAATGATGATGAGCAACCGCATGTCTTCTGCTTTTGCCATTTCAGCACTGGCAGTCAGTATGGTGGCTGTGACTAATAGTGCTCATGCTGCACAGCGCATCGATAATGTCTCTGTAGTACAGACCGCACCTGCAGTGACGCAAATGCGTTTGGGGTTTACAGGATTGCCAGTATTGCCTGCAGCCTATCAGCTTAATGATCCTAGTCGCTTAGTCCTAGATTTCGAACAAGTACAGAATGGGCTTGCTAGCCGCTTTAACGAATATAACATCGGTGCGATTAATGACGTTACTACGCTAAGTAGTGACAGTACCACGCGCCTCATCGTTGGTTTAAAAGAGTCAGGCAATTATACGACAGCGATTGAAGGCAATGATTTATTGCTAACCATCACTGACCCTAATCGTCCCGTCATTACCAGCGACCCGATTCAAGATGTGCTCAATAACAATAATAGTATGACAACGACTGCAGTCGTTACGCCTATTGTTGAGAGCTCTACCGTACCAGTGGCACCTGTACGTACCACGAACAAGGTTGTTGTGAAGAACGAAGTGCCAGCTGGTACGATGGTGGTCAGAGTCAATCCGCTTTTGAACCCTCAATTGGCTGCTTCGCAAGTAAGTAAGCAGTATAGTTATGATGGGCTAAGTGCAGTCAATTTTTCAGCAGGTAACGATGGTGGCGGTAATGTCAGTATGGTACTTGCCAACGAAGCTATTCCAGTAGATGTGCAGCGCCAAGGTAATAAACTTGTCGTACGTTTGACTGGTAGTACGGTTCCGAGAAACTTGTTACGCCGATTGAATATTAACAGTGGTCTTGTTGGTAGTATTGATACCAAAAACCAAGGACAGAATGGCGTCATTACCATTAACATGAATGACGATTATGAGTATCAAGCCTACCAATCAGGTAACCAGTTAAATATCAGTATCAAGAAACCTGAGTTGTTACGTGAGCCGACGCTGGAAGAAAGAGTCTATAGCGGCGAACCGCTATCTATGGAATTCCAAGATGTTGAGGTTCGTAGTGTCTTAGATATTTTGGCGCAGTTTACTGAGATGAATATCGTGGCAAGTGACTCTGTCGCTGGTAACATCACTTTGCGTTTGATTAACGTTCCTTGGGATCAAGCCCTCGATATTATTTTGAAAAGCAAAAACTTAGGCAAGCGTGAAAATGGTAATGTGATTTTGGTTGCGCCTTCTACTGAGCTCGCTGAGCAAGAAGCACGTGAACTAGAAGCGCAGCAAGCTGTTCAATCTTACGCACCTCTGCGTACTGAGTACATTCGTTTAAGCTATGCAAAAGCACAAGATGTCTTAACGCTTATTTCGCAAGGTAGCGGCGCGACCGGCAATAATAGTGGCCTAGCAAATAGCGATGATAATAATACGTTGTTATCCAATCGTGGGACGGTAACGGTTGATGAACGTACCAATACTTTGATTATCAAAGACGTTGCTGACAGTATCGAAAACATCCATAAATTAATCAGCAAAATTGATATACCTGTTCGCCAAGTCATGATCGAAGCACGTATCGTCAGTGCAACTGATAGCTTCAGTAAAGAGATTGGTGTTCGTTGGGGTATATTGTCAAACGGTGCGGCCAACAACCGTAGCTTATTGGTTGGCGGTAGCGATCAAACCTTATGGGATTTGAAAGATTTTGATGTAGAGACGACGACCGTCAATGGTCAAACAGTCTCTTACCCTTCTTATGATATTACTCGTCCTGATAACTTAAACGTTGATTTAGGCGTTTCTAACCCAGCAGGTAGTATCGCCTTTGGTTTGCTCAGTATGTCTGATGTGATGCTAGATCTTGAATTGTCAGCACTGCAAGCGGATAACCGCGGTGAAGTCATTTCCACACCTAAAATTTTAACCGCAGACAAGCAGACAGCGAAAGTTTCTTCTGGTACTCAGATTCCGTATCAAGAAGCATCAGCCAGTGGTGCGACGACAACCAGCTTTAAAGAGGCTGCATTAAGTCTAGAAGCTACACCAAACATCACACCTGATGGTAAAATTGGTTTGCAATTGGTCATTACCAACGGCACGCCGACAATCATTAATAATCAGGTTGCCATCTCTGAAGATTCTATATCAACCAATGTTATTATTGAAGATGGTCAGACAGTGGTGTTAGGCGGTGTTTTTAAAAATCGCACTAGTAATGGCGTAGATAAAGTACCGTTCTTAGGGGACTTGCCTTATATCGGTCGTGCATTCCGTCGTGATGTACGTAGTAATAGTAAGGAAGAGCTACTTATTTTCGTAACTCCGAAACTTATTAATGACGGTACAAGCCGTCTGAACTAATCATAAATTGTTTAGCTAGTTACTAAAAGAAGTAAGCCATAGTGCTTGCTTTTTTTATGCGCGAAATTAGTGGGTTTAGCGTTGCAATATTTATGTATGTACTGATGAATGGTGTGCTCTAAATTTTACTCACAATAATCACGGCTCATTACTAGCCAGAATAACAATGACGTTGTATCATACCTAATTTAGCTGAGTAAGTATTATGGGGCAGGAATTACCGTCGGTGTTTTTAGTGGGTCCGATGGGAGCAGGGAAGACGACAATCGGAAAACTGCTTGCCAAGCAGTTAGGTCGCACTTTTGTAGACAGCGATTGGTATATTGAATCGCAGACAGGTGCCGACATTGCTTGGATATTTGCCAAAGAAGGTGAAGCAGGTTTCCGTGAGCGTGAAACGCGTGCCATTGATGAATTGACCCAAAACTCTCAAATCGTATTGGCGACCGGTGGCGGTGCAGTTATGTGTGCTGAAAACAGAGAGTTTCTAAAACAGCGTGGCATCGTCGTTTATCTTAATGCACCTGTCGAGGTGCAGCTGGCACGTACCTCTAAAGACAAGTCTCGACCATTATTGCAGCAGCCTAATCCTAGAAAAATATTGCAAGATTTGTATAGTGCTCGCGATCCACTCTATCGCCAAGTCGCCCATATTATTATGCCTACTGGTCACACGTACCCACGCCATATGGTCAATCAATTGATGCAGCAGCTAGAATCATTCGTCGACTGCACTACCGACGCATCAGTGCACCAAGAAGACTAGTCATAGACTGGCTACTACGATTGATATGCAGACTCAATTACTTTTACCTCATCGAAAATGCTTTAGGAGTATCACATGGTAATGCCGTTTCATGATGGCCTAATAGTTCAGACGCAAAGTCATGATTATCCTATTGTCATTACTGAACAATCTACGACTGAACATAGCAGTATGGCGAAGCAGATCGCGCCTTATATCAATGGTCGTCAGGTTTTAATCGTCACTAATGACACTGTGGCGCCTTTATACTTAAAAGCATTAGAAGATGAGCTAGCAGAGCAGTTTACGGTAAAGGTGTGCGCACTGCCAGATGGCGAACAATACAAAAATCAGGCAAGTATTGATCAGATTTATGATGCGCTAATGACAGAACACTTCAATCGTGATGTGACACTTATTGCCCTTGGCGGTGGTGTAATCGGAGATATGACTGGCTTTGCTGCTGCCAGTTTTATGCGCGGTGTCAATTTTATTCAAATTCCAACGACGCTACTGTCACAAGTAGATTCTAGTGTTGGTGGTAAAACGGGTATCAATCATCCGCAAGGTAAAAATATGATTGGTGCTTTTTGGCAGCCGCAAATGGTGCTTGCCGATATGAGTACGCTTAAGACACTGCCTGCACGTGAGCTATCGGCTGGAGTGGCCGAGATTATTAAATATGCCCTTATCATGGATGAGGCATTTCTAACGTGGCTTGAGGCAAACTTGCCTGCAATGATGGCGCTTGACTTGGCAGTACTTGGTGAAGCTGTAAAGCGCTGCTGTCAGTACAAAGCCGATGTAGTGGCACAAGACGAAAGAGAGTCCGGTGTGCGCGCGCTATTGAACTTTGGTCATACTTTTGGTCATGTAATTGAAACACATGAAGGCTATGGTAATTGGTTGCATGGCGAAGCAGTAGCGGCTGGTATGGTACAAGCAGCTGAGCTATCGCAAAAGATTGGCTGGTTAACTGATGATGAAGTTGTACGTATTAAGCGTGTTTTAGAATTGGCAAACTTACCTATTACGCCACCAGCTATTGGTGTAGACACTGCTCTAGATTTAATGGGACACGATAAAAAAGTGAAACACGGACAAATCCGCCTAATTTTGTTAAAATCAATAGGCGATGCGGTAATGACTAATGAGTTTGACAGCCAGTTATTACATGAAGTTTTGTCAAAACATAGCGCATAACGTCTCAAGAATTTATCGTTTATATATTTATACTAAAATCTCGTACTTATAGCCGACTGGTTAGCTGTACCTCTGTTTGAATAAGCATTTATACCATGCTGTAAAACATGTGTTTACCAAGGACCGCCTCATGGCAACATCAAAAACAAAAACGCGTACTGCTAGCCAATCATACAGTCGTCAAGCACTGATTTGGCTAATAGTGACCCTACTTTTAGGGGTGGTCACAGCGTTAGTATGGATGTTTAGTCAAACGCCAGCCATGGGTGCCAAAATTGAGAATGCACCGATATCAGCGCCAGAGATTTTGAATGAAGAGTTTGAGCAACCACTAAAAGTCGAATCGCTACATGAATTAGATACGGATGTACAACCGATTAACTTTGATGCAACGATTCGAGATTTGCGCGATTATCCTGATGAGTTCAAAGATAAGCGTTATCTGCTGGCTAATAAAGGCAAGTGGACTGTTCAAGTAATGAATGTCGCTGAAAACGATGTGATTGTTAGTTACTTAGAAGGCCGTCAAGATCGTGATAAATTTGCTTATTTCCGTTATCTTGATGATGAAAAACAAGTCCGTTATATGCTGACTTATGGGGTTATGAGTAGCCCGCAAGAAGCGGTAGGAGCAGCAAAGTTAATAGACTTTAAGTTACCTACGAATGTACGTGTACTGCCAGAAGAGATTAATCGGTATGTCAGTATTATTGATAATTATGAGCGTCCTGATCCAGTAAAAGATTTGAGTACGAAGCGTACACGTGCTGTTGATTTGAAACCTACTAAGCGCGAAGTGCCAGCTCGTTTGCAAGAAGAAGCTGATGACGCCGCTGCTCAAGCAGCCAGTGCTAATAATAATCGAGGTAACCAAGAAAGCAACAATAGTAGCACCACTCAAGAGAGTATTCGTCAGTCGGTAGATACCTCTGCCACCTTATCTGTTAGTGAAGAGCGTACGGTTGGTGGTGAGACGCAGACAATATCTGAAGCATCGCCAAAAGACGAAAACAACGCAAGTAAACCCGCGCCAGAAAACAAAAAGCCTGCGGCATCGGCGGAGAACGCTACTAGTAAGAAGCCACCAGTCGTGCCAACACCTAAGCCTCCTAGTAGCACGAACAATAATTCAAATGCTAATGGCAAAAGCGCTAACGCTAATCCTCCCAAAAATAATAGCGACAGTATAAAAGCGCTAATAGAAGACAAGAGTAATTAGCTTTTGCTTGATTAATTAAACCCACTAGCTATTTGGTTAGTGGGTTTTTTTAGCACTATACAAAATAGTTTTATCGTCATCATAAAAGGCAAGCTACTACTGCTAAGTATTATCAAAGCCTTTTGCTAAATGTCATTTATATAGTTTGCATTAAAATTTTAATAGCAGTTTTATTTGTCTCATAACCAATAGTAATAAGTCCTCTTACAATTTATGGCTGATGAATCGATAGAAAAGACTAGATTTTTCGACAATCATTAACTAATATAACTGTGGGCGACGTTCTGTATAGTTATCGTAAAAAGTGTCTATTTAACAACTATTTAGTGGTTTTTTCTTAGTTTTTAGAGTTCTTTACTAAATATTATTGTCTCAAGCGCGGTTACTTACTATCTATAATGAGGTTATCGTAAGTGACGCAACCTCTCTTATTGTCACTCTTTTTAGGGTAAACAAAGTGCTTGAATACAGAGCGTCAGATATTCAAGATAAACAAGTGCACCGTTATTAAGTCATTGTATGCTTAGCTCTCAATGCTAGACATGACAACATAACAAATGATGCTTAAATGAACGGCATTAGATATCACTGATTGAGTAACTGGCATTGAAGGGCGTAGATTCTCCCGTTGCCAAGGGCTGCTACTTACTATCTTTTGATACACGGACCACATGTCAAGACATCAGCTAACGACCAGGAGGGTCAAGGGTTTTACTTTCTCTTAGAGTATGATGTCTATCGAGCATTGCACTATTTGCCAATTCGAACACACGAATATCCACTATCAGCCCGTTCTGCTTACGGGTACCAACTTATACTCCGCATTGGAAATGTAAGTTGCCCGTCTACTTAAAAGGACAAGCTATGTCAATGATTTCCTCACAAACACACCTGGCCACGCCAGATGATTTTTCTGATAATTGCGGTTTTGGCCTAATTGCCCATATTGAGGGTGAAGCGAGCCATGATTTGGTGAAAACTGCCATTCATAGTTTAAGTTGTATGACACATCGCGGCGGTGTTGCTGCTGACGGTAGAACTGGTGATGGTTGTGGCTTACTATTAGCGACGCCTACCGATTTCTTTAAACAGATTGCTGACGAGCAGCAATTTGCCATTACGGACAACTTTGCTGTCGGTATGGTGTTCGTTAATTTAGATAGCGATAAAGCCACGCATAGCCAACAAGTATTAAGCGATGAGATTACAGCCCAAGGATTAGAAGTGGCTGGCTGGCGTGATGTACCACTTGACTTGAGTATTGTTGGTGAGATTGGTCGTGAGACATTGCCAGACTTTAAGCAAGTGTTTGTTAATGCGCCAGATGATCTAGCTGCCGATGATTTCAACCGTAAGCTATTTGTTGCGCGCAAAAAAGCAGAGCAGCGTTTGACGGATGATGAGCTATTTTACGTCTGTTCATTGAGTTGTCAGACCATTATTTATAAAGGCTTGGTAATGCCTTCAGACTTACCAGCGTTTTTCTTGGATTTGCAAGATGAGCGTTTGGCATCACATATCGTAGTCTTCCATCAGCGTTTCTCAACCAATACCTTACCGCGCTGGCCACTGGCACAGCCATTCCGTTATCTTGCGCATAACGGTGAGTTAAATACCATCACAGGTAACCGCAACTGGTCTAAAGCCCGTACGCCAAAGCTAAAATCAGACAAGCTGCCTAACTTGAATGAGCTGACACCACTTGTAAATAGTACCGGTTCTGATTCATCTAGCTTAGATAATATGCTTGAAGTGCTTATGTCAGGTGGTATGAACCTGTTCCATGCGATGTCTATCTTGGTACCGCCAGCGTGGCAGAACGTTGATAGCATGGATATGGATCTGCGTGCGTTTTATGAGTTTTACTCACAGCATATGGAAGCGTGGGACGGTCCAGCAGGTCTAGTCATTCAAGATGGACGCTATGCGGTCTGTATGCTCGATAGAAATGGTCTGCGCCCATCACGTTGGGTAACCACTAAGAATGGTTATATCACTGTTGCATCAGAAGTGGGCGTTTGGGATTACGAGCCACAAGATGTATTAGCAAAAGGTCGCGTTGGACCTGGTCAAATGCTGGTCATTGATACGTTGACTGGTCAAATTCTAGATACGACCGCTATTGCAACTTTACTAAAAACGGCGCATCCATATCGTAAATGGTTGCGTGAAGAAGCAACGCGTGTTCGTGATGATGAACGTCTAGAAGAGACGTTGGCAACGCAAGCGTGCCGTGGTGATAAGCTAAAAGCGCTACAAAAGATGTATCACATCACCAATGAAGAGCGTACAGAAATCATTCGCCCTAATGCTGAAAATGGTCAAGAACCAGTCGGCTCAATGGGTGACGATACGCCAATGGCTGTACTATCGCAGCAAATTCGCCATGTCGGTGACTTCTTTCGCCAACAGTTTGCACAGGTGACCAATCCGCCAATCGATCCATTACGTGAATCAATTGTGATGTCGCTGCAGACTTGTTTAGGCGCTGAGACTAACGTATTTGCGCCATCTGCGAGAGACGCTCATCGTATTATTTTGTCATCGCCAGTATTGTCAGCCAGCAAGATGCAGCAGCTTGAAACCTTGGATGATCCAGCGTTCAAGATGGCTCGTATTGATCTGAACTATGACCGTACTTTAGAACTATCTGATGCTATCGTCGCTATCTGTGAGCAAGTGGCAGATAACATTCGCTCAGGTAATACGTTGATTGTCTTGTCTGATAAAGATATCGATGCAGACAAAGTACCCGCCAATGCTATTATGGTTACTGGTGCTGTGCATCATTATCTAATCGCGCAAGGTATTCGTACCGATGCTAACTTAATCATTGAGACGGGCCTTGCCCGTGACTCGCATCAAATAGCGGTATTGATCGGCTTTGGTGCAACTTGTGTATATCCATATCTAGCATATGATGTCATTGATGATTTGGTCGCTACTGGTGAGTTACTTGGTGATCCGATTCAAGCCCGTGTTAATTTCCGCAAAGGCTTGGATAAAGGTTTGCTAAAAATCTTATCAAAAATGGGTATCTCTACCATTGTTTCTTATCGTGGCGCGCAGTTATTTGAAGCGGTTGGCCTATCAGAAGAAGTGGTCAGTTTATGCTTTAAAGGCGTACAAAGTCGTATCAAAGGCGCTACCTTTGCAGACCTTGCCGCTGATCAAGCTCAATTGGCTGCTAATGCGTTTAAGCGTCGTGCCCCTCTAGATCAGGGCGGTCTGCTGAAGTTTGTCTTTAATAAAGAGTACCATGCCTTTAACCCTGACGTGATTAACAGCCTGCATACCGCAGTACGTACAGGTGATTACGATAATTACCGCAATTATGCTGATCTAGTTAATAGCCGTCCGGTCGCGACTTTACGTGATTTATTGCAACTGAAAACTGACAACAGTATCGATGTCAATGAAGTGGAAGATATCTCTGAAATCTTGACGCGTTTTGACTCAGCTGGCATGTCATTAGGAGCGCTATCTCCTGAAGCGCATGAGTCAATTGCGATGGCTATGAATACCATCGGTGGTCGTTCAAACTCTGGTGAGGGTGGTGAAGATCCTGCGCGTTATGGCACATTGCGCAACTCAAAGATCAAGCAAGTTGCTTCTGGTCGTTTTGGGGTCACACCTGCCTACCTTCGTTCCGCTGAAGTCATGCAGATTAAAGTAGCTCAAGGTGCCAAGCCTGGTGAAGGTGGGCAGCTACCTGGTGGTAAAGTCAACGCGCTGATTGCACGCTTGCGTTATTCGGTGCCAGGTGTGACCTTGATTTCACCGCCGCCGCATCATGATATTTATTCTATCGAAGATTTGGCACAGCTGATTTTTGATTTGAAACAAGTCAATCCAGATGCATTGGTATCGGTTAAATTGGTCTCACGTCCAGGTGTGGGTACGATCGCGACAGGCGTTGCAAAAGCCTATGCCGATTTGATTACTATCTCAGGCTATGACGGTGGTACGGCAGCGTCTCCGCTATCGTCTATCCATCATGCAGGCTCGCCATGGGAGTTAGGTTTGGCTGAGACTCATCAGTCTCTACGAGTGAATGGGTTACGTGATAAGGTACGTGTCCAGACTGACGGTGGTCTAAAAACAGGATTGGATGTAGTAAAAGCTGCTATCTTGGGTGCAGAGAGCTTTGGCTTTGGTACCACGCCGATGATTGCAGTTGGTTGTAAGTACCTACGTATTTGCCATTTAAACAACTGTCCGACAGGTGTTGCTACTCAAAAAGCCAAGTTGCGTGATGAGCATTTCATTGGCGAAGCAGAAATGCTGATTAACTTCTTTAAGTTTGTCGCAACTGAGACGCGTGAATGGTTGGCGGCGCTAGGTGTTCGTAGTATGGAAGAGCTGGTCGGTCGTACTGACTTGCTTGATATCTTAGAAGGTAATACGGACAAGCAGCGTCATCTTGATTTAACACCATTGCTATTTAGTCACCCAGCCAGTGTGGGCAAAGCACAAACTTGTCAGGTTGAGCGTAATGAGCCGTTTGATAAAGGCTTGCTTGCTGAGCAGATGATTAGCGATATGCTTGTGAACATTCGCAAAGGGGCGGGCGGCGATTATAGCTATTTCGTTGGTAACTGTGACCGCTCTATCGGTGCCCGTATTTCTGGTGAGATTGCGCAAGTCTGGGGCAACCTTGGCATGAGCGATATGCCAATTAAGCTTCGTCTAACTGGTACTGCAGGGCAAAGTTTGGGCGTGTGGAATGCTGGCGGTTTAAATATCGAGCTTGAAGGCGATGCCAATGACTATGTGGGCAAAGGCATGGCTGGTGGTGAGATTGTTATTTATCCGCCAAAAGACTCAAACTTTGTAGCACAAGAAACGGCAATCATCGGTAATACCTGTCTCTATGGTGCAACTGGCGGTAAGCTATACGCTGCTGGTACAGCAGGTGAGCGTTTTGGCGTCCGTAACTCTGGCGCACATGCAGTCATCGAAGGCACAGGCGACCATTGCTGTGAATATATGACTGGCGGTATCGTCACGATTCTTGGCCGTACTGGACTCAACTTCGGTGCTGGTATGACGGGTGGTTTTGCGTATGTACTCGATATGGAAGGCGACTTCTTTGACCGTTGCAACCATGAGCTAATCGATCTAAACCGTATTTCAAGCGAGCAAACAGAAGAGCATCGTATTCATTTGCAACAAGTGATTGAAGCTCATGTAGATAAAACAGGCAGTGCATGGGGTCAGACAATTCTGAACGACTTTGAGCACTATGTTCGTAAGTTCTATTTGGTTAAGCCAAAAGCGGCGAACATTGCAAGCCTTCTTAAAACTACCATGGCCGACCCACAATAGCCGATACATGACTGCCTATCGTATCAATGGAATGCATTGATGGATTGTATTGATGGATCGGCAGTCGCTTTAATCAGGTTAGCCAGCGTTCCGTTTTTAGAGACGTTTTAACTCACAGGTTTTCAGCAGGTACGTGACAGCAGCGATATATGTCTTAGATTTTAGACAACCAAACATCGCTGACTGTCGCCACCCACTGCAAAAGAGCCTTATATAAAAGAGATAGCACCATGGCAAAACGCTTAGAAAATAACTTCCAGTTTTTAGATGTACCGAGATTTGATCCAACCAAAAAAGACATTGCAACGCGTTCAACAGAGTTTGTTGAGATTTATAAGCCTTTCGAAAACGAAGCCGTTGCTCAGCAAGCGCACCGTTGTCTTGAGTGTGGTAACCCGTACTGCGAATGGAAATGTCCAGTACACAACTATATTCCTAACTGGCTAAAACTGGCCACAGAAGGTCAGATATTTCAGGCAGCTGAATTGTGCCACCGTACCAATACCTTGCCTGAAGTATGCGGACGAGTTTGCCCGCAAGATCGTCTGTGTGAAGGCGCTTGTACGTTAAATGATGGTTTTGGCGCAGTGACCATTGGTAATGTTGAAAAATATATCAACGATACTGCGTTTGCACTTGGCTGGCGTCCAGATATGTCTGAAGTCGTTTGGACAGATAAAAAAGTCGCTATCATTGGCGCAGGACCAGCAGGTCTGGGTTGCGCAGATATCCTGGTCAGAAATGGTGTCAAGCCAGTCGTCTTTGATAAGCGTCCTGAAATTGGTGGCTTACTGACATTCGGTATCCCTGAGTTCAAAATGGAAAAAGACGTCATGCGCAATCGCCGCGTGATCTTTGAAGACATGGGTATCGAATTCCGTTTAGAGACAGAGATTGGTACAGACGTCACCATTGATGAGCTATTGGCTGAGTATGACGCAGTGTTTATGGGTATGGGTACATACACCTATATGCGCGGCGGCTTCGCTGGTGAAGAGCTGACAGGCGTCTACGATGCACTAGATTACCTGATTGCCAACGTGAACCGTTGCAATGACTGGGAAAAAGACGCTGAAGAGTACATCGACTTTAAAGGTAAAAAGGTGGTGGTACTTGGTGGCGGCGATACAGCAATGGACTGTAACCGTACCAGTATCCGTCAAGGCGCCGAAAAAGTAGTTTGTGCTTATCGCCGTGACGAAGAAAACATGCCAGGTTCACGCCGTGAAGTGGTCAATGCTCGCGAGGAAGGCGTCGAGTTCTTATTTAATCGTCAGCCAACCGAAATCATCGGCTTAAACGGTAAAGTTAACGGCGTAAAAGTTGTTACTACTCAGTTAGGCGCACCAGACAACCGTGGTCGTCAACGCCCTGAACCAATTCCTAATTCTGAAGAGATCATCCCATGTGATGCAGTCATCATGGCATTTGGTTTTAGACCAAGTCCTGCTGATTGGTTTGAGTCTCAAAAAGTGGGGATGGACAGCTCTGGTCGCGTATTAGCAGCCGAAAAGCAAACCTTCAAATTCCAGACTCAAAATCCTAAAATCTTCGCTGGTGGCGATATGGTGCGCGGTTCTGACTTGGTTGTGACGGCGATTTGGGAAGGCCGCGAAGCTGCGGAAGGTATTCTAGACTACCTAGAAGTGTAATACGCTAGCGCAATAGACTATTATTCATTAACACTAATGCAGATCTTGATAAGTAATTCGATGAGTCATTTGGTGAATAGTCTTCAATAGTGTAGATATCAATATAGTGTGCTAGGATATTTTTTATAACGCCTTTTACCTGTGAATAATAGGTAAAAGGCGTTATTTTTTGCCCGTCATTTTGCTGATAGAATATTAACTTATACTTACCGCTAGTTATTGAGATATTTTAATAATACTTTATTAGAATGTCTCACCTAAACATTCCACCCAAAAAGAGTAGCCTTGCGTGAAACCCACCCTTTATCAGCGTATCACTGCTCCATTTGTCGAACCCTATGTTCGCTACCAACATGCAGATATCCTACATGCCACACGCCTAGGTACGGCTGTGATACTAGCCCTATTGGTCAATAAAATCACCAATCTTCCGCACGGTGAATGGACGACTATTACCGTATTTATCATTCTAGGGTTATTGCAATACCAAGGCGCTATTTATACCAAGGCTAAAGAGCGCGTAATCGGTACTTTATTAGGTATTGGTACTGCGCTTGGGGTGTTATGGTTTAATCAGAACGCAGGCGCATGGCTGTGGGTGGACTATGCCCTCATTGGTCTGCTCAGTGGCATTATTGGCTATCTAGCCGTCAGACAGCTCGGGTATACAGGACTGTTAACGGGTATCACTATGTTGATGATTGTCTCTGATTTAGGCAATAATAGCATTGGTCAAGACGGCATCTACCGCGCGCTAAATATCCTACTGGGGACAGGCGTTTCGGTAGCAGTGACGCTGATTTTACCGCTAAAGTCGACCTTGATGTGGCGGTTCTTATTGAGTAGCAATCTTGACGCTTGTAGTAGCCTCTATGCAGGCGTAGGTCATCATATTGACGCAACGGATGGAGTAGTGGACGACTCTGTTCAAAAGCTAAACCCAGTGGCTTTTCCTGTTAAGGAAGTACCCGTTGATAGAGCGTTGATCACAGCGTTACAGCAGATCAATAAACGTCTGCTAGCCGTGCGCCCACATATTGCGGCGACAGCAAGTGAGTCAGGAATCGAAAAAGAAACGCTAGAGACGATTCAACGTACCCACCGTAATATTATCGGGACGATTGATTTATTGTTAAGTGCGGCTCCGCGCTTAGCGAATATAGAAATTGATGAAGAAAACCATGTTCTATTGGTACATTATCAGCATGAGCTAACCCAAGCGATGCAACACATGGCAGCGGTATTACGTAGTCCAAGTGATGAAGTATTCCGACCCATTACACGTATTGCCGTCTCAGAGTATCCAAGCGTACAGCACCTAGCGTTTGAGTGGCAGGGCTATTTTTGGCTGACCCAAACCTTGCAGACTCAGTTGCAGCAGCTGAGTGATTTACTGCAAACATCGAAGCCGCATTGGTTTGCTGCATCTGGTCTGGGCTATCAACGCCGCGAGCAGCGCCGAATGAAAGAGCAGGGCGGCGAGACGGATTTACATTTATAACCTACAAAAAAACGCTGACCATTTAGGATCAGCGTTTTTATTTTAAAAAATTACTTTATTCTAAAATGCTAAATTAAAACTATTAACGACCAGTCTTTAGCTTATCCCAGTACTGTTGATACACTTGCAACGCCTCATCGCCTACATCTTCTTGGAACTCAGCTTTTGCTAATACTTCTTTAGAGGGATAAATCGTTGGATTGTTTTGGACGCTCTCATCCATCAGCTCACGTGCTGCTATGTTTGGTGATGCGTAGCCAATCTCTTCGCTAACGATTTTTGCATTTTCAGGACGCAACAAGTAATCAATAAATTTATGTGCTGCATCAACTTGCTTGGCATTTTTTGGAATGACAAAGTTATCCATCCATAAGATAGCGCCTTCGGTTGGATACTTATAAACCAAGCTAGTCAGGCCTTCGTCATTGGCCATGACTGCTTCACCATTCCATGTCATACCAAGCGCAGTCTCACCTTCGATATATGGCATACGTGTCGCATCAGAGTTAAAGGTTTTGACGTTTGGCATCAACGTGGTGAGCTTATCGTAAGCGGCTTCGATTTCGTCAGGATTACTACTATTACCTGAATAGCCAAGGGTCAGCAGTGCCATACCAAATACTTCACGCACGTCATTGGTCAGCATCACTTGACCTTTATACTTAGGATCCCATAGGTCATTCCAGCTATTGACAGTTTTCGGATCGACACTGTCACCGTTAATGGCTAAACCTGTGCTGCCCCACATATAAGGGATAGAGTATTTGTTATCAGGATCAACTTTGGTATTAGTAAATGAGGTATCAAGGTTTTTGAAATTGCTCAGTTTTGATTTGTCTAGCTCTTGTAGCAGTCCTTCTTTCGCCATTTTTTCGACGTAATAAGTCGATGGAATCGCTAAGTCATACTGACTAGAATCATCCAATAGTTTGAGCTTGGCATACATCGCTTCGTTAGAGTCAAATGTGGTGTAATTAACTGAGATGCCAGTCTCTTCTTCAAAGCCATCAAGAATTTCTTGCGGCATATACTCTGACCAGTTGTAAAGGTTCAGCGTCTCATTACTCGCCGCAGCACTGCCATCCGCTGCATTGTCAGAGTTGCTACAACTGGCAAGCACCAGGCCGACAGCCGCCGCTAACAATGCTTTTGGCACTATGTGACCGATACTAGCTAAGGTGTGAGTAGTTGGATGGGACGATGATAAATGGGTCAAAATATCTCTCCTAAATAAAGATAATGCAAATCAGAAAAATACAATAAAAAAGCCAAAAAGATAAAAGCCTAATAAGGCCAATAAAACTATTATGGTCATTCATTTATACAATTTAAAGGGTTGTTATTAAGGCAATGCTTAATAATACTAATAAAAATAGCCAGTTGGGCTAATGAGATGGGTAGTAAACTAACTTAGTGACAGCTAATTCTGAGTAGAATTGCTAGCGAGCTGCTAACCTCGAATCGAAAAAACATAGTATATAACCATGCTATGATTGGCGCAGGCCGAAGTATGGCGAACATCATCTAAGCAGATATCAGCCTTTGGCTCTAAGACACCAACCATACCATAATAATAAGGGATACAGCACAATGACCGAAAGCACCTCAACTCAAAACGGCTTGGATAAAAGCCACTCAGTTATACCGGCATTGCTTACGGATAAAGTTGCCATAGTCACTGGTGCCAGTCGTGGGCTTGGTGCACAGATTGCACAGCAAATGGCGGCAGCAGGTGCTATCGTTTGCGTCAACTACCTCAATAGTAAACAGGCTGCTGAGGCGGTAGTGGCTGATATCATCGCGACAGGTGGCCAAGCATTTGCTTATCAGGCGGATGTGACCGATCTTGAGCAAGTACAAGCCATGGCAGCTGAAGTCATCACTCGTTATGGACGTATCGATATATTGGTCAATAATGCCTTGCCGAATTATCAGTTTAATCCAAGCGCTGCGTACACCAGTATTGAAACGGTCAAGTGGTCGCACTTTTCGCAACAAATGGACGGTATCGTCAAAGGCGCAGTCAACACGGTGCAAGCGGTGCTGCCGCAAATGAAAGCGCAGCAAGTAGGTAAAATTATCAATATATCGACCAATCTTGTCTACAACCCAGTGGTTACCTATTATGATTACACCACGGCTAAATCAGCATTGATTGGACTGACTCGCAATCTAGCAAGCGAGCTTGGGCAGTATGGTATTCGAGTTAATTTGCTGGCAGGTGGATTATTAAAAACTACCGACGCAAGCAGCTTAACCACTGAAGAGGTATTTGATTATATCGCGACTACAACACCGCTGCGCCAAGCGACTTCAGTAGCTGACTTTGCCAATTCAGTATTGCTCATGGCGTCTGATTTGAGCATGGCTATTACTGGACAGTCTATCGCTGTTGATGGTGGCTTGACGATGCCTTAATTGAGGCCTTAACTGATGCCTTAATGCTCTATTGGATTTGTAGAAGAAAAAATGATCGTCAAGGTATTGGAGTCATCACCGCTACAGTTTTTATTTGAATCGTTTATATAAAATTAGCCCATAGCAAAAAGCCCTTACTACTCGGTTAGTAGGGGCTTTTTTTAAATAAATATTAATGGCTTTATGTGCCTGAACAGTCTTATGACTTCATTGCTAACTGATTAAGCACGGTTTGAATACCATACTCTTCAATCGTCCCAGTGACAAAGTCAGCGCGTTCTATTAAAGCTGGCTGTGCATCTCCCATGGCTACAGCAAATCCAACCAAGTCGAACATTTCTAAGTCATTCATACCATCACCAAATGCAATACACTCGCTTGCATCTACCGCATAGTACTCGCATACATCTTTGATGCCGCGAGCTTTTGATGCCTCTGCTGGCAATATATCGGCACCAATCTGATGCCAATGTACCAGCTTTAAATCATATTGGGCAAAGTCGATATCCTGCATCTTTTCTTGCTGATTGTTAAAAAATACCGAGCACTGATAGACAGTATTTAATTTGTAGTACTCAGGGTCAAGGATCGAGTTGGGCGTAAACGCATTGAACTCGCGTAAACGTTCATTTTCACCTGACCAAGCGATATGAGTGGCAGAGTCAAACTTATGAATCAAATCACTCTGCTGGCACAGACGCACGATTTTATCTGTCTGTTCAGCCGTTAACGGGTAGTGGCTGATTCGGCCGCTTTTATCAAAACTATATTGTCCATTCATACAAATAATGGCATCCAATATATCTGCATCAAGCAACGCTAAAATGTCTTCAGGCAGTATGGCTTTAGAACGACCAGTCGAAATCACTAGTTTAATATCGGTATCTGCAAGCTGCTCAAGCGTCGCTTTATTGTGTTCAGCGATGATGCCATTACGGCTCAAGGTATCATCGATGTCAAAAAAGATGATTTTGGGGGTCGAAATCTTAGTAGTCATACTTTCTTTGGCAATCTTATCTTCGATAAACATGATGATCCTATTATTTTTAATCGTGTAGATACAATGATTCAGATACTACTACAACATACCCAATCAGATAAATACCTATCGAGTAACCTATGATGCTACAAGTATGCTTATTGAGACAGTATTTACATGTAGCCTGTAGAACCGCTCATTGCTTGTCCAGAGGATTAACAAAAATGCTAAACGATATGATTAACTTAATCGTGTCTATTTATTATAAAGTTATATTCAATTATCAAAAATAATCTACGAAATAAGATGGACTATCGTTATTAATGCATCAGTTACCTAAAGGAACAAGTATGAACTTTTTCACCTTAAAATCAGTTACAGTTTTGGCAACCTTGGCCTTATCTGCCAATGCTTTTGCAATGGATGTTAAATTTAATGATGCTGCTTGGGATGGTAAAAAAATACCTGAGGGGCAGCAATGTCTAAACTATGATGGCAAAAGTCCAGCCACGCCTAGCATGACTGTTTCAAACATTCCGGCAGGCGCGGAAAGCTTGGTGTTCGTCTACAACGATGTAAGCAACAAACGTATGCAACATGGTGGACATGGTATCGTGGAGTTCGCATTACCAGAGGGTGCTACGAGCGCAGAAGTGCCACGAGTATTTGGTCATACTTACGAAGTACCAGTAGGTATTGAGATGGTCGCAGAATACCGCAGCCGTAAAGGCGAGGCAGGCGGTGCATATAAGCCGCCTTGTTCTGGCGGCAAAAACCATCTGTATACGGTAGATGTACAAGCATGGCAAGGCGACTCGGTACTTGCTGAGACAACAGTTGAGATGGGTCGGTATTGATACGTTAGCTATTCAATTAATATGCAACAGTTAGTATGCAACAAAGCCGTCTATACAACACTATTTATACATAGCGTAGACGGCTTTTTATTGAAGGTAAGTTGTGTTTTTTATACCTATAAATACGTTAACTTAATAAACATGACAGACCCTGATAAATGCTTGTAGAGTTTAGTCTATAAGTAAACATGACTTAGTCATATAAGTGCGTTGAGGCAGGGCTATAGGAGAATATAGATTAGGCTTGTTAACTATTGGAATAATGCCAAGATACTGAACGTGACAACTTTGTAGTATAATTTTACTACTATAGATATCGGTATGCTATATCATTGAAACTTCTATGTTATAAATCTAAAAAAATCATAGCAAATGATAAAAATGTTATTAATTATACTTTATCTTAAAGTATACCTTGATTTAAATGAATTTTTTATAAATAAGGTTTCTTATGAACATAACGACAAGCCAATCCTCAGAAGATAGAAAAAGGCATGGCGAGCATATTCTTATTCACATGACATATATCGCCAAAAATGTCGATCTAGATTCGGGGATTGAGCTGACTCGCGCACTTGAGTACTGGCGCAGATATTTTGAAGAAAACGATATCGTTTCAGCTTTAGTCATTAGCGAAGGTTATTTCGTTCAAAGTTTTCAAGGAACAAGACCTGCTATCAATACTGCCTTGGAAAAGATACTTGACGAGCATTCCACTATTGTCCCTAATATTGTGAATATAGCGGAAATAGAATCGCGCCAATGGAAAGGGTTTTTAGTTAAACATCTAACCTCAAGCGTTGAAGATGAAGAGCATGCCCTAAAGAACTTTTCAGCAGGCTCTGACTACAATCCTTACCTAATGAAAAGCTCTCAGATTGAAAGCTTCTTGAAGGCGGTTTTTGAAAATGCTGAATCTAATTAATTTTAAATGAATAGTATTTATTTCTTAAATATTTGCCTCTTAGAGTTGTTAGTAGTCACTTGTCCTAGCTTTCAACAAAAAGCCGTCCATACGTTTGTATAGGCGGCTTTTTGTTGAAAGTAAGTTAGCAGTATCGGTACAGGATGTTTTCTTAGCAACTGGATAAAATATTGGCGGATGTTCATAAGTGACTATTTATACCTGACTTTTGCAGGACTTAACTACTAAAAATGACCTAGTGATACTTGTTTTTGCCATGTTATTTTAAGCTATGGATGATAAGAAGCTGGTCAATTCCCAAGAGTTTTATTGATTATACTTTATGATAAAGTGTATATTAATTTATATACCTATTATATAAATGGATTTTCTTATGCAAATAACGACAAGTCAAACTTCAGAAAATAGGAAAAGACATGGCGAGCATCTGCTGATTAGCCTAACGTATATCGGTAAAAATATCGAAATGAAAACAGGTATAGAATTGACTCGTGCTCTTGAGCAATGGCGAAGATACTTTGAGGAAAGTGGGTTAGTTGCAGCGCTTGTGATCAATGACGGTTACTTTGTTCAAAACATTCAAGGCTCAAGACCGGCGGTCAACGCTGCTCTAGCGAAGATAATTGATGAGCATTTCAAGATTATTCCTAATGTTGTTAAGGTGGAAGAGATAGAAGCGCTTCGATGGGATGGATTCGTAACCAAACACCTGACGGAAAGTGCCGAAGATGAAGAGTATGCCTTAAAAAGTTTCTCAGCAGGGTTTGATTTCAATCCTTATCTAATGAAAAGTACTCAGATTGAAAGCTTTTTGACAGCGATATTTGAAGGTGCTGAATCCGATAGGTTTTAAGTGAGTAGCATTTCTATACCATAAGAGTCATCTATTTTAATTGGTGTAAAAAAGCCGTCTATAAAGTATCTTTTGATTTAGATAATTTTTTATAAGTAAGGTTTCTTATGCATATCACTACCAGCCAGCCTTTAGAAAATAGAAAAAGACAGGGTGAGCATATTACTCTAAGCCTAACGTATATTGGCAGAAATAGTGACAGTAATAATGGAATAGGGTTGGCTCGTCTACTTGAGCAATGGCGAAGGAATAATGAAAAAAGTGGTGTAACCTCAGCGCTTGTCGTGAATGACAATTACTTTATTCAAAATATTGAAGGTCCAAGACCTCTTATCAATGAAATACTAGTAAAATTGATCAGTGAGTACTCTTACCTAGTACCCCACCTCAGTGAAATTGAGGAAATAGAAGAACGTAGGTGGGATGGGTTTTTAATAAAATATTTAACATCAAGTGCAGAAGACGAAGAATATACCCTAAAAAGTTTCTCAGCAGGTGCTGACTTTAATCCTTATCTAATGAACAGTACTCAGATTACAAGCTTCCTGAAAGTGATATTTGAGTATGCTGTATCTAATAAGTCTTAAATAAGTTCACTATTCTGATTAGCGTGAAAAAGCCGCCTATACGTTTGTGTAGGCGGCTTTTTAATAGGAGCTGTTTAATTTTATTAGCTAGATTTTGAACTAGGATTTCCAAAATTTAACTAGTCAAACTAGCCAATCTCAACACTCGTCACATTCTGAAAGCCTCTTGGCAACTGACCACCACGATTACCACGAACACCCGTATAGTTAGCCAAATCATTTGGCTTGAGTGTCACATGGCGTTTGCCAGCAGTAATGACAAGGCTGTCTTGCTGACTAAGTGGTGTGATAGCAAGTACTTCTTCCCCGTCTTTTAATTTAATAAGTTTGTTCCCTTTACCGCGAGCTTGTTCAGGCAAATCATCAAGGGCAAATATTAGTAGATATCCTGCATTGGTCGCGACAGCAACATGATCAGGGGTCACACGTATATTACTATTTTCACCTTCGGCATTGGCGGCCGTCTCTACTGGTGCGTCGATACGTGCAACAGGGAGCAAGCGACTATCAGTTGCTAGGTTAATGACGTTTTTACCAGCTTTTTGATTGCTATCGAGATTACCAATGGTATTGATAAAACCATAACCTGCTGAGCTGGCAAGGATAATACGTTGCTCGTTATCACCCGTTAATAGCTGCTCAAAGCTGGCACCTGCTGGCGGCTTTAACACACTGGTTAGCGGATCACCTTGACCACGCGCAGACGCTAAATTATGCGCATCGATACTGTAACTGCGTCCAGTGCTGTCGAGCACGTAGATTCGCTCGTTAGATTTGCCGCGCACGTGCGCTTGATAGCTGTCACCTGAGCGGTAACTCATACCAGCAGCATCGACATCATGACCTTTGGCTGCGCGAATCCAACCCGCTTTCGATAAGATGGCAGTGACCGGCTCACTCGGTACGAGATCTGACTCTTTCAGTGCTTGTGCTTCTTCGCGTTCTGCCAATGGTGATACACGCTCATTGCCATGTTCTTTCATATCGGCAGTAAGCTCATCGATCATCAAGTTGGTCAAACTGTCTGGATTGTCTAAGTATTCTTGAATGATGGCACGTTCGGCAGCAAGTTCATCTTGCTCGCGGCGCAGCTCAATCTCTTCTAATTTTGCCAACTGACGCAAACGAATATCCAAGATAGCATTGGCTTGAATGTCAGTCAGGTCATAGTCCTGCATCAAGGTTGCTTTCGGATCATCCTCTTCACGAATGATGCGAATCACTTCATCAATATTCAGATAAGCAATCAGTAAACCTGCCAAGATATGCAAGCGTTTATCGATTTTATCGAGGCGATATTGCAAACGGCGCGTGACCACCGAGCGGCGACAGACTAACCATTCTTCCAAAACTTCTTTTAAGTTTTTCACCTGCGGCTTACCATTTAAGCCAATCATATTCATATTGACGCGGTAATTGCTTTCTAGGTCAGTACTGGCAAACAGGTGACTCATGACACGATCGACATCGACTCGCGTTGAGCGCAACTCAAGGACGATACGGCAGGCATTTTCATGATCTGATTCATCATGAATATCCGTCACCCAAGGCAGCTTTTTATCGGTCATAAGCTTAGCAATTTGCTCTTGGATTTTGTTGCCTGACACTTGGTAAGGAAGGGCATCAATGATGACAAGGTTCTTTTCTTTAGGGTCAACATGAAAGGTCGCGCGCATCTTATAACTGCCGCGTCCAGTCTCGTACATTGCTTGCAAATCTTTTTTACTAGTGATGATTTCCGCTGGCGTTGGTAGGTCAGGCGCAGGTATCGATTGGGTAAGCTGCTTAACCGACAGCTCTGGGTTTTTGAGCAAACGAATGGCCGCGCGTACCACTTCATTAAGGTTATGCGGTGGAATATCGGTTGCCATACCAACCGCGATACCTGTTGTACCGTTTAATAAAATATTAGGTAGGCGGGCAGGTAGGGTGGTCGGTTCTTGCATCGTACCATCAAAGTTATCTTGCCAATCGACGGTGCCTTGACCCAGTTCTGCGAGCAACGTATTGGCATAAGCCGACATTTTGGCTTCGGTATAACGCATCGCAGCAAAAGATTTCGGATCATCTGGGCTACCCCAGTTACCTTGACCAGTGATAAGTGGATAGCGATAACTGAACGGCTGTGCCATCAGTACCATGGCTTCATAACAAGCGCTATCACCATGCGGATGGTATTTACCCAATACGTCACCGACCGTACGTGCAGACTTTTTCGCTTTGGCAGAGGACTTTAGCCCAAGCTCGCTCATAGCATAGACGATGCGACGCTGGACAGGTTTTAGACCGTCAGCGATATTTGGCAACGCCCGATCCATGATGACGTACATGGCATAGTTGAGATAGGCTTGTTCAGTGAACTCTGCGACTGAACGAGTGTCCATCGGCTCATTGGAAATAATTGGGGCGATCGTATGATCAATAACATCAGACATAAAATAGGATTCACTTATCAGTTTTAATAGGTATAGATAGTTGGTTCAAGCATACAAATAGGATAGTGCTATCGTAAAGGATATTGCACCAATTAAAAAGACGTATGTCAGAATATACGACATCTCGTGACGTGCTTAAAACAAGCGCTTATAAGGATCTTTTATAGTGTGGTGACTCATAGCTTTTATAGATTAAGTTAAGTATAGTAAATCTAATATTTGTTTTTTATATGGGTAATAGATGTCTTAAGGTTTAATCGTTTTTATTTAGGATATTTTATCTATTATTAGTCTATAAAAAGTAGGTACAGAATAGTTTTAATGCAAAATTAATAACTGAAAGTATGACAGCTAATAGACTGAATAAGGCGGCTGATTTGCCTATTTAAATAGCGTTAACCATATATTGACACGGACAAGTCGCTACTGAATTATCTTACAATAAGGAATTTCTGTTATGTCATTTGACCCTCTATCTAAAATTTCCGCCTCTAAAATGCTAAAAAACGAAAGTAAGCACCTAGGGAAAAACGCTACTAGAAATGTGCTGTTGATTACTGCTATAGCCAGTCTAGGATTGACAGCCTGTAGCCCTGCACAAATGAGCAAAACGCTACCAGCCGAGACAAGCAGCACAGTCAATCAAGATGCAGCAGTGGTGTCAGAGTCTATCATGGCGTCACCCAGTATTAGGCCATCAGTCATCAGCCAACAGATGATGATACGTTCTGCGGCGCAGACAGGTATCGTACGCCCATTACCGAGCATCATAGTCACGCCAGAGGCAAAAGACAACTATCAAAAAAACGCAGCCAATCCTGTACATCGAACTACGGATATGGCGGTATCCACCCTGTCTATCGATACCGATACGGGCAGCTACGCCAATGTGCGCCGCTATTTAAACGAGGGTCAATTACCACCTGTTGATGCCGTACGGGTAGAGGAATTGATTAATTATTTTAACTATCAATTTGATGATGGCAAACGCTTAGGTAGTGCCCCGTTTGTTGTATCAACTGAAGTAGTGGATTCACCTTGGGATAGAGTAGATCAGGATAATAAAATCGTCAAAGTTGGTATCAAAGCCGTTGATAGTAGCTGGTCGCAAAAAACGGATAAGCAGTCTATGCCACCTGCCAATCTCGTATTTTTAGTAGATGTGTCAGGCTCTATGTCGTCGCGCGATAAGCTGCCATTGGCTCAGTCTTCGCTTAAGTTGTTGACAGAGCAAATGCGCGCCCAAGACAGTATCAGCATCGTGACCTATTCAGGTAGTACTAGTGTGGCATTGCCTGCGACCAATGGTGACCAAAAAGCAAAAATATTGGCTGCAATCGAGGGGTTGAATGCATCAGGCTCAACCAATGGGGAAGATGCTCTTAAATTGGCCTACAGGCAAGCTGAGCAGGGTCTAAAGAAGAATGGTATCAATCGAATCATGATGTTAACGGATGGCGATTTTAACGTTGGTATTAGTGATGTCGATGATATGCTTGATTTGGTCAAAGCCAATCGCGATCGCGGTATCTCTTTGTCTACCGTTGGCTTTGGTCGCGATAATCTTAATGATCACATGATGGAACAGATGGCGGACAACGGCAATGGTAATTACAGCTATATTGACAGCTTAACTGAAGCGAAAAAAGTCTTTGGGGATGAGTTAGCAGCGACATTCAACACTGTTGCTAAAGATGTAAAAGTCCAAGTTGAGTTTAATCCTGATGTGGTAAGTGAGTGGCGCTTGATTGGTTATGAAAATCGCGTACTGGCTGAAGAAGATTTCAATAATGACAAAATTGATGCAGGTGAGCTTGGGGCGGGTAAGGCAGTTATCGCTTTGTTTGAGGTAACACCAAAAGGTCAAAAAGGGTTATATAGCGATCGCCGTTATGCTGCTAGCAATGCTAGTACTAGTTCGAATAATAAACAGAACTCTAATGAGCTTGGTTATCTAAAAATTCGTTATAAAGAACCGACAGGTGGTAGCTCCAAACTGATTAGCCAACCTATTAATAAAGCTAGCCACGCTTTAAACAAAGCCAGTATCGATACTCAGTTTGCGATGGCAGTAGCAGGATTTGGTCAACGCTTGACTCAAAGCGATTATATTAATGACTGGCAGTACAGTGATAGTACCAAGCTTGCAAGCAGTAGTATCGCAGATAGACCGAGTAGCGATACTGATGGTACTCGTCGCAACTTTGTGACGTTGACTGAGCTGGCGAGTGCGCTAAAAAATAGCCGATAGTGAACAGATATCGTGTCGGGATGGTCATTAGGAAGCAGAAGTCAAGGGTCATATTTTCTAATAGCTTGACTGATATTTTATATCTAATATATTGATATTTATAGGGATATTGAGCGTCAAGCCTATTTGAGAACTGGTGTAACAATCTTTTGTATTGAGTACTATGTATAAAGTGTGTATGTTAATGAACAAAGGGCTATTTACCGCTATATTGTTCGCTCAGCACTATACAAATATGTCGCAGCCTTGCTTTCTATCATAACGATAGGCAAGACTCTGACCTTTTGTATATTTATCACACTGTGATTGGCGTGAGTTGACGGTAATGTATTATTACTAGGAGAGAAAAGATTATGGAAAATCAAGGAAACTTAACCCGTCGTGACGATAAAGTTTGGCTAAAAACGTATGAAGAACTTGGTCTGGAGTATGACATTGAGTTGCCAGCCGACAATACGTCACTTATCGATATTTTCGAAAAAAGCTTCGCTGAAAATGCTGATAAAACTGCCTATATCTGCATGGGTTCATCGTTAAGCTTCCAAGAAGTAGATCTATACAGCCGTCAAATGGCCGCTTATCTACAGTCATTAGGATTGGTCAAAGGCGATAAAGTTGCGGTCATGATGCCCAACATTTTGCAGTTACCAATCTCTGTCATCGCTGTACTACGTGCAGGCTTTACTTTAGTCAACGTCAACCCTCTGTACACTACCAGAGAGCTCGAGCATCAGTTGACTGATTCAGACGCCAAAGTGCTAATCATGGTCGAAAACTTTGCCAAAACCTATCAAGACATCGGTCGCAATGTGGTCGATAAAGTCGTGATTACGGGTATGGGCGATTTGATGGGTACGCTCAAAGGCTTTATGGTTAATACGGTCGTCCGCCATGTCAAAAAAATGGTACCAGACTATAGTATTTCTAATAGCGTTAGTTTCAAAAGTGCATTAAAGCAAGTCACCGCTAGTAAATATAAGCGCCCAACCAATATCACGCTTGATGATATCGCTGTCCTACAGTATACCGGTGGTACGACAGGTGTGGCGAAAGGCGCGATGCTAACGCACAAAAACTTGGTGGCAAACTTAATTCAGTCTAATACCTTTTTGGGCACCGCTTTTGATGATTTCGATCAAAGAGGTGAGCAACCTGTGATTATGACGGCATTGCCGATGTATCATATTTTCTCATTCACCGTATGTGGTATGTTCGGTCTGTATCGCGGTTGTGTTGTATTATTAGTACCAAATCCACGCGATCTTGATAGCTTGTTAAAAGCATATAAAGCCAATCCACCAGCGTTCTTCCCAGCGGTAAACACGTTGTTCAACGCGCTTGCCAACAACGAAGAATTTATCGCGATGGATCATAGCAAGCTGCGTCAATCGATGGGCGGCGGCATGGCAGTACTAAGTCCAACAGCAGAGAAATGGCGTCAAGTAACTGGTAATATTATCATTCAAGGTTACGGCCTGTCTGAAACAGCACCAGTAGCGACTTCTAACCCTAGTAACAGCAAGACATTCACAGGTACCATTGGTGTACCGATGCCAGCAACAGATGTGGCGATTTTGGATGATGCAGGTAATGAAGTAGCACTTGGTGAGCGCGGTGAGATTAGTGTTCGTGGTCCACAGGTCATGAAAGGTTACTGGAACCGTGAAGATGCTACTGCCGAAGTGATGACAGCAGATGGGTTCTTCCGTACTGGTGATATCGGTATCATGGCTGACAATGGATATGTGACCATCGTTGATCGCAAAAAAGATATGATTTTGGTGTCTGGTTTTAACGTTTATCCGAACGAAGTCGAAGAAGTCATGGCTGGTCATCCTAAGATTTTAGAATGTGGTGTCATCGGTATTGAAGATGAGAAAAGCGGTGAGATTCCTAAGATCTATGTTGTCCGTAACGATCCTAGTCTGACCACTGAAGAAGTTCTTGAGTACGGTAAAGAGAACCTAACAGGTTATAAACGTCCTCGTCGTGTTGAGTTTATTGACGAGCTGCCAAAATCGAACGTTGGTAAGATTTTGCGTAAAGATCTACGCGTACTTGAAGAAAAAAACCACGGTTAATTTGCTGATACACGTACCTAGAGAGTTGTTTGATAGCTGCGTGTATTAACTAAAGGTACATGTGAAAGTATCGCTCGATTAGATACTGTCGTAACTAAAGTAGTAATCAAAAATGATAAGGCTGCAACCATGCTGTCTTATCATTTTTTTGTCTTTATCGCTTTTGACATTTGCGGATGACAGCTACTATTAATAGAGAATATCTATTAAAACTGCTATAGTGCCCATCGACGTATTTTTGTTTTTATCCAAAAAATCGTACTGGTTTTGCTCAAAACAACAGGCGAAATCATGATAGTAAATATTGTTCTCGACTTGGTCGTGCTGAGTGGTAGTATTATTTATCATGGACTTAGTGTCGCCATTTAATTTGCAAAGCTTATGAATGACAAACCCGATCATACTTATCTATTTCTTATTCATAAGCTTCTGCTGTCAGCGATAATCATAAAAAATGGTGTTTCCATTAGCATATTCAATGTTTTTAACAGTAACATTTAGGGAAAATTATGACGGATAATATTAATAAAAAAACGATAGATAATAGCGCTGCAACTGATGATAAAGCCAATACTACTAACGACGTTTATCAAAGTAATGCTTTTCCTACTATGCCGACCATCGACAGTGATAGTCCGTGGCTGAGCGCTTATGAGCGCTATAGCATCGATGCTACTATCGAGATGCCAGAAGACAATACCTCTCTACTTGATGTGTTCGAGCGTAATTTTAGCCGTTATGGCCAAAAACCTGCCTATATCTGCATGGGCTCATCGATTACTTTTAAGCAATTAGATCTATATAGTCGCCAAATTGCTAGCTATTTGCAGTCAATAGGACTGGTCGCAGGCGATAAAGTTGGGGTAATGATGCCCAACGTCTTGCAGTATCCAGTGGTCGCTCTGGGTATCATTCGTGCAGGGATGGTATTGGTCAATGTAAATCCTCTATACACCAGCCGTGAGCTGTCACATCAGTTGCATGACAGTGGTGCGAAAGCGCTATTTATCGTTGAAAACTTTGCTAAGACCTATCAAGATGCCGAAGACAAAGGTCAGGTAGAGCATGTAGTGTTGTGTACCATTGGTGATATGTTAGGTACGATTAAAGGAGCCGTGGTCAACCTCGTGGCTCGTCATGTTAAAAAGATGATTCCTGCTTATAGCATACCGAATAGCGTGAGTTTCAAGCATGCTCTGAATGCTGAATCAGCCAGTAAGTACCAACGCCCTGAGTTAAACTTGAGCGATGTGGCCTTGCTGCAATATACTGGTGGTACGACGGGAGTAGCGAAAGGCGCGATGCTGTCTCATGGCAATCTAGTCGCCAACATGTTACAGGTCAGCGCGCTGATGAACAGTGCATTTGATGATGATATAGATGGTAGAGATGTGATTTTGACCGCACTGCCGCTATATCACGTATTCTCATTTATGGTCTGCGGTATGTGTAGCATGTATCAAGGTTATGCCTCGCTACTCATTCCGAATCCGCGCGATCTTGATGGACTTATCAAAGAGATGGCCAAGTACAAGCCAGCGTTTATCCCTGCCGTAAATACCTTGTTTAATGGCTTAGTACACAAAGATAACTTTGCTGATTTGGACTTTTCTAACCTAAAAGCGTCTATCGGCGGTGGTATGTCAGTATTGCCTAGCGTAGCAAAAGAGTGGCACAAAATCACTGGTCTGCCTATCGTTGAAGGTTATGGCTTGTCTGAGACCTCACCTGTCGTAGCTTTTAATCCGATGACTATTGCAGAATTTACTGGAAAAATCGGTATTCCTGCACCTAGTACTGATATCGTACTCATTGATGATGACGAAAATATAGTAGCCATGGGCGATCGCGGTGAAATCTGTGTAAAAGGTCCACAGGTTATGATTGGTTATCAGAATCGTCCGAAAGAAACTGCTGAATCCTTTACGGCTAGCGGTTACTTAAAAACGGGCGATATCGGCATTATGGACGAAAAAGGCTTTATCAAAATTGTCGATCGCAAAAAAGACATGATTTTGGTGTCTGGTTTTAATGTCTATCCAAACGAAATCGAAGAGGCGATGAGTGAGCATCCAGCAGTCGTAGAATGCGGTGCTATTGGTGTACCAAACGATGATCGCGGCGAAGAGCCAAAGCTGTTTGTGGTTAAAAAAGGCAATGTGACTGAAAAAGAGCTATTGGAATATGGCAAAAAACAACTAACTGGCTATAAGCGCCCACGTCATATACAGTTCGTTGACGAATTACCAAAGTCGAACGTTGGCAAAATCCTACGTAAGGAATTGCGTAAGATGGAAGGGTTAGAATAGTTTATATCTGACATTCTATTGATAATGGTGGCGTAATGGCAGGTGCGAATCTTGCTATTGCGCCGTTGTCACGTTAGGATATCTTAAGATTTTAGTCGACTACATACCTATCAATGTGTTTGCTAACGACTGATAGGTATTTTTATGACACTGCTTTTATAACATTGTACTAGGAATTTTTATGCGTATTGACAATCGTGAGCTTGACCAACTTCGCTCGATCAGCTTTGAGCGCCATTATACGAAGCATGCTGAAGGGTCAGTATTGGTAAGTTTTGGCGATACCAAGGTACTATGTACTGCCAGTGTAGAGTCTGGTGTGCCGCGTTGGCTCAAAGGTAAAGGCAAAGGTTGGATCACAGCTGAGTATGGTATGTTGCCACGTGCGACCAACACGCGCAATCAGCGTGAAGCGGCTCGCGGTAAGCAATCAGGTCGTACGCAAGAGATTCAGCGTTTGATCGGTCGTAGCTTACGTGCCATGATTGATCTGAGTAAACTTGGTGAAAACACCATCTATCTTGATTGCGATGTGTTGCAAGCGGATGGTGGTACTCGTACGGCTAGTATCACTGGTGCTGCGATTGCGCTTATCGATGCGCTAGAGAGTATCCAAAAGGCCAAAAAACTTAAAGCAGATCCGCTAATCGGATTGGTTGCTGCGGTTTCTGTTGGTATGAAAGATGGCGAAGCATATCTGGATCTGAACTACGAAGAAGACTCTAGCTGCGATACCGACTTGAACGTCGTGATGACCCAAAAAGGTGAGTACATTGAGCTGCAAGGTACTGCTGAAGAAAAGCCGTTCACTCGTGCTCAAGCAGATGCTATGCTGTCATTAGCTGAAAAAGGCATTGCCGAATTGATTAAAATGCAACAGACGGCGCTTGGTTGGTAGACTAGCGCTTAGATATAACACACTTTCTTTGTTTTTAGTGTCAATAACTGCCTGTTAGCTGCTAATAGGCAGTTTTTTAATAGAAAATATTCGTACATTACGTAATAGGTAACAACACATGCTAAAGCTGACTGATGATGGCGCCAAAATCACCTTACAAGGGCAATCAAATGCTGCTGATAATGGCATGTTTTGGTTTGGTTCTGCACTATTGATAGGGGCCGTCGCAGTCGCCATGGCGATGAGTTTGTTGCCTGAGCGTTTAGCCATCGGTGCGCTTGCACTGCTTATTATTGGTAGCTTTATTTTTAATAAAAAGCGCCAACAGCATAAGAAAGCCATGAGCGGTATGATTAGCAGCGGTACATTGTGGGTAAGGGCTGGCGAGTTGGTCCATGACAATCTAGGTAAGCGTGAGCATATTAATTTAACGGATGGTGATAAGATAACGCTGATTGGCGAGCAATTACAGATTGTCGATAGCAGTGACGTTTGCAAATATCATATTACCGGTTTTGAGAGTGCTCAAGAAGCAAAAGCTGCGAAAGCTATCTTAGAAGGGCAAGCGCTAACGAAACGTCATGTAAATATTAAAATGAAGAGTAATTAGTATCTTTCCTCAATTTCATACTTTATGAAAACATAGCTATTGTCTTCGTATTATCTGAATTTCAAACTCAAGTGTCATTTTAAATTTCACTGGATGTGCCTCTACAATATTGTCATCTATCAGTATATTCATACCGTCTATCACCTGACGCAAGCGAATAGTGCTTGCAGATTTGTGCGCAAATGGTTTATAAGTAGGATTATAAAATTTATCCTTCTTATTATTGATACTGTCATTGAGATCTATTGACAAGGAGTTAGTCATGCTGCGTTTGTCTATACCATCAGTCGCCGCGTCGTGCGGTTTATTCCTATTTACCTGCGGCATGGTAGGGCAAGCCCATGCAGATAGTATGAGTATGCTTATTGCCCAAAAATCTATTCAACCAACGATGAATACGTCCTATCGTTATCCTGAGGTACAGCGTTCAGCACCTACAGTCTTACCAGCGTTTTTATCAGGCAACTATGACAATGTCGATAGCGAGTATCTACCGCTATTGAGCAATGCCGAGACGCAGAGTAGTATGGCAGCACGTGAGGTGGTCAGTACCGCCCGCAAAATGGCACTTAATGAGCGCACGATTATTCAAGGTGGCTGCTGGGATTATTTAAATGCTGTATTTAATCGGGCAGGGGTATCGCGTAATACCATACACAAAGGCACTTATGCGCAAGGGCCCTATGCTAGTAGCAGTGAGATTGAAGCAGGCGACTGGCTCTATTATATCAATCATGGTTACAATGGCGTCGAGCATAGTGGACTGTTTGTCGGTTGGGTCGATGAGCGTGCCAAGCAGGCATTGATACTGAGTTATGCTGGCGAAAATCGCCGTGAACCAGCTCGTTATCGCGTTTATGACTTAAGCAATGTTTATCAAATTATGCGCCCTAGTGTTTAGTGTTCGATATCTCCAGTTTGACAACCTGTTCTATAATTGAATAAAAAAGCGTCCGCAACTCATTGAAGTTGCGGACGCTTTTGCTTTACAGGTTAAATGGTTTTTCTGAATCTAAAACGGTTTTACCACGACGAGAATAACGATAATCACTAAGGCGAAGACAGGCACTTCGTTAAACCAGCGCCAGAATTTATGCGTTTTATAGTGTGGATTATCTATCAGCTTTTTACGATAAAAGCCGCAAGCGCCATGATAGCCTGACAGCAGCACTACTAATAGCAATTTGACGTGTAGCCAACCTTGGGTTTTATAGACATCCCAGCCCAGTCCTAACATCCATAGACCAAAAATCCATGTCGCTATCATCGATGGGGTCATGATACCGCGATATAGCTTGCGCTCCATAATGGCAAAGCGCTCATGGCTGATGCTATCGTCGCTCATCGCATGATAGACAAACAGGCGCGGCAAATAAAATATCGCCGCAAACCAGCAGACCATCGAGATAATGTGCGCCGCTTTAATCCAGTTAAAATAATCTGCCATCATAGTTTCTCTTGCTTAGCTTGTATTTTTTAGCGTGGGCCTACTCTGCCAATACAACTTGTGTTTGATGACCATTCATCGCATCCATAACAGGCAGTACTTTAGGCGCTCTTGGTGCGGCAAACTGTTTGGTAAGGCCAAGCTCACGCAAGAGTCTATCGTCGCCTGATTGACTTGCATTACCAGTGGTAAGAAGCTTATCACCATAAAAGAATGAGTTAGCACCTGCCATAAAGGCTAATGCTTGCTCAGAATCAGATAGGCTTTCGCGACCAGCAGATAGGCGCACGTAGCTAGTCGGGCAGCAAATACGGGCGACCGCAATAGTACGAATCCACTCAAGTACAGACAGCTGACCTTCGGCCAATACTTTGTCCCCAATCGGTGTACCTGCAATAGGCACCAGTAAGTTGACTGGAATTGATTCAGGCGCTTTTGGCATTTTTAGCAGCTCAAGTACCCAATCGATGCGGTCATCACGGCTTTCGCCCATACCAACGATATTACCACTACAGACATTAATGCCAGAGTTACGCACGTTTTCTATCGTGTCTAAACGCTCATCATAGCTACGCGTGCTAACGACTTGTTCATAGTAACTGCGCGAAGTATCTAGGTTATGGTTGTAGTAATCTAACCCTGCATCGGCCAACTGTGTCGCTTGATTGGTATCGAGCATACCCAGTGTCATACAAGTCTCAAGTCCCAATGCTTTCACTTCTTTGATCAGCTCAACCACATAAGGCATGTCTTTAGCACTTGGGTGTTTCCACGCGGCACCCATGCAGAAGCGTGATGAGCCACTGTTTTTGGCGCGTTTGGCCGCTGCGATGACTTTATCAACTTCTATGCGCTTTTCTGCTTGTAGTTTGGTTGTGTCGCGATGATGACCTGACTGTGAGCAGTAGCCGCAATCTTCAGGGCAGTTGCCCGTTTTGATAGAGAGTAGCGTGCTGATCTGTACTTCATTGGCAGTAAAATGCTTTCTATGGATGGTTTGTGCTTGTAACAGCAAGTCCATTAGAGGTAAATCAAACAGTTGCGCGATTTCTTCACGGCTATACGTGGTGGCTATTTTACTATCAGTTTGAGTCGCGTCTGTGGCTAGACTGGCCAAAAAATCACTCTTGGTCGTATCTGGCTGAGTGGCTACATCAGTTGGCTGGGTGGCGTCAGGTTCGGAGATGCTAAGCAATCCTGCCATAAGGTAAGTCCTTTTATAAGAATTAGAGGGTATTAAATAAAACCAATGTTTTTATCTATTGTCATTTATAAGGTAACAAAAAAGGTTGCCGTATAGTATACCGCAACCTTTTTAGAAAATCAGAACACTGCTAGACAGTATGTATAATTGTCACAGTAGCGCACATAAATAGTAACTATACGTTTGGCTATTTAGTTCTATATCATCCATTCTACCAATGACTACCGCTCAGTGCACCATTCTTTTTATTTACCAAGTTTGTGCTTGGCGATACCAACCCAATGCTCAGCAAATTTCTGTGCTTTATAAGCGTAAGGTTTGGCTTTTTGGATATATGGTTTGCACTCTTCTGGAATAGCTGGAACGATATGCTTGGCAAGTTTGTTGAACCACATCATTAGGCTATAGTCGCCTTCAATGCTCAAGTTACCTTCTTGTACAGCAGTCATAAAGGCAGGCAAGCTACCTTTGGTTAGCAGTCTAACGCCAGTCATAGAGTCTTTGAAAGTGATGGTCAAGTCGGCTTCTTTTGCATGGCCGCTTTGTTGACTGAATTGTCCATTGTCAAAGCTAAAAGAACGGGCGATATCAGACTCAGTACTAGCAAACTCAATCGTAACTTGACGATCAGCGAATAACGCTTTGACATCTTCGTTATCGCTATCAGCTAACATAGACAAACGATAGCCAACGACAGCCAATAAAGCATCTAATGGATCAGATTTGATATCTAATACAGGAACAGTAAACATAGCAGAACTCCTAAAGAAATGAGGCATAAAAATAAAGCGTACTTTATACCAGTTTTTATGACAAATATATAACTGGATTATAAACTATCATAGGGTGTCAACTCTTTAGGAGTTAAGTAGAGAGCGTTAAGTATCTTGTAACATTCGATGTCACTGACGT
The DNA here is from genome assembly GCF_014770435.1 of Psychrobacter sp. 28M-43. Lineage (NCBI taxonomy): Bacteria > Pseudomonadati > Pseudomonadota > Gammaproteobacteria > Moraxellales > Moraxellaceae > Psychrobacter > Psychrobacter noctis. Next base: position 2,706,577 of record NZ_CP061739.1, on the reverse strand, counting down.
AAGCAAGGTATTGATATAGACAAACAGAGATATAAATAGGACAGTTTTAACGGAAACGTGGCTGATAGTTATCATCGTAGACAGGTGTGTGTTCGATATAGCGTGCGGCTTCTAGCTCACGTTGCTGACTAACTGTTTGGCTCACATCATCATAGCGTAATGCCCGATACAGTACCCAAGCTGCTAATGGTAACCAACTGATGCCCATAGCGATGATATAGCGATGCCATGATGATAGCTCCATCAACATAGGACGACCTGCTAGTATATTCTGAATCAACTCAACGGTGAACCAGTAAGCCATACCGCCAAACAGATATAGCAGTAGCCAACGATATGACGACAAGGCGAGCACCACTACTAAACTGGCTAGCAGTCCATAACCAAGCCATGCCGCGCCGCTCCATGCCTCTACACCGATAAAAGAAAATATAGTCATTAACATCATTCATCTCGCTATTCATAAGGTGAATTCCAATGAGACTATTATGAGAGGTTATTGAGTAAAGCTGAAGAGGGTGCAGGCGACTTTGCGACAACCGTTGACGTTTGGTTTTTTGGCTTGTTTTGCGATATTTGATGGCTAGATATTAGGCTAAGCGCCGTGAGGGGTGGCGCTTATTTTGAGTAGTACGGAAATGGTTTTGCTAGTCTAGGAATATATTTATTAGCTAGCAAACCAATCCAAACTAGCAAACAGGATTGTTAGTTTGCTAAATACTTAGCCTCGATTGGTACGATTACCCCACCACGATAATAGCGAAACTAGAATAGCACCGAGTAGCATAAGTCCTACTGTCGTTGACCACTGTGCGCCAGTAGGGTATTGCCATGGCATGACATTATGGACAGCTTCAGTATTTAGTGAGCCTAGCGCATCTACTTTCCATGGCCATACTTTTATTAGAGAGCCTGCAATAAAGCCTGTCAGCAATGCCAAGGTAGCCTGATAATAATGCGAGAGCAGCCACTTAAGTGCGCGCGTGAATAGCAATAGCCCAGTCGCCATACCCGCAATGACTGTGAAAATGGCACTCAGATTCATCGTATCGACTGCTTCTAATACTGCATCGTAAGCGCCTAGCAATAGCAAAATAAACGACCCTGATATCCCTGGTAGGATCATGGCACAAATAGCAATTGCCCCTGCAAAAAACAAATACGGTAAGCTAGGCGTGGTCGTGAGTAACGGCATACTACTGATGACTACGGCAGCAATAAGCCCAGTCGCAAACAGTGCGACACGTCCTATATTCCAGCGCTTAATTTCACTAAGTAAGATAAATACCGTTGCGACGACCAGTCCAAAAAAGAATGACCAAATAAGCAATGGTTGGTTGTCCAATAAATGCTTAATGATACCGGCTAAGGTCGCAAAGCTAGTGGCAATGCCTAGTAGCAAACACAATAGAAATGTCGCGTCTACTTGTCGCCAAATTGCCGCGAATCCTTTGATGCCACCTTCCTGACGAAATATCGTCCAAAGATTGGGGCCGATGCTGCCAAGTGCGTTAATCAAGCGCTCGTAAATCCCTGCAATCAGCGCAATAGTGCCGCCAGAGACGCCAGGCACAATATCAGCTGCTCCCATGGCCATACCTCTAACATAGATACCTACCAGCTGCTTAGGGCTATCGGTACGTAAAGGTACCTTATCTTGCTCTAATGGTGTTGGCGCTGACGGCTGAATTGGCCGTGGAGATTGTGGTGCCGTCATGGGCATTCCTTTATCATTTAAAAATAAGTGTTATCTAAAAGTAAGCATTAGATGAAAACAGGCGTTAGCTAAACATCAGTGTGCATAGCAGATTTTATTAATTATCATCACGTACTAAGGCATGTCTGCAATTCATTTGATAGTCGTTTAACTGAACTAAAAATGGCCAAATTTTACCAGATATCGTCAAATAGCTGGTTAATATATCGGTACTATCTACGCTACTTTTCTTGTTTAGGCCACGCTCTAAAGCATAAAAGCCAGATTAATGACAAAACATTAACCTAGCTTATTAAATGGTATAAAGCGTCCTACAATTACTCAGTAGGCGCCAGTGCAGGATAGCCAAGAGCGTACAAAGTACCTTCAAGCCCTGTCACGTTGATAGCGGCATCAGCACGTGCTTGAACGATTGGTTTGGCATGATAGGCCACACCCAGATCGGCTAATGCCATCATCGGTAAATCATTAGCACCGTCACCGACACAGACCACTTGTGACATCTCAATGCCTAAGCGCTCAGCAGTATGCTCAACGATAGCGGCTTTTTTGGCACCGTTGACAATAGGCCACTGTACATGACCAGTGACTTCACCTTCCTCGATATCTAGAGCATTGGCATGCACTTCATCGATACCCAATTGCTCAGCGATATAACGGGCAAAATAAGTAAAGCCGCCCGAGACCAGCACCGTATGATAGCCCAGTGCTTTTAGCGCACTAATCGTTGTGCGCGCACCAGTCGATAATGTTAATCGGCTACAGATATCATCCAGCACGTCAGTAGAGGTGCCTTTTAGTAAGGCCACACGCTGAGCAAATGATTCATCAAAATCAATTTCACCACGCATTGCTGCTTCAGTGATGGCTTCAACTTCTTCGCCAATCCCAGCCGTTTTTGCTAGCTCTACGATGACTTCTTGCTCGATCAAGGTCGAGTCCATGTCAAAGCAGGCAAGTTTGTGCGTCCGTAGCATATGACCGACAGACAGGATATGACAGTCCACGACGTTTATGTTGCCTGTGCTATCTGCACTGCGTGTATTGTTGTATTCTTCAGTTAGGTCACGACGCAAGCGAGCGGTCAGCTGATCATCAATGATGTGAGCGGCTGCGGTTTTTTTGCCAGGGTGCATTAGTGTGTCAGTGACTGGCACTAGCAGATAACGGTAGACCTGAGTATGGGTAAAGGGTAGGCGCTGTGCGTCCGCTGCTGTAGGCTCGGTATCAGATACTGTGATATTGACGAAGCTAGCGTCAGTATCTTCGGCAACGGTCACTAGATGCCAGCTTGGCTGTTCATCGACCCACGACTGAACGTATTGATGAATATCTAACGCAGATACCTGAGTCGGCAGTACTACGATGAGCGCAAAAACAGGTAGCGACTGTAGCGCATCAAAGTCTTGCAAATTGGTATCTTCGGGTAATAATGCCGCAATAGAATCAACGGCTTGTTGCCATGCTTTGCTGTCTTTTGGTAACGAATAAGATGTATTTTTTGGCATGGCTCAATTGTCCCTTGTATGCTCATATAAGATTAGGAATAATAACAGTTTTACTGGGCAGCGCCTATAGATGACGCGCAAAGTAACAATGATGCTAAAGAACAGATTTTATGGCGTAAGATGCCGTAGAAAATGCAGTAAAGTTATTATGATAAATTTATAAAGCGCTCACGCTATAAGGCTTATTATGGTGATATAGTAGATGAGATAAGCTGGCTGTTGCTTGACGATGCTTTCTTATTAACGACGCCTTCGCAAAAGATAGCAAGGCAAAAGGTAGTAACGTTGGCAACTGTATTAACGGTAGTCATAGTAATGATGTCATCAGTAGTGCTTTAGATACAACAGTGTCTTAGATGTAATAGTGCTGTCGATAGTCGTTAATAATCTGTATCGCTTTACAACTATGTGCGCAGCACAGTTGGCGCACATCACAATTGTTTAAAAATTAGCCAAAAAATGAGCAGTAGCCTCGTTTTTTAATTTCTTCTCTCCAAAAAAGTTTAACATATCATGACGTATTTAGCGCCGCGGCAAGGGTTGTTTGCCATTATTCTTCTGGTTAGTTTTTGTTTGCAGACGCTGTTATTGGTCATTAGTACTGACCAACAGCTGAGCAATAGTCGTGCGTTAAAAGGCGAGCAGATGGTCGCCCAGCTGATTGATGAAGCAAGGTTGTCTTTAGAAAATAAAGACCGTGTGAGTTTAAGCGTTATTGCCAACCGCTATACCAGCGAGCAAGACGTCACACGGATACTGATTAAAGACAACAACGATGATATCTTGGTGCCAGTAGGCAATGCGCCGATGCAGCAAGGTGACACCATTCGTCAAATCGCCACCAATGGCGATGCAGTTATTGGTAGCGTTGCATTGACTTTGAAAGACGTCAGTAAAGGCGAAATTATCGCCATGCAATGGCCGTTTGTCATCGGTACTATGCTGCTGCATTTACTGCTTTGGTTGATTTATGGTTACCTCGCTCGTCCGACCAAAGAGCAAATCAATGCGTTAAGTCGAGATATCCAAGAGCTGTATCGTGACCAATATAGACCAGTCGATCAACGCGGCTACGACCGTGAACTTGAGCGCCAGTCAACGGGTCAATCAGCGTCTCATTTAGCAGACAGTCAAGTAGCGACGGATAATACTGCAAACGCAGCAGATGACGAGGTGACTAATGCCCGCAAGTTTAATGTACATAATGAAGTGAACGAGTACCTTAGAACCCAGCAAAACCAAGAGGCAGGTAGCGATACTGACAATCTAGCGAGTGCGAGTGAAGGTAGCGAAAGCGAGATAGCAGATACAGACGGTGTCACTTCTCAAGCTGCCAGTTATACGTCTAAGCTATCTGCCACACGGTCTGTTGATAGCGTCAAAGTTCAAGTCGTATTCCATGATGAGTTCAATATGCTTGAACGCCTTGCACCTGCGCAGCGTCTGCCTTATCTATCACTCTGCACCCAGCTGCTCAATCAAGCCGTGACTGAGTTGCTAAGACAACCATTGCTACTGGGCGTGAGTGCGATGAATGAAGCGCACTTCGAAGACAATGGCGCAAGTGTGGTACTAAAGGCTGATAATAGTCATGCAAAAGTGGCACTCGCAGGCGTGATGCTTGCCAAGCTATACTTAATGCTCAACAAAATTATCCACGACAAGCATATTGAGCTGTCGCGCTTTGCTTTGCCAGCGAAAGCGGGCGTGAGTGATGAGGCGCAGTCAGAGCCAATGACTCACTTGCTCCAGAGTATCGGCAAAAAAGAGCAGCTATTGATACTATTGCCAAATGCTGGTCTCAAGCAAATCAGCAATCACGTACAAGTACATAACATCATGCGCCCAACCACTGTCTATGAGCGCGAGTGTGCGATATTTGATGGTGCTAACGACTCCTTGATTCAGCGTTTGGCTGATGTGCGCAACGCAGTTCTTATGATTGAAGATGAGGACGATCTGCACATTTAATGCCGACTGTATTTGGTCATTTATATTACAATTGTCTGTTATATAGCCTACTAGACTATCTTAATCGTAGAGATGAAATGTACCATATTGCGAAAAAGGATTGACAACATTCAATAGAGACTTTATAAGGCATATATATATTGATGTATTCTTAATACCCTTGCCTAAAAATGATAGGAGTTTGTCATGAGTGACGCTGATATTGACGACGATTTTGATGATGATTTTGTCGACGATGATGATGCAAAGATGGTTGAAGAAGCTGAGACGAGCGTACGTACACGTTTAAGTAGTCTTGAAAAACGTCGGCTAATCGATAATTTGCTAGAAGAAAAGCGTTTGGCTAAAGAGTTAAAAGACGATCTAGACGACATAGACAACTTCGATGAAGACGGCGATGATTGGGATGATGACGATTTTTAATTTATCGGCATCAGTCGTTTCAGTGGACTAAAGTGCTCTAGTAGCTACTTTAATGACGGTAACTACTTTAACGGCAGTGGCTATTTTAATGACTAAAATCATTTAACCAATCAAACTGGTTGCCTGCTGTTTTCTAATTTTCTAGGTTGCTCGCAACCAGTTCATCTCGATAATACTTACCTGATAGAGGTTGCTTGAGTTTGATCAATCAAGCAGCCTTTAGTCTCTACTTAAGTACTCGTCCTCTTTTATTTAACCGATCGCCCACTGCGATTGATGACATCTATCTGCTAAGGAAAACCAAATTATGAGTAACCAACTAAGTTTTGATGAATTACTAGACTATTTGGACAATCAAGAAAGCCAGTTTGTGCTAGATAGTGTCGCAGCGCATGGTTTTTTGACAGCGACGGTTATCGGTCGTCCATTGCCTAACTGGATGGATGCCCTGTTCGAAGGTCACGTAAGTGAGATTCCAGACAACGTTATCGATGGCATCAAACGCTGGCGCGATTCAATCATGGCTGAGCTAAAAAACGAGACGCCTATTGAATTACCATTTGGTGAAGATGCTGGTAACGAAGAAGTGGCGGTTGATTTCTCTGACGAGTCAGACATCGTTGCTTGGTCAATCGGTTTTGTCGATGCCATGTATGGTGACGAAGCAAGCGATTGGTTTGAAGATCAAGAGACCGCAGAAGACGTCGCAGTATTGACCTTGCCAATGATCGTACTAAGCGGTATCGATGATGAAGATCCAGAGCTGTCTGAAATGCGTAAAGACGAAGACAAAATGGTACAAATGGCCAATAGCATCGAAGGTAATTTGACTGAATTATTCTTACTATTTCATACCAACGATTAATGATGCTAAGAAACAGCGCTATTAGCAGTGCTGTTTCTATTTTGCCTATGCTGTATTACAGTGCTTTGATTTACCCTGTATTTTATTAGTCACCGATAAGGTCATACTATGACTGTGCAACTCTCTAATCTTGAACACCTACCTAACTATCAAATCACTGAACGCCTAGACGTGGTGTACGGTAGTACCGTGCGTTCAAAGCACGTCGGTAAAGATTTGTTTGCTGGGTTAAAAAACATCGTTGGCGGCGAGCTGACGGCTTATACCGAGCTATTAGAAGAGTCACGCCAAGAAGCAATCGATCGCATGATTGTCAAAGCAGAGGCGTTAGGTGCTGATGCGGTGGTCGGTCTACGTTTTTCAACTTCTAGCATCGCCCAAGGTGCGTCAGAGCTGTTTGTCTATGGTACGGCGGTCAAGGTTGCGCCGATATCACAGCAGCAGTATCAAAACCCGCCAAGCGATGGTTATAATCATTCTAGTCAAAACACAAATACTCAGACCCAAGTCGCACCCGATGATTTACCGCGTTTCAATCCTTTTGGTTAATCCTACAATACTAAAAGCTACAATACTAAATCCTATAATGTTAAAAGCACCGATGCTTTTTATGATGAGAAACGTGCTATGAATGATTCACTCACGCAAGTGCTCATCAACTATGGGCCGTTTGTCTTCTTATTCGCGGCTGGCTGGTTCTTCGGGTCACGCCATGAGCGTCAGCATTTAGCACAGCTAAGCGTAGCAGAGCAAGCATTGGGCGATATTACTGTCTCAAGCGAACGCTTATACCGTCCCAAGTTAGCGGCGGGTAGTGAAGGTGAGCTGGTGCTGGGTAGTGTCGTCATCGCTCAAGACTACTTCAAAATGATCATCGCTCGCGTATTAAGTGTCTTTGGCAAAAACTTAACCACCTATGAGACTTTGCTAGATCGTGCCCGCCGCGAAGCCATTGTTCGTATGCGGACTGAGGCAAAAGCCAAAGGCTACACGCATATCTACGGGTTACGTCTTGAGGTAACCAATGTCAACCAATTAGGCAGTATGGTCGAAGCCATCGCCTACGGTACAGCTGTTATCAGTATCGACCATATTCACTCTACATCTGCTATAAATCACAACATTCCCGCTTAAATCATTTCTAGTTTATTTTCAAGTGTAAAAACCTATAATTGACTGATGAGTAGTCAGAAAAATCAAAACCATACACTTTTACAACGATATACTGAATTTTGTCGTTCCGTTATTATTTCGGTTCGTAGTAACCAGTTTTATCAAAAATTGTCGGTTTAAAAAACACGACTGTATGGAAAAGTATCATATAAAGAGCTGACAACGTCGGTGGCTTTTACCCAAGATATCAGCAGGATTGGCTGATTGAGCATGACGAGGTTGTCATAAACCTGCCCGTGTAAGGGCTCTATCTACAAGGATGTAGTTATGGAAGGTGTTGAGTTAGTCACGTTTATAAATGCAAAAGTCATTCCCATTAGTATCTTTTTGATTATGATGGGAATGGGATTGTCCTTAGTTACCAATGACTTTAAGAGAGTCGTCAAATACCCTAAAGCAGTCGCTATAGGCTTGACCAACCAGTTAATATTTTTACCATTGGTAGGTTTTGCTTTGGCAACCACTATGTCTCTCGAGCCAGAGTATGCCGTTGGAGTCATGTTGCTGGTACTGTGTCCTGGTGGCACGACATCAAATCTATTTACCTATTTAGCCAAAGGTGACGTCGCACTTTCGGTCACCATGACCGCTATTGCCAGTGTTATTACCGTATTTACCATTCCTATCGTCCTCAGTTTTTCGCTCGTGTACTTTATGGGTGCAGGTAGTGAGTTTCAGTTGCCAGTGGTCAAGACCATGATCAGCCTAATTGCTCTGACTATCTTACCCGTCAGTATTGGTATGTTGATCAAACGCTATGCCCCTAACGCGGCAGATAAAGGACAGGTGATGGTATCTCGTTTTGGCGTGATATTTTTGAGCTTCTTGGTACTTTTCTTAAGCTATGTGCAACGAGACATTATCGTTGAAGCATTAATCGCTACTGGCCCTGTGGCATTGATACTGAACGTCTCGACGATGGCACTTGGTTATTACACCAGTAAATGGTTCGGTCTAAATCCTGCGCAAAGACGCTCGATTACTATGGAAGTCGGCCTACAAAACAGTACGCTTTCAATGTTTATGGCACTGACGCTATTGGCTAACTATAAGATGTCGATGACGCCAGCTATCTATACGCTAATCATGTTCTTGACCGCTGGTATCATGGTCAGAGTATTTACTGCCCAGCACAATAAAGCAAAAAGAACAGAGATAGAAAGCAGTGTATTGGCAGCACGTAGAATGTAAGAGGTTTAAGATAACCGTAGTAACGCATTGTTGCGCCAGTTGAGACAGTATTGGTAAAAAATCAACAGTGTATGGTTTAGTAAAAAAAGCCCGTAATCCGCTTTGTATAATGAAGCGTGTTATGGGCTTTTGCGTTTAATGCTCGTTTTAACTCAAATCAGTTTAGCTCAAATCAGTTTTAGCTCAAATCAGTTTGGCTCAAGCTTAGAATCTTCGTCTGTCCATTTTCGCTCTTGCCTCGGCAGCTTGCTCTTTTACTTTTTCAATTTCAAATAAGAACGTACGGTTTTTGAGTACCGCGACGAACACCACACCGCCTACCGTATTGCCCACCAGTACCACGACTAAAAATACCAAGTATCGCCAGAGACTGACGGTATTGCCATACAGCAGCGCTGAAAATACCTCGATATTGCCCACGATACTATGATGCAAGCCTAAAAACCCAATACTACCAGTGATAAGCGTCACCAGTACGATACGGCTAAGTGTATCTCGTGCAGAGGTCACTAGCCATGCGGCCACGCCCATCATCCAGCCTGCTAGCACGGCGCTGCCAAAGATAACCCACCACTCAAAACCTAGGATGTGCTCGGCATAGACATCGATAGCGTGGTCTGTAAACAGATGCATATGCAGTCCCAGACCGATCATTAATGCTGCAAAGATACAGCCGCCAACGATATTACCAGCGATGACGATGCCCCATAGCCGCAGAAGTTTGTGCAGCGGCTCAATTTTATTTAAGACAGGCAAGCTCAAGAGGGATGTCTGCTCCGTAAATAATAGCGACTGACCAATCACCACGATAATAAAGCCGATTGGATACAGCAGTGACGACAGCACCATGGCATAGCGACTTGGTATCACGTCATTGAGCAAGGCAAACGCTGATAAAATCATAAAAAAGCTGATGCCAATCTCTAGCCCAGCTGTAAAGGCGCTGGTAAATAGCGAGCCAAGTGAACGCTCAAAGGTTTCTTTTGCGTGGATAACTTGCTCGACTAAGATACTGGCGTAGCTTTTCGCTTGGCTTAGATTGTCATCACTGGCGACCTTTTTGATGGTTTCTTTGTCTTCGTCGCTGATTTCTTCTGGCAGGTCATCGTTTTCTAGGTCTTCGGTGGCTTTGATAGGTTCGTCTGCGTCCTTATTTACCTCAATGTCTTTAGAAGAATCGCTGTTTTCTTCTAGCGTATGATTATCTTTAGGCATAGGAGGGGTGGTGTTCACGCTCAGACGCTCGCTGTCTGATAGATTAGCCTGAGAATCATGGTCATATTCGGTATCTTGGGACACGGTTGGCTCGCTGGTTATAGGCTAATGATTTTGCTGCATAAGTAATCTCTATTATATTTCCCATTCTTCGGATTGCTGTTGTTAATTGATTAACAATTTGAGTAATAAATCGCCTTCAGGCTTTATAAATTGCCTTACCATCTAACAAAATCTGCCTATCTGCGTTAAAATCACACTATCAACTATTTTTCCTGTTTTTATAGCGTTTTGCGCTATCTCATTTTGACCACATTCATTATCAACAATAAGATCACCCTATTATGAGCAATCCTAATACCGATACCAGCATTGATAGCAATGCGAAAACCAACCTGACCCAGTCGATCCAAGCGGCGCTAAGCCAATTAGAGAGCGCCTATAATCCTGCGGAAGTCGAAGCAGGTATGTATCAAGGTTGGGAAGAAAGCGGCTATTTTCAGCCGACTTTTGACAAAGACGAGTCGTTTTCTATCGCGCTGCCACCGCCAAACGTCACTGGCTCGCTACATATGGGTCACGGTTTTAACAACGCTATTATGGATGCGCTTACCCGTTATCACCGCATGGACGGCGATAATACGCTGTGGCAACCAGGTACGGATCATGCGGGTATCGCGACCCAGATGGTTGTTGAGCGTCGTCTGGAAGCGCAAGGTATCAAGCGCCGTGATATGACGCGTGCAGACTTTATCGATAAAGTATGGGAATGGAAAGAAGAGTCGGGCGGCAATATCACCAGCCAAATTCGCCGTTTGGGCAGCTCAGTTGACTGGTCGCGTGAGCGCTTTACCATGGATGATGGTCTGTCTAACGCAGTAAAAGAAGTGTTCGTACGCCTGTTCGACGATGGTTTAATTTATCGTGGTAAGCGTCTAGTCAACTGGGATCCAAAGTTCCAAACCGCGCTATCTGATTTAGAAGTAGAAAACCACGACGAAAAAGGTAGTCTATGGCATTTTCGCTATCATTTCACCGATACAGACCTAACGACTCAAGATGGTAAAAACTATCTAGTCGTAGCCACCACGCGTCCTGAAACGCTTCTTGGTGATACCGCTGTCGCAGTTAATCCTAGCGATGAGCGCTACGCACACTTGGTCGGAAAAACCATTACCTTGCCAATCACGGGCCGTGTCGTGCCTATCGTCGCTGATGATTATGTCGAAAAAGACTTCGGTACAGGTTGTGTCAAAATTACTCCAGCGCATGATTTTAACGACTATGAATTGGGTCGTCGTCATAGCTTGCCATTGATTAATATCCTTGATGAGCGCGCCAATATCTTGCCAGCGATGGAAGTCTACCCTGATTTGCAAACACGTGAGCCAGAGTTAGAGACCACGCCGAGCGAGTACGCAGGACTTGAGCGTTTTGCTGCGCGTAAGTTCCTTGTAGAGCAAGCAGGCGAGCAGGGCTGGCTAGAAGATATCGAAGACTATGCACTAAAAGCTCCGCGTGCTGAGCGTGGTGGCACGATCGTTGAGCCGTGGTTGACCGATCAGTGGTATGTCGCAGTTAAAGAGCTTGCCAAGCCTGCGATTGACGCAGTAGAAGACGGCAGCATTGAGTTCGTCCCTGCACAGTACAAAAACATGTATATGGCGTGGATGACCGATCTACAAGACTGGTGTATCAGCCGTCAGCTGTGGTGGGGTCATCGTATCCCTGCATGGTATGACGATGCGACAGGTGAAATCTATGTCGCCCGTGACGAAAGCGAGGTACGTAGTAAGTACAATCTAAGCGACGATGTAAAACTGCGCCAAGATGATGATGTGCTCGATACGTGGTTCAGCTCTGGTCTATGGACGTTCAGTACGCTTGACTGGGCAGACGTCAACGCCGATCCACGCGTGATGGACACTTTCCACCCGACCAGCGTATTGGTGACAGGTTTTGATATTATCTTCTTTTGGGTAGCCCGCATGATCATGATGACCATGCACTTCGTGAAAAACGAAGATGGCACGCCGCAAGTACCGTTTAAGACCGTCTATGTGCATGGTCTAGTACGTGATGGCAATGGTCAAAAAATGTCAAAATCAAAAGGTAATGTCTTAGATCCGATCGACCTTATCGACGGTATTGAGCTAGAAGCGTTGGTCGAAAAACGCACTAGCAATATGATGAACCCAAAAGACGCGGCCAAAATCGAAAAGCAAACGCGTAAAGAGTTCCCAGAGGGTATCCCAGCGTATGGTACGGATGCACTGCGCTTTACCTTTACCTCACTAGCCAGTACTGGTCGCGATATCAACTTTGATCTAAAGCGTGTCGAGGGCTATCGTAATTTCTGTAATAAAATCTGGAACGCTAGCCGTTTTGTCCTCATGAACTGTGTCGATGGTGACAGCAACGCCAAGCCTATCGACCAAACGGCAAACCCTGATGTATGGGAGTTACCAGAAAAATGGATCATGAGTCGTCTAAACTCTAGCATCAAAGACATTCATCAGCATTTCGCTCAGTATCGTCTCGATATGGTCAGCCAAGATATCTATGAGTTTATCTGGAATGAGTACTGTGATTGGTACGTTGAGCTTGCCAAAGCCAGTCTAAATGATGACTCAGTGTCTGATGAGCGTAAAGCGCAAATCCGCTATGTACTACTGCACGTACTAGAGACTGCGCTACGTTTCACCCATCCAATCATGCCGTATCTGACTGAGCAAATCTGGCAGACCATCGCACCGCTACTAGGTCGCAAAAACACCGACAGCATCGTGGTTGCTGACTATCCACAGACCGATGCCAGCCAAATCAGTGAGCAGACCGAAGCGGATATGGCATGGCTACAGGAGCTAATCGCGAGCGTCCGTAACATCCGTGGTGAGATGAAACTGGGCAATGCGGTACGTCTGCCAGTGCTCCTACAAAACGTCTCTAGCGACGAAGAAGCGCGTCTATCCCGTATCAAAAACCAGTTCAAAGCGCTTGCCAAAGTTGAGAGCTTAGAGATCGTCAAAGAAGGCGATGAAGTACCACTGTCATCATCAAGTATGGTCGGTCAGCTACGCGTACTCGTACCGATGAAAGGGCTAATCGATCCAACGGCTGAGCTGGCGCGTCTGGACAAAGCACATGAAAAGTTACAAAAGCAAGCCGATGGTATCGCGCGTAAGCTAGGTAATGAAGGCTTTGTCAGTAAAGCACCTGCGGAAGTGGTCGATGCTGAGAAGGCGAAATTGGCTGAGCTAGAAGGGCAGTTGACCGCGATGACGGCGCAGATGGAGCAGTTGAAAGCGTTGTAATTTGAAAGTAGATATCTATAGTAATAAAGAACGCTGTCACATTTGTGATGGCGTTTTTTATTGTCTACTGGTTAGTTCTCTAACTAACTTTTAGTTCTAATAAATACTAAATATTTGTGTGCTATTATCACACTGCTTTAGAGTGCGATTTTTTGATCAGATATAATGCAATAGTAAGATATTCCCGACGAAATATAGAGGTGATAGAGTATGTTTATTAAAAGTATTAGCATTAAAAAGCTGTTTGGATTGTTCGACTATAATCTTGATTTTAAAGATGAAATTAATATTATTACTGCACCAAATGGATATGGTAAAACTATATGTCTTAAAATAATACATTCACTATTTACTTATGACTACCTATACTATTTTAGTCTAGATTTTTCTGAAATTATTTTTGAAACAGAATCTGGGACTCTTAAGATATCTAAAGAGATATTTGCAAAAGAAGCTAAGAAAAAAAATGTATTTATTCAACAACAGTTATTAGATGATGATTTTTTCTACTTCGAAAACAGTATAATTGATGAAAATGATCAAGATAATGAAATTAATAATGTCTTTAATTTACGATTTAATTTTAATGGGTATGAGCATACTTTAAGTGAGAGTAAGTTCAAAAGACAGCTTACAAGTATTTTTTCTGAGATACCTAACTTACGAAAAGCAGGCCCAAATGAGTGGGTAAATATTAAAACTAGAGAAGTTTCAGGATTTGAGCAATTACTTAAAGATCTTGACTTAACAAGACCAATTAGAAGTTCTTTACCTGAATGGTTAGGTAACTTCTCTGCAAACCACACAAGTTATTTTATTCAAGATCAAAGATTATTGAAACGTATTAATAAGTCACCTCATAAAAACCTTAATTCTTATGTACAAGCAATTGATACTTATGCAAAAGAGTTAAAAAATCATCTAGTCCAATCTAGTTTAGATTTCTCAGTAGTTTCTCAGGATTTGGACTCGTCCTTTCCACAAAGACTGTTAGCTAAAAAAAATAATAGTCAAGATATTACTAAAGAAGAAATCGTCGAAGAACTTAATAAAATTCAAAGAAACCGTGAAAATTTAAAGAGGTTTGATATTCTTCCAAAGAATACTAGTGTGGATAAATTAATTACAGCTAATAATATTGATGATATTTATGTTTCTGTTCTTAATTTATATCTTAATGATACCAAATTAAAATTACAAAAGTTTGATGATATTTATAAAAAGATAAATTTATTTTCTAGTATTCTAAATACTAAATTGTCTTTTAAGAAAATCAAGATTGACTCAGAAAAGGGTTTTTATTTTGTTCGGCAGATCGAAGGTAAAATCGATAATGGAAAAGAAAATATACTGAATCTATCTCAACTTTCTTCAGGAGAACAACATCAGGTTGTCCTTATTTATGAGCTTATTTTTAATACGAAAGAGCATAGTATTGTCTTGATAGATGAACCTGAGATTTCTTTACATGTTGTATGGCAAGAGCAATTTCTTGATGATTTAAAAATGATTACTGAAATGAATAATGCTAAAGCGGTGATTGCTACGCACTCACCACAAATTATTGGTGATTATTGGGATTTAGTCATGGATTTAGAAGAAATCAGAAGACTTAGCATTTAAGGTGTCACAAATGAGTTCGATTCAAGAAGCATCAAATAAACCTAGGAATATCATTAATTCTATCTTAATGAGCTTTAATCACCCTGATGGTAAGAAAAATAATTTAATAATTGAAGGGAAGACAGATGTAAAATTATTCAAAAATTTTATCAATGAAGAAGAGGTGAAAATTAGATCTGTGACAGGTAAAGATAATGTTTTAAAGGTGATGAGTGGTTTCCCAATTGAAAAAAAGAATTTTATTCATGCTGTAGCTGATGCTGATTTTGATCATATACTTGATAAGAAAACTGAAAGAGAGATTAATAAAGTTTATCTTACAGATTTTCATGATATGGAAATTATAATGATATCATCAGAGTCTTTTGATAGAGTTTTTAATGAATATAAGAACCATTCAATTGAAGAGAGCTTAATTGATGTTGCAAGATTAAAGTCAACTATTTTTGAGGTTTGTAAGAAAATAGGTGAAATAAGATATTTAAATTATGTGAATAATTACGATCTGAAGTTTAAAAATATAAGCTATGATGATTGTATTGAGTATGATAATAATAAATTAACTTTAGATACAGATGCTTTGATATATAAACTAATCCATCGTTCAGATAGTAGTAATATTGGTATTGATGTATTGAAGAAAAAGCTAATAGAGTTGGATGGTAGTAATTTTCAGTTGGAACAAATATGTTGCGGCCATGATTTCACTAAGTTGTTAGCTATATTTTTAAAGAATTCAAATGAATTTGAAGGAAAAAATCATAGCTCTGATAAAATAGAGAGTAGTTTAAGGCTTTCGTTTTCTATTGATATATTTAGATCATTCGAGTTGTACACGAAGTTATATCATTTGGGGATGATGAAGCTTTAAAATTATGATTTTTAAAAAAATATTCAAAATATAATCGTATGTAATATTTATTATCCGGAATATAGCTCATATAAGATGAAAGATGCACCATCTTGCAATGTGATAGGGGTTTTAACATCAGTAATTAGTCTATTATCTTCAAAGGAATAACACTTTAACGTAAGGAACACCATGAACCATCTCACCGTCGGACAACGCGCGCCTCTAAGCAACCTTGCTATTGACGATACCGCACCCATCACGCTCAAATTCACTCGTCAAAGCCCAATCGAGATGGACATCAGCTGCTTTGCCTTAGACGCAGCGGGCAAACTGATCAATGATGATTACATGGTGTTTTATAATCAGCCAACCTCACCATGTGGGCAAATCAAGCTCACCCATTATGAGTCACAGCCAACATCCTCTAGCAGCATCCAAGCCGAGTTTGAAGTTAACTTATCCAAACTGGCTGCGAATATAGACAGCTTGTTTTTTGTATTATCAGCTGACACGCCGCTTAATCAAATTCAGTCATTAGAGATTGGCATTTGGCAGCAGTCGCAAAAAGTACAGGCAGCGTATCAAGCAGCAGACTTTGCCCAGCAGCAAGCCAGTATGCTCATGCAGCTGTATCGTAAGGGTGGCGTTTGGCGAGTATCTAACGTTGCGCAAGGCTTTAATGGTGGACTTGCCGCCATAGTGCAGCATTTCGGTGGTGACGTAGAAGAGAGTAGCTCTACAGTAGAAGAGACCGTAGCGCCAGTTCAAGCAAAACCGTCGTTAGAAAAGGTCATGCTAGACAAAGCGCCAAAACTGGTCAATCTGGCTAAAAAAGCCACGATATCGCTTGAAAAACGCCAATTGCAGCAATTGACCGCAAAGGTAGCATTGGTGTTAGATGCCTCAGGCTCAATGAACAGACAGTACAAAAAAGGCCGCGTGCAAGAGGTAGTCAATCGCATATTACCATTGGCAGTGAGCTTCGATGACGACCAAGCGCTAGACTGCTGGGCGTTTGCCCGAGATCCGCAGTATTTGGGTGAGATTGGGCTGAGCAACTATGACGGTTTTATTAACAATGCTCATGGCGGTTGGCGCAAATGGGCACTTGGCCCGCGCATCAATAACGAAGCAGAGGTCATGAAAGCCGTGACGGAGTTTTACCAAAAGGACGGTTTAGATGTGCCTATCTACGTGCTATTTATCAGTGATGGCGGGGTGAATGACAATCGCGGTATCACAAGAGTCATGACGGAAGCGGCGAAACTGCCGATATTTTGGCAGTTCGTGGGCTTAGGTGGTCGTGGTTATGGCATCCTAAAAAAACTAGACGACATGACAGGGCGCGTGATTGATAATTGCGACTTTTTTGAACTCGATGATTTGGATGATATCAGCGAAGAAGCGTTGTATGAAAACATGCTAGAAGAGTTCCCAATGTGGCTAAAAGAAGCCAAGCAACTTGGTATAGTCAATTCACTATAAAAATATTACTGCGCTAACCTCACTATTCGATTACAGCTAAATAAAAAACCGCCACAGTAAATGCCATGGCGGTTTTTTGTTATTTAAAATATCTTAACTGCTAAAATCTCTATAGCGCCCACAGCGATTGATACTGCTCATCAGTCAAGGTCACGATATCGATTTCGGCTAGCATCTCACGCAGCTTTTCCCACTTATTTGCATCAGGCTTGATCGGCGTGATCAATCTACCTAGCGTATTATCAATAATCGCATCCATCAGCGTATCTGCTTCGGTTTTACTATAGTCGTAATACATACGGTGGGCGGTGGCTGGCTCATTTTTACACAGCTCTGTCATCTGGTTGGTCACTTGAATAAAGGTATTTATCGCGTCTTTTTTTGCACTATAGATATCCTCAGTCGTGAGGATTTCTAACGCTGAAAAGTTCGGATAAGGTGACAGGTGTTGATCGATAAACGTAAACTCTAAACCCTCATGATTCGCTTCAACACCCTCAAAGTTATAAAAGCATAGCCATGCACCATCTAGGCTTGGGTCTTCTTGCAGGTTTTTTATATGATAAAAGTCTTTTTGTACAAAGCTCACATTATCACGGCTGATACTAAAGCCATTTTTCTTGGCATAGCGAGCCAATATCTCAAAGCCAATACGATTGGTTTTTTCTTCAGCAGCAGGGGTGCAGATGCGGATTGGCTGATTGTTTTTTAGCTTGTCCATGCTAGCGCGTTGCATCAATATGCCGCCATCGGTCTCAAAAAAGCAGCCTAGCGCACGTAGATTAGGCGCGTAATGCTCAAACAGATGGATAGGCTCATTGACATGCAGATCGATGCTTTGGTTCTGTAATTCGGCAAAGCCATCATAGTGGTCATCTGGTTCGATAATGGTGATATTAAGCCCTGCCTGCTCATACGCCCCCGTGGTCACACCAGCGATAAAGGGCAGATGATCAGGGTTTAAAAACCATTCGAGGGTCAGAGTAAGTTTGGTAGTCGGCTGCATGGTTGTTTCCTTTTTGATTATGGAAAACAATCAGACTGATACGATTAAGTAAAACAAGAAAGGCCAAATAAGAAAAGTGAAGCCTCGATGCTAACTGTCAGATGCTCGGCGTTTGATATGGTTATCATTACCAGTACATCATATCTATAGACTGCTCTTATTTATAGACCTCTGAGGGCGTGTCACGCTTGTTTCCTACGTCAGTGCTAACTGCTTCAGGTTCACGGGTATGTCTCAGCGATGATGTGGGCTGTGTCTACAGCGTTAAATCAAAGCACCCCGACAAGATTGATTGGTATTGCATTATTTTTGATCAGTACTGCTAATGAATCCGTACTGTGAATGGCTATTATCGATAGCTACTGCGTCATCATAGACGACTTACAAGACGTGATGCAAGCGTATCGGGAATGAGGATGGTAGGTGATGACTGATGTTCGATAATCGCTCTTTATAACAGTTTTCATTTGTGACGGCTTTTTATAAGCGCTTTCAATCGACGTATTAATAAAAGAGTGCAGCATTTATTATTGGTACTTACCCAATTACTAACCAAACATACCTATCAATAGCAAAAACCTTATATAAATAGTCTTGTGCGCAGACGGGCGATATTGCATGATTAGCCTTCTATGCCGCTGCTTACATAATAGGCGCTACTCTAGACAATCGACATTTGGCATAACTGACAACTTACACGACCGACAATTTATATGACCGATAATAAAAAAGCGTTCTATTACCGACCTAAGACCGATCAATCCAACAGCCCAATGCTGCGTTGGACCTTTGTGACGCTTGGTTGGCTGTTTTTTATCTTGGGTATTATCGGTATATTGTTGCCAGTGATGCCCACCGCGCCTTTTATCTTGCTAGCAGCAGGTTGCTGGGCACGTAGTTCTCGACGCTTTCATTTTTGGCTGATTAATCATAAATACTTTGGCAAATTCGTCCGTGATTGGGAAGAAAACCATGCCGTTCCGCTTTATGCCAAGTGTTTAGCGACGGTTATGATGGCAGCATCAACAATTATGTTATTTTATCGTTTACCTGCCGATATGATGTGGATGGCATGGGCGGTAGCCGCTGTCTGTAGTGGGGTAGCGATATATTTGTTTCGTTTACCAAATGCCTAAATCCGTTGCAATTTGTGCCAAAATCAGCCAATAAACGGCTCTGGTTACACGAAACATGAGATAAGACTTGCGATACTAGGATGTACCCCTTATAATACGCCCAAGCTTAAGAGCAGTTCTGCACCAAATCATTACCTCGTAGTATTAGTTATAATCCTTCGTTTTAATATTTATCGTTCAGTAGCTATTTGCAAGCGTTACCGGTCACTAGACCATTAATAAATTTAAAAGTAGGATTATACTATGTCAGACGTTCAAAAAGGTACAGTTAAGTGGTTCAACGAAGCTAAAGGCTTTGGTTTTATCGCTCCAGAAACTGGCGCAGACGTTTTTGCTCATTACAGCGAAATCACTGGTTCAGGTTTCAAAACTTTGGCTGAAGGCCAAGAAGTTGAGTTCACTGTAACTCAAGGCCAAAAAGGCCCACAAGCACATAACATCGTTGCTATCTAATTTGTCTTTATAGACAGATAGATGAATAGATGTAGAAAAGCGAACCTTCGGGTTCGTTTTTTTTCGTCTGCTATTTAGTATTTAGAGACTTGGTATTTACAGTATTAGTGTTTAGAGCATTAGTACTTAAGAGATTGGTATCTAAGACACTGGTATTAAAATTAGTACTAATCAAATATTAAAGGTTTTGGCTAATCATATTAGACCGCGACCAATGCAAAAAGGCCTCCGACCATGATAGTTGGAGGCCTTTTATATTGTGCAATGAAGTAATAAGCTAAAAATGAACAGTCGAATTATTATATAAAGCTAATGCCAATATTAATCAAACCACCGCCTAGTATTAACCAGCCAAACATAATAGCACCCAAAATAAGCGGTCTAACGCCAGCTTGCTTGATCGCATTTAGATGAGTGGTCAGACCTAATGCAAACATAGCCATCGTAAGTAGTACATCATCTAGCATCACCATACTGCGTACGATACTCTCAGACATCGGCACCCATGTATGTATCAACACAATGCCGATAAAGATAAACGCAAACCATGGCACTTTAACTTGTTTAACACGAGTCATAAATGAGGCTGTTTCGTTTTTTCTGCTTTTATCTTCTATAGCGGTATTATTTACGGTGCGCTCTTTGGTTAGCGCAAAAGACAACACGAGTAAGAAAGGCGCGAGCATCATAACGCGTATCATCTTGGTCACGACAGCGGTATCGCCAATCTCAGTATTGATTGCATTGCCCGCGACCACGACTTGTGCGACCTCATGTACGGTTGAGCCAGTGTACATGCCGTATTGCTGGGCGCTTAGCCAAGGTTGTAACCAACCAAGATGATATAAAAAAGGATACAGTAGCATCGCGATAGTGCCAAAAACCACCACGGTTGCCACTGCAATAGTGACCTTGTGAGCTTGCGCGTTGACCACAGGCTCTGCGGCGATAACGGCAGCAGCACCGCAAATACTTGCCCCTGAGCCAATCAAGATAACCGTTTCTTTATCGACTTTTAACCATCTAGTACCTAACCAATAGGTCAGTAAAAAGGTTGATGTCAGTACGAGCGCATCAGTCATAATCGCTGGCATACCGACGCTCGCAACTTGCGTCATGGTTAGCTTAAATCCATAGAACATAATCGCAAGTCGCAATATCTGACCCTTTGCAAAGCAAACGCCACCGTTTAAACGTTCAGCGAATTTAGGATAGATGGTATTGCCTAATATCATGCCTAGCAAAATCGCTAGCGTTAGAGAGGACAATCCAACGATACGCCCGTTTGACCAGATATCCAAACTGCTGTCCAACCATAAGCAAAACAAACTACCAATCAGAACAATTACCAATCCCGTCAAGTGACGGTGATTGGGGGTGTAGTTATGAACGGAGTTGCTGACCGATTGGACGAGTGTGTGCATGACGCGGCATCCTCTTACTTATATTAAGATAAGCATAAGCTTATGAATAGACAGTATATGCCCGCTACATTTATAATAAAAACAGATTAATAAGATATAAGCTATCGATTTTTTAGGTTAGTGTTAATGATAGAAGTCGATGTACCGTGCATGAGAAGCAAAAAAAGATATGCATATTGAACAAGACAAGCTAAAAACTGACATAAAGCAACATAGGCATTATCAACATTATGAAAAAATCAGTGCAGACAGTGCCAAAGATTACGCTTAAGCAGCTTGCTGTTTTTGTCAGTATTTATCAGACAGGTAGCACCAGTCGCGCCAGTGAGGAGCTGCATTTATCACAATCAGCGGTCAGTAGCGCACTGACAGAGTTAGAGTCTAGACTACAGATGCCGCTGTTTGAGCGCGTCGGTCGCAGGCTCAATCAACACCCTAATGCCCATCCTATTTATATACAGGCACAGGCGATTTTGGGTCAGTCGCTCACGTTAGAGCATTATCATCAATATCAAGCCGGACAGATTCACATCGGTGCTAGTACCACTATCGGTAATTACGTGCTGCCACCTTTACTTGGCAAGCTATATGAAGCGCTACCCGATGCCAACGTTGATATGTATATTGCCAATACGCAAGAAGTGGTAAGCGAGGTTGAGCAACTAAATATCGATATCGCGCTGGTAGAAGGAATGCCGCGTCCGGTAGATATGAAAGCTATTGAGCAGCGTGAATGGCGTACCGATACGCTGATGATATTTGCCAAGCGTGATAGCAAATGGCTAAAGAATGTGGCTACCTATAGCCAAGATGAGGACTGCTATCAGCTGACCATTAATCAGCTAGCGCAATTACCGTTACTGGTACGTGAGGCAGGGTCAGGCACACGGCAGATTATCGACGAGCAATTGCTTAAGTATCTACCTAATGCAGAAGTGGTAAAGGCGATACATCAATCTGAGGCCATTAAGCACATGGTAAGTGCAGATATTGGTCTTGGTTGTCTATCGCAGCATGTGATTGAGACGGAATTGGCAACAGGTGAGCTGGTACAAGTGAACGTGGCGGGAATTGATTTATCAAGGACATGGTGGCTGGTCTGGCATAAAGCCCGTCACCAAAGCCCCATTTGGCAAACCTTTATAGATATTATTCAACAAGATTAAGCGATGACTCTAAAAACTATCAGCCATAAAAAAGCGCAGCGTTGAAAGTGACGCTGCGCTTTTTTGTTTAGGATATGCTCTAGATAATATAAGACAATCAAAGCATATTGTTATGCTGAAACAGGTTTGTCCAGTCGCACCACAAAGCTATCGCAAGGTACATTGGGCAGGATATTATCTGCTGTCGCGCCACTGATCCATGCAGCGATACCGGTACGCTTATGACGACCGATGACCAATAGATCGACATCGTGTTTATGGCAGTAGCTGACGATACCTTCACTGCTAGAAATGGCGGTCGTGACTTCCGACGTTGCTGCATTTAGCTGATTGCGTTCAAGGAATTGCGCCAGCTTTGCGCGTGCTTCTTGGCAGCGTTCATCATCAATCTCATCGTATAAACTAGAGGCAGGCACCAGCTCATAGCCAAAGCCAACCATGGTGTCTTTGACAATATGCAAAACAGATAGCTTAGAGCCTGGACGGTTTTCAACGATGCGCTTGGCCTTTTGGGCGACTATATCTGCATCAGAGAGTAAGTCGGTGACCAGTAAAATATGTTCGTAACTCATAGCGTCTTCCTCATGTCAGATAGTATTTACTATAGCACTACTCTAGGGCGCTGTTAAGTAAAGCTTGTCGTCTTTAGCAGCGGATGAGAGCGATGCCAATTATTCCAAGACAGGCTGATCAAGCTTCACCACTAAGCTGTCGCAAGGGACATTTGGCAAGATACTATCGGCAGTGGCTCCTACTAACCAAGCAGCGATACCATGGCGCTCATGGCGTCCAATGATAAGTAAGTCGACGTCTTTTTCACGGCAATAGTTAATAATACCTTTGCTATTAGAGATGGCAGCGGTGACCTCAGAGTTGATTGCTTCTAGCTCGTTGCGTGCCAAAAATCGCGCCAGCTTAGCCCGTGCTTCTTGCCACTTTTCACTATCGACATCACCCGAGAGGCTAGAGGCAGGCACGAGCTCATAACCGAAGCGCACCATGTCATCTTTAACTATATGCAAGACAGACAGTCTGGCTTCAGGAGAGCCTGCGAGGATACGCTTGGCTTTTAGCGCCACTTTGTCCGCATCGGATAGTAAGTCAGTGACCAGTAGAACGTGTTGGTAGCTCATAAGATACTCCACTCCTGTTAATAGTTAACTTTATAGTAGCAGTGCAAATCACCTTTGTTAAGTAATAAATCCATAATAAAATTGTGGGTATTTATAGATTTGTAACTATAAGGCTCTGATAGCTAAAGTTGATAGCCGTGTAGATTATGTGGTGGATTATTGCATGACTGCTGCCTTGACTTATCCATGTTGCAGCCCCACTAATAGCGCTAAGCCAACTCTTTTTTAGCCAATTTATTACTCTATTTTCCCTGACAGTCAGGGCACTATACGCATGATAAGCGATAAGGATAACTATGACGGACACGCCATTTACTGCTGATTTAACCTTGCATCCAGCATTTGAGCTGATTGAGCATCGCCATATTGAGGCGCTATCGATGGATGTGCTGATCAGTCAGCATGTAAAAACAGGAGCGATGCATTATCATCTGGCCCATCCAAGTGATGAAAATGCGTTTTTGGTCGGTTTTCGCACCCAGCCAATGGATTCAAAAGGCGAGGCACATGTCTTAGAGCACGTGGCACTATGTGGTTCGAACAAGTTCCCAGTACGTGATCCGTTCTTTTCAATGATTAAACGCTCATTAAACACGTTTATGAATGCGATGACCGCAGCTGATTGGACGGCCTATCCATACGCGACGCAAAACAAAAATGACTACTTTAATTTGCTCGCTGTCTATCTAGACGCCTCGTTTTTCCCGAATATCCATCCGCTCGATTTTGCCCAAGAAGGCATTCGCGTGGAGCTTGATGAAAATGACAAGCCGCAGTTTAAAGGTATCGTTTTTAATGAAATGAAAGGCGCGATGAGTGGCGAGATTGATCAGCTATATCATACGGTTGCTCATCATCTATTCCCAACGACGACCTATCATTATAATTCAGGCGGTGATCCTGCCGATATTCCTGACTTGACGCACACTGAGTTGACCGAGTTTCACCAGAGCCATTATCATCCGTCAAACAGTGTGATTATGAGCTTCGGTAATATCCCTGTTGCTGAAACGCAAGCGAAGATACACGAAGATGCTTTGATTCAGTTTGAAGCAGGCAAAAAGCATGTATCGCGTCCAGAGCAACGTTTGTCTGCACCAATCAGTGCGGTTGATACTTACACTGCTGACGAAGCAGGCCCAGATCAGACGCATCACGTGGTTGCTTGGTTACTACCATCAATTACCGATCCTAAGCAGCGTTTGGCACTACGTCTATTAGAAGGCGTATTGATTGAGCATGCAGGCTCGCCATTGCGTGCTTATCTTGACAGTCATCCACTAGGTAAAGCGCCAAGTCCACTATTGGGTCTTGATGACAGCCATTATGAAATGGTCTTTTATACGGGTCTACGCGGTTCTAACCCTGAGCACGCCGAAGCGGTAGAGCAAGGTATTATCGACTTGCTAACCGAAGTAGCCAATTCACCAGTTGATGATGAGACAATCGAAACCATTCTGCATCAGATTGAGATTGATCAGCGTCATATCGGCGGCGATAGCATTCCTTATGGTCTAAACCTTATGCTAGAGGGCTTTAGTACCGCCATTCATGACGGCAACCCTATCGATGTTTGGGAAGTAGACGAGCACCTACAGTGGCTACGTGAGCAAGTCGTTGATCCGCAATGGCTACCGAACTTGATTAAGACGCATCTATTGGACAATCAGCATCGTGTACGCGTAACGATGACGCCTGATAGCGAAAAAACAGCCCGTTTGGCAGCAGCTGAGCAGACTCGTTTGGATACTATCGCAATGGACTTGACTGCTGATGACAAAGCTATCTTGAAGCAACAAGCCTTAGATTTGGCTGCGCGTCAAGCTGCGCCAGATGATTTAAGCTTATTACCAAAAGTGGGTCTAGAAGACGTACCAACGGATATCAGCTTTAAAGAAGGCACCCAAAAGCAGGTGCGTCTGAGCGGGCAAGACAGCACGCTATTTGAGTATGAAGCTGGCACTAATGGCATTTACTACTATCAAGTGATTGTTCCACTCACTGAAGCAATTGGTAATGCGAGCGCAGATGAGCTACCAGTCAATGATGTAATCAATCATCCATTGTTGCCTATTTATTTAAGTCTATTGTCTGAGCTAGGTACTGACTCGCTTAGTGCTCATGAGATGCAAGCCAAGCAGGCCGCGCATTCTTCTGGTGTGACCGCTCGTATTAGTCAACGTACCAACGTTGATGACAGCCAAGAGATTAGCAGTTATTTTGTCGTGGCAACGCGTGCGCTGAATCGTAAGCCTGAAGCGATTGATTTACTCAAAGAAGTCATGGAACACAGTATCTTTTCTGAGCATGACCGTATCAAAGAAATCTTGCAACAGCGTCAAGCAGGTTGGCAGTCAAACCTTGCAGGGTCTGGTCACTCTTACGCCATGCAAACCGCCAGTCGCGGTATGAGTCGCCAAGCGCAGTTGGAATATGTGCGCAGCGGTTTACCAGCATTGAACGCACTTAAGGATTTCTTGGCACATGCTAGCACTGACGACGTGCAATGGGATCAACTGGCTACGAGCTTGATGGATTTACATCAACGTCTGATCAGTTTGCCTAAGCATGCCGTTATTATCTGTGAAGCAGAGCAAGCCGAACGCTTGAGTAGCTTAATCGTTGATAGCTGGAAAGACAGCCAAGCGACGACGGCTCCTAATGAGCTAACGAACGTGGCAGCAAATATCCCAAGTGAGTTTGCAAACCTGCAATTAGATACTGCGTTAAATGGTGCGACTGATACAGTCAAAGCATTAGAAAATGGGGCAGCGCTCGAGGCTGCAGATTTAGCATGGTTAGTACCAACCAATGTCTATCATAACGCTAGTGCTTATACTGTACCTGCTGCTGACCATCCTGATACCGCTGCACTCATGGTATTAGCGCCTTACTTACGTAACGGTTATTTGCACAGTGCGATTCGTGAGCGCGGCGGTGCCTATGGTGGCGGCGCAGGTTACGATGCCAACGCTTGTGCTTTTAAGTTCTTTAGCTATCGTGATCCACAATGCGCTGAGACCTTTGCTCACTTTGACGCCAGTATCGAATGGCTATTAAACGAGCCACAAACCGATGAGCAATTGGAAGAAGCTATCTTAGGTATTATCTCAGGTATGGATAAGCCGGGCTCTCCTGCAGGTGAGGCGATCAAAGCGTGCTTTGCAAACCTGCATCATCGCGGTGTTGACTGGCAGCGTAAAATGCGTGCGTCGATATTGGCCGTCACGGTCGCTGATTTGCAGCGCGTTGCTAAGCAATATCTGCAAGGGCAAAAGCATGTACGTGCAGTACTAGCGCCTTATGACAAAGAAGAGGCAGTAAAAGGCCTAGGCTTTGAAGTATGTAGAATTAAGAGCTAAGACAGTTAGGTTTGTTTTTGATTAGAAGTTAAGCACAAAAAAGCCAAGCATCATGCTTGGCTTTTTGCAGTTAGGTAATTGACTAATATCGTTTGATACTCAAATCTTTGCCAATTTTGTCTTGATGAATCGGAAATTCTGACAACTCGTTATATTGCTTACGATCAGCAAAGTAGCTTTTTAAAGTACGGCGAATGGCTTCAAACGCCAGTGTATCCCATGGGATATCTTCTTCGCTAAACAGTGCACAGTCGAGACTTTCTGAGCCAATACCATACGCGCCATCTTTTAGATCGGCCAGATAGATAGAGTAAATCTGCCCAATATCTGGCAAGTCATAAATGCAGTATAAATGCGGATTCAATACGATGGCATCTGCTTCTTCATAGCTCTCGCGTGCTGCGCCTTCAGCCATGGTCTCGCCATTTTCCATAAAACCTGCAGGTATCGTCCATAGCCCATATTGTGGCTCAATCGCTCGGCGGCAGAGTAGTACTCTATTTTCATGTACCACCAGCGAGCCACAGATAACTTTTGGGTTTTCGTAGTGGATATAGTGGCAATTGGGGCATACCAAACGCGGCATATTGTCCGTAGGTGGGATTTTTCGTTCTGCTTCATGACCGCATTGGAGGCAATAGCGCATATCAACTACCTTGTTATAAAAGTTATTGTGTATGATGTTTTTTATAGGTTATAAGACCTATATTCTGAAGTGCTGCTGTCGTCGTTTCGAGATAAGTTAGATACAAGGACGGTAAGGTAAGTGCGACAAGCAGTAAACTGAGTGAACCTGACAATAAACCTAACTTAAATGCATCTGACTTAAACGTACCTGACTTATATAAGATCGACTATATAAGATATTATTCTAAAGAGCAGCTATTGTCTTAAGATAGCACATATTATCGACGGACAGAATCACGATAACAGTAACGCATCATTTCACAGATAGGCTTACTGTTATTGGTCAACAAGGCCGTTATTGAGCATTGATAAGCAATGAATCAGTCACATAAATAGCATGCAGCCACTATTATATTGCGCTAGTCTAGTGAGTGTTCAGTAATTATTGATATCAAAGCCGCTGACAAGGCGCGTGGCCGAGACAAATAAAAAGATTGTTGGTTTTATTTACTAGTCGCGATTTTAATAATAGAAAATAAGAAAGATGCTGTTTGTACCGCTTAATAACGATAAAAATATAGGGCAATTATAATGTTATTCCCACCGGAGGCTATAAGCTTCGATAACCTGTCAGTTGCTGTACCTACTTTTATTCGTCATCCGACGCTTCGTCAATTAGCTGAGCGAGTGCAACATGAGACCTTAAATGCGTTGACAAGTCCAGCGATGTACGAAGCTCATAACGCCTCTTATAGTAGCCGTGTATTAGACAGCCTATATCAGACACCGATTGCCGATGCATCAATACTGGTCGCTATTACTCATGAGCGCAGACCTAAATTATTATTAACACGCCGAGCTGCCCATATGAACAGTCATGCGGGGGAGGTCTCCTGTGCCGGGGGTAAGTACGAGGTAGGCGATGGTAATAATGTCGTTACTGCATTGCGTGAAGCCTGTGAAGAAACAGCACTACCACCCAATAAAGTCCAGTTGCTTGGTCAGCTACCCATCCAAACTTCAAAAAGTGGTATGAGCGTACGCCCAATCGTGGCACTCATCGCTCCTGGTCTGGTACTCGTACCTGAAGCGGGAGAAATATCCCGTATCTTTTGGGCAGATTTAGAATCGTTAGTCACTCAACCAACGGTAGAGTATGAAATTGAGTATAAGATGCAGGAGCAAATGGCTACCATACTGACGCCGAGCTGGCAGGTCGATGGTGAGACAGTATGGGGACTAACAGGACGGGTAATTGCCAACCTATTAGAAACAGGGTTTGATCGACAGCTCGAATGGTATTACCGCGTCGAAAACAAACGCTGATATATGTTATCTATTTATAATATAGTCGATGCAATTTAAAAGTAGTACAAGGCAACCGAGTGTAGATGTATATGTGATACTTCAAGCGAGGTTAACGCAGTAATGCTTTTATAGTGGAATGACTATGGTCATCTACTTATAATAATCATCGTTCTTTTTCAACCACCAGTTCATATTGTCTTGGCGCTTGGCACGGAATGCTTCTAGCTTATGAGCAACGGATGCATTATGCTGCCTTGCAGTATCAAGTGCAAAAAGAATCGGCACCGAAGACAACACGCCAAAGCGTATCTTTGATTTTGGTAAGTCCAGCCCATCGCCTATATCATCACCGACCAAAGTGCGGGTGACACTGGCGTTGACCATTTCAACAAAACGTCCACGGCGATTGTCTTCACCCATCAGCTGACGCGGTAAATCATGCAATGCTTTTGCTAGTGGCTGACCCATCTTAAAGTCTAGCTGCTGTATCGATAGATAGGTATAGAGCCATTCCCAACACGCGGCCTCATCTTTTGGTAAGCGATCTAAATCAACACCCATCCAATAACTGGCAAGGTTCCATAGATGCAGGATACCTTCAGCTTCTTCTGTGCTAATACGTGCGCCCAGTAGTCGTAGACCGCGCATAATCAGTAACGAGAACTGCAAATGGGTGGCAATCATATCGGTTTGATTGATAGGGATGCCCCAATAGTCAGTATTCCAACTGCCGTCAGGGTTATGATGTTGCTCGGCATTTGGTATCACGCCTGTAGCAGCATTGCCTTTCCCTTTTAATAAGTTTTGCCGTACCAAGGTATGTATCTGACGTACTTGGATAGATTGTCGCCAGCCCTCAGAACCAATGGCTAGTACTTGCTCGATAGGTTTGTTTTGATTGCGTGTGCTCACATTAGATGAGGGGTGTTCAGACACAGCCAAGATATAGGCATAAGTACGCATCAGTCGCGGTAGTGCATCATGCATCAGTGCGCCCGTCTGAATGAGCGGCAGTGATAGGGCAGGGATGCTATAGCCTGCCATTAGAGCAACGTTACGCAATAGCCAAATGAGCATCAACGGATATCGCCGATAGGCAATCGCACCTATTTGGGCAAGCTTTGGGTCGAACCAGTCAGGATGGCTGCTAAATTGTTCAGTGAGCGCGTTAAATGATGGATTGGTTGCAAGGTCATTATTCGTAAGTTTATTATTTGAACTATCGACTAGAATAGTATGCTGTAAAGGCTTCGCAAATTTTATGCTTTGAGCGGCTAGCGCGTCTGCAATCGGATCGCCAATATCGTAACCTGCCACGATCTCATCAAGTAGAGCAGGCGAGATCGTAAAGTCTTTTGGTAATAGATAACGTTTAATGCGTTTTAAAACCTGCAAATCGCTGTGGTCATCGATAGCAGTGGTACGTCCATGACGCTGATAAGCGTTCGATGATGGAGCGTTCGATGATGGAGCGTTCGATGATGGAAAGTCAGGTTTGTCAGTTGGAGTACTTGCCGTATTGATGATTTTTTTATCCATAGTTATCAAGTACCATTCTCGGAGTGAGGACATGCCTTAGAACGTAAAACTTGCATTGCGATAGCTTCGCATCACAATCATTTATAAAAACTACTGGATTGGTTCAATGAATCTAATTGCTGCTGTGTTATTCGGATACGGCGTTTAGTATCACGAATCTCATCAGATAGAGATAGCAGCCGTGCACGGGCTTCTTTTTCATTAGCAAAATCTAGCATGTCACCGTTTTCTAACTTATCGAATTCTGATTGATAAGTATCTAGGAGGCGATTGTCTTTGTCTAACTGACTGTCTAAGGCGTAATAATCTAGCCCTTTTTGATTAGCCGCTTGCAATGTGTTGGCCATAGTGATCGGGCAAACGTTGTTCAACTGACGACCACGTCTACCAATGTTATAGGCATTATTGATGGTGCAGTACTGTTGCAGACCAATTTTACGACCGCGTTCCCATGCCTGGTAGTCAGGTGCGACGCTAGCTTTGGCACAAGCTTTTGTATGAGATGCTAAGCGATCTGAATGGTAACCTGCCACGCCATCGTTATAGCCGATAGCTTGCCAGTCACCGATGAGACATTCTTGCTTGGAGAGTGTTGCACAGCTTGCTAGCAGATAGATACTACCGAAAACAGATAACCCTAATGCCAGTTGACGTACAGCATGGTATATAGGTCGGTACATGGTTAGCTCCGATAGCTGTGATAACTATAATAACTATGAACATAAATAAATAACGCTAGCAATCAATCACGTTATGTAGTCTTGTCATTGATTGCTAGGTCACTTATAAATACCCTGATAACGTACATACAAATAAAATAGAGCAGCTTATAAGTGGGAACAATATTAAGCAGTACCACTATAAGCCACTCTACGTTTCATTAATGCGGGCGAGTCAAGTCGACCGATGTACCACTAGCATTGTCTTTCAAGCTCATTTTCAACATGATGTAACCTGCGATACCAGAGACGATTGAACCCATAATAATACCCAAACGCTCATCAAACATAGTGGTGTCGCCAGCGAACGCCAAACCACCGATAAATAAACTCATGGTAAAACCAACACCGCACAATAGAGCTGCACCGTAGATTTGCTTATAGTCCATACCTTTTGGCATGGTTGAGATACCAAGCTTAAAGATTAGCCAGCACATGAACATAACGCCTAACTGCTTACCAATAAACAAACCAGCGGCAATACCTAGCGGCACTGAGTGGAATAACTCAGCAAAACCTGCGCCTTCGAGAGAGATACCCGAGTTGGCAAAAGCAAAGATTGGTAAAATACCAAAGGCGACGGTATTGTGTAAATCGTGCTCTAGCTCTTCAAGCGGAGAGTGCTCAGGATCAGTACGGTCGAACATCGGGATAAACAGTGCTAATACCACACCTGCCAATGTTGCATGGATACCAGACTTGAGTACGGCAATCCACATGATCAGACCGATGAGTAGATAGGGCGTGATGTTGGTAACGTTACGGCGATTAAGAACATATAAGAACGGTAAACATAGACCAGCTACTGCTAATGACTCTAACGACAGCTCACTGGTATAAAATAAAGCGATAATCAGAATCGCGCCAATGTCATCGAAGATAGCAATAGAGACTAAGAAAACCTTTAGGGAGTTTGGTACGCGATTACCTAAGAGGCTCAAAATACCGAGTGCAAAGGCAATATCTGTCGCAGCAGGAATGGCCCAGCCTTTCCAAAACTCAGGCTCATTGTAGTTAAAGAGCAGATAGACAATCGCCGGCATAACCATACCGCCAAGTGCGGCACCTGCTGGCAGTATTATCTGCTTGACGTTGGACAGCTCACCGATGAGTACTTCACGCTTAAGCTCTAATCCAACCAAGAAAAAGAAAACCGCCATCAGACCATCATTGATCCAGTGATGAGCGTCTTTGGCAATCGCAAACTCACCAATCTGAATGGCGACTGGTGCATGAATAAAACCTTCATACCAAACATTAAGAGGGGAGTTGGCAATGATCATTGCAGCAATGGCAGCCAATGCTAAGACGATACCGCCTGCTGCCTCAAATTCAAAAAATGCTTTAATCCTTCGTATTGCCATATCATCCTCATTCGCTAAATACAATTTACTAAATAACCTCAAATATCCATCAATGTCTGCGCTACCTATAATTTTGAGGTAGCAAATAGACAGAAACAGTTTCTCATACTCTTATCAATATAGACAACAAAATACGTTGAGCCAGTGCCAACGGTCTACTTTTTTATATTCACAATAGCAATATTATAAAGAGGATTTGACGAGCACAATAGTTGTAAGTCGTTACATCTTTTTAATAAGTCGCTATTTGGCTGAGCATATTCGGAACGTTATTAGACAAATTTAGCAGACTTTGTTACGTTTTTGGCTTTTTTTACGGTTTTATCTTTATAATGAGCAGCGCTGTGCGACGTGTCATTATTTCTTTTGCTAGCACTGGTAAGCTGTCAGCTTATCGATAACGACATTTTAGCCTTGTCTCAGAACTCCTTTTCTCTTCTTATCATATTTTGCAGGTCAGTGTCATGGACTTAACTTTCTCGTTAGAGATTATTTTAATGCTTACTGCGGTGGCCGCATTGGCAGGATTTATTGATGCTATCGCTGGCGGCGGCGGGTTGTTGACCATCCCGGCCATGCTACTGGCCAATATCCCACCAGTATTGACGCTTGGTACCAATAAACTACAAGCGGCATCAGGCGCATTAGCTGCGTCTATTACTATGATTAGGAAAGGGGTCGTCAAACCGCAACGTATCAAAGTAGCTATCATCGCCGCTTTTATTGGCTCCGTTATCGGCACTATCGCTGTACAGATGTCACCACCTGACTTGCTTGAAAAGGTCATTCCATTTTTAATCGCTGCTATCGGTATTTATACGTTATTTGCCCCTAGATTGGGTGAAGTAGAGGCTGCACCACGTATCTCAGAGGGCAAATGGCAAAAAGTCGTGGCACCGTTGATTGGTTTTTATGATGGTTATATTGGTCCAGGTACTGGTATGTTTTTTGCGCTTGGCAATGTGGCATTACGGGGTCGTCAAATTATCGAAGCAACAGGCGCGGCTAAAGTATTGAATTTATCGACCAATATTGGCTCGTTAATATTCTTTATTTTGGGTGGCAACGTACTGTGGAAAGTGGGGCTAGCGATGATGGTTGGACAAACCATCGGTGCCTATTTTGGCTCACATATGGTGGTTAAAGGCGGTAGCAAATTGATTCGTCCAGTAATTGTATTGGTCTGTCTGGCGATGTTGACCAAATATGTGTTTGGCTAATTAGCCATTGATAGAACCGTATCAACCATTGTTATTTACTGGTTATTAATCATAAAAAAAAACCTCAGCCAATTTGACTGAGGTTTTTTTATTTTATGCACTTCTATCTAACAAGCGTGGGTTAGCGGCGACGATCAACATCATCGTATTCACTACCCATGATGCCATCACTAAAGACTTCAGAGAACTCACGCTCATTGTCTTCATCGATATGACCATCAAATACATCTTTTGCACCAGCGTTAGGATCATTGTAAATAGCCAGATCCATTTTGCCTTCTGATTTTGCCACGATAGTAGTAACAGCAGCGTCACCACCGACGTTTACAGCAGTACGTAACATATCAAGGATACGATCCACACCCAAGATTAGACCGATACCTTCGATTGGTAGACCCACTTGAGCAAATACCATAGATAGCATGATTAGACCAACACCAGGCACACCAGCCGTACCAACAGACGCCAGTACTGACATCAAGATGACGGTTAAGTATTCAGTCACGCCCAAATCAATGCCGTAAATGTTGGCAATAAAGATGGTCGCAGTACCCTGCATGATAGCCGTACCATCCATATTGATGGTAGCACCAAAAGGAACAGTGAACGACGCAACTGAGTTGTTCACACCCATACGTTTGGTAACCGTACGCAAGGTAATAGGAATCGTCGCGTTCGAGCTTGAGGTACTAAAAGCAAAGATCTGTACTTCACGCATTTTTGCCAAGAACGTCTTGATAGACAGGCCTGAAGATACTTTAAGTACAATCATCATGGTGACAAAGAAGTGGAAGGCCAATGAACCGACCAATACCGCGACATAACCCAGTAGTGACCAAATCAAGTCTAAACCTAGCTCTGCCATTGCTTTGGTCAATAGCGCAAATACACCATATGGTGCAAGGTTCATGATGATCGTGACCATCTTTAAGATGACTTCGTTGATAAGCTCTAGGCTCTGCACTAAGCCTTTGGCAGGTTTGCCTACCATCAAGATACTGACACCGATCAAAATAGCAAAGAAGATGATCGATAACATATCGCCATTTGCCATCGCGCTGATGGGGTTCGATGGGATAATGTTAGAGAACACATCTAGTAGAGGCGGCGCTGACGCAGCTTCAAACTCGGCTTCCGTTCCGATATTCATGCCTTTACCGATACCGAATAGCGAGCCAAGACCAATCGCAGTCGCAATAGCGAGTGCAGTGGTTATCATATAAATAATGAACGTTTTGGTACCAATACGTCCAAGTAGGCGAATATCACCAATACCGCATACACCGCAAATCAGTGAGATAAGCACCAAAGGTACGACCAACATTTTTAGCGAGTTGACAAATAGTTTACCAACAATGGCAAGGAAGCCATTGGTGATGTAAGTGTTAACAAAGCCACCTTCGCCGTTCAATCCTGAGTAGTTTAGAAATAGGCCCAGTCCAATACCGAGCACCATGGCAACAATGATCTTGCCCGTCAGTCCCAAATTCTTCCACATAATTCATATCCTTTGTGTGCATAACAGCTTTATAGTAAGTGTTCATTAGCCAACATGATTGTACTTATCAGCCTTACTACAAAGCTTGTTATGACTATTAAGTTCCCGTGATTGTCGCTCGATGTCACATTTTCGTGGACAATATAAAAGAATAGCTAAGGGCACTGCAAGATTTTTTTCTGATTTTATTCTAAATGTACATTCCTCGTTACAACTATGTGCCCATAATATAGTCAATATTTATTCTAAACGGTTTGTTTCCCATATGAAACAAAATATTCATGAAAGAGTTTTTAGGGTAAGCAAATATGTCAAACTATTGATATCAAACCGTTGATTTTAAATTATCAAAATGCAAAGGAAGGAATATGATTAATTAAGCTTAAGGTTTTCAATAGACCAAAAAAAGCCAGACTATCGTTTATAGATAATCCGGCTAATAAAAAGTAAAAGTTTTACTATAAATCTAATAATATTTAGTTTCTAATGCTAATGTTAGAAACAGAATAAATTATTAAACCTTATCGTCTTCTTCGCGTGATAGAGGTGATTGGCGTTCTAAAGGGTTGATATCATTATCACTTGCTTCAGCATTTATCTCATCAGGTGGTGCAATATGACGATTGTGATTATTGCCCATACGCTCGTTAAGATGTGATTCAGCATCACGATGGCGATGATCGAGCGCCTCTATCTCAGGCTCTGACTCTTCAAAATCTGTCTGAGAATTTACTTCTTTGACAGTATCTTGCTCACTGACCAACTCTACATCGCCATCACTTTCATAACCATGATTAGGATTGGCATCGCCAGTATGGTCGTCTGTATTTGCAGTACTGTCTAGATCGTTAATAGTTGGTTCGTTAGTGGCTAGCTCCTCAACGTCAGCTGCATCGGTATCCACAGCGATACCGTTTTTACTCTGCGCTTGTCTTTTTAGCTGTGCATAATCAGTCAGTTGATGAACTGCATTTTCAAGCGCATGTGGATTATCACGTTCTAGCGCTTCCGATAGATGCTCGTCAAACGTATCAGTCAATAACGAATCAAAACGCATGGCGTTATACTGAATCAGAACTTCTGCTTCTTCTTCGGTAATGCCGCCATTTTGACTGGCGTGTACCACATGGTCTTCAAAGGTTAGACCTTCAAAGCTGTCTTGATGCTCTGCCTTTTTGAACTTCTGCCACAATGGTTCGATTTCGACCAACGTCTGATAAGCATGCTCCATACGACCAGTTACATCGTCTGCATCGGTATTGTAATAAACCATGGTTTTAAGATAATCGCGGAACGGGTTGGCTGCAAAATCATCTATGAAAGTATCACCCAACTGGCGTTTCAGCTCATCGCTTGCTGGAGTAAAGATACGTCCACTTGGGAAAGTCACAAAGCTAACCACATTGGCTGCCATACGATTCGGGAAGTTGGCAAAGAATGACACAAAGGCTTCTTGAATCGTATACAAACTGTTTTGTAGCGCAACTTCGGCATGCAGTCGCTCAGACTCTGACTTACTACCATGCTCATAGAACTGCAAAATAGCAGTCGCAATAAATAGATGACTATGAATATCTGCTAAACGACCAGAGAGCATCTCTTTACGCTTTAAATCTCCTGCTAATAGTCCTAATGCCATGTCAGCAGTTAGGGCAAAGCTCGCACTTAAACGGTTAATGTGTTTGTAATAGGGACGGGTAAAAGCATCTGCGAAACTCGGCGCCTTATCGCTACCACCGATGTAACCTGCGACAAAGGCTTTTGCACCACGGTTAAACGTGTAGCCCAAATGCTTAAAGAAAAGGGTATCAAACTTTTCAGTAGCAGCCGCTTTGTCTTCGCTTTGTAGTAACTGAAGCTCGTCGAATAAATAAGGATGACAACGCATCGCACCTTGACCAAAGATCATGAGCGAGCGGGTCAAAATGTTGGCGCCTTCAACCGTGATAGAAACAGGAATCGCTTGATAAGGTGTCGCTAAGAAATTACGCGGACCCATTTGCACAGCACGACCACCGACCACATCCATACCGTCGTTGACGACGCTACGCATGGTTTCAGTCGCATAGTATTTTGCCATGGCAGTCATGACTGAGGGCGTACCACCTTGGTTTAATCCGCAAGTGACCAAATGTCGGAACGCTTCTAACATATAAGTGTTACTCGCCATACGGCTAGTAGCGTCTTGTACACCTTCAAATTTACCTACTGATATCTTGAACTGTTCGCGAACTTTGGCGAATGCACCGACAGATAGGTAAGTCATTTCACTGGCTGATGTCGATAGAGCTGGCAGAGAGATACCACGTCCAACGCCCAAGCATTCCATCAGCATACGCCAGCCGCGACCAGCGTTCTCAACACCGCCGATGATGTAATCTAATGGAATAAAGACATCTTTACCATCAACCGTACCATTCATAAATGGCGAGCCGATTGGATTATGACGTGGCCCTGTTACGACACCTTCGTGGTTAGCTGGAACGAGGGCACAAGTAATGCCATAATCGGTTTTTTTAGGATTACCAAGCAGACCTTCAGGATCGTGCATTTTGAATGCTAAACCAACGACAGTGGCGACAGGTGCCAAAGTAATCCAGCGTTTAGAGAAGTTCATGCGTAGGCCAAGCATTTGCTCGCCTTCGTGCATACCGTAACAGACCACACCTGTATCAGGAATCGCGCCTGCATCAGAGCCGGCTTCAGGGCCAGTTAAACCAAAGCAAGGCACTTCGTCACCTTTTGCAAGACCTGGCAACCAGCGCTGCTTTTGCTCGTCCGTACCATAATGCATCAGTAGCTCACCAGGGCCGAGCGAGTTGGGAACCATACAGGTCACAGCGGCAGTTGGCGAGCGCGAAGCGATTTTACTCATTACACGGCTTTGCGCATAAGAGCTAAATTCTAAGCCGCCAAATTCTTTTGGAATGATTAAACCTAAGAAACCATTACTTTTGATGAATTGCCATGCTTCAGGTGATAAATCTTTATCTTCATGTTGGATTTGCCATTCATCGAGCATGGCACATAAGGTCTCTACTTCATTATCGATGAAACTCTGCTCTTCTTCTGAAAGCTGCGGATAAGGATAATTGGCAAAGGTATCCCAGTTCGGCGCACCCATGAACAACTCTTTTTCCCACCAACTAGTACCCGCATCAAGCGCTTCACGCTCTGTATCACTCATACTCGGCATCGCACCGCCCAACGCCTTATAGACGGGCTTAGTAATTAACGATTGGCGAAGCGGTGCAACGAGTAAGACCAAACACAGTAGCGCCATTGGTATACCCAGAATGAGCGACCATGGGCTGATAATTGCGGTAACGATAACCGTAATCAGGGCGACGATGCTACCGGTTACCCGTGATAAGGACAACAAAAAGATGGCCAAGACCACGGCTAACTGAATGATGACTGCCAAAATAAACAAGCCAATTGCCATGACTATCTCCTTTAAAGCGCTGAATAAAAAATGCGAAAAGTATATGAATGAAAGAGCTAACTATAATTATTTTTTGTCTTGCCACTCACTGTCTTACAAGTAAATCGAATGATTTGTTAATCCATAAATGCTCGGTTCTACATCTCTTAAGTACTAGTATTAACGGTCTAGTAAGTAATTGACAAATAAATGGCAAGAATGGCTACTAATATGAAACAGTTGTCGATAACTATCAAGAGCCAAAATGCTACGCTCTGTCGATGATATGTATCAAACATAATTGTTTGCAGGCTAGTCATATGTCTAGTCGAAACACGTAGCTAGCTATTATCGAAAACTAGCCAAAAGGGGCAAGGCAGCTTTCGGCATAAGACAAAGTATCGTTTCGTCCAACGATAATGTGATCGACAAGCGAGATATCTAATAGGTCGCAGGCTTTTTTTAGCTCATAGGTCAATAAGTTATCAGCGGTCGATGGCTTGGCATCGGTATGAGGATGATTATGCGCGATGATAAGTTGGCTAGCAGCATGGCTTAGTGCATGCCGAAGTACGTGCTTGATGCATACCGAGCATGATGAGATGCCACCTGTAAATAATATCTCGAAGTTTAAAAGATTTAGGGCATTATCCAGACAGAGTACCGCAAATACTTCACGGTGCTCGCCGCGCAACTGGGTGCTGATATAGTCTTTGACTGCTTGTGAACGTCCTAGTGCTTGCCCAGTTTTGAGTTGACTGTCCAGATAACGCGTACCCATCTCAAGTGAGGCTAATATTTGGGCGTACTTTGCAGGGCCAATACCATGACAGGCAAGAACCGTCTTTTGAGGGGCGGCCAATAGCTCGGCTAAACTACCAAACTGATCAATCAAATGCCGCGCTAATTCAATCGCTGATTGAGACTGAGTACCCGTACGCAAAAATATGGCCAGTATCTCGGCATCAGACAAATGAGCTGCACCAAACTTTAAAAGTTTTTCGCGTGGCCTGTCATCCTCATGCCAGTCTTTGATCGCCATTGTCACTCCTTGAAAATGGGTTGATACTCGTTATCTGAGATAGATACGGAAAATCTTACCCAATTTATCTCATAATTGTTACTATAAGCGCAATTTTATCTTTTCACTTTTTTGTTGATGCCACGCTTATGTCCAATATTGTGCTTGCTATTACTGGCGGTATTGCCGCTTATAAATCTGCTATATTTGCCCGCTTGTTAGTCAAGGCAGGCTTTGATGTGCGCGTTATCATGACGACAGGCGCACAAGCATTTATCACACCGCTGACGCTACAAGCGTTGACGGGTAACGAAGTGCATGTCTCGTTACTCGACGAGCAAGCCGAGGCAGGCATGGGACATATTGAGCTGGCTAAGTGGGCCGACTTAATCGTGATTGCACCTGCTTCAGCCAACACGCTTGCGCGTCTGGCCATGGGTATGGCTGATGATCTATTGACCACAGTGTGCCTTGCCACTACAGCGCCCGTTATTATTGCTCCTGCCATGAATCAGCAGATGTGGGCGCATCCAGCAGTCAACCTAAACGTGCAAACATTGCGTGATATGAATTATCAAATTATCCAGCCAGCTAGTGGTGAGCAAGCGTGCGGTGATGTCGGAGCAGGGCGATTGCCTGAGCCTGAGCAATTATTAGATGAGGTGTTACTATTCATAGCGATGAATACGACGCCGCAATTGCTGGCAGGCAAAAGAGTGGTCATTACCGCAGGTCCAACGGTAGAAGCGATTGACCCTGTGCGTTATTTGTCTAATCACTCTTCAGGAAAAATGGGCTTTGCATTGGCACGTGCCTGCGTGGCTGCTGGTGCAGACGTTGTCTTAATCGCTGGTGGTAAAGTGGCATTGCCCACGCCGCTTAATGTCACACGAATCGATGTGCTGTCTGCCGAAGATATGCTGGTAGCCGCGCAGCAATGTGTGGAAGGTACGCATAGCGAGCTTCAATTTGTCCTTGAAGATGAGCATGACCATTATCATGAGCACGATCATAGTCATTCCCATACTCACGAACACCATCATGGCGACTGTGGTTGCGGTGATGATGATGTAAGCGACCATAATGACAATAATGACTCGCTACAGTCTTATGATGACAACCAATTTATGAAAGCAGATATCTTTATTGCGACCGCCGCCGTGGCAGATTATCGTACGGAAGAAGCCGCACCGCAAAAAATTAAAAAGACACAAGATGCCATGACGCTCAGTCTGGTTAAAAACCCTGATATTCTAGCGACGATTTCTCTTGCACATCCAGAGCTATTTGTCGTTGGCTTTGCAGCAGAAACGCAAGATGTCGAGCGTTATGCCCGTGGTAAATTGGTCGCAAAAGATTTGGATATGATTGCTTGCAATGATGTCTCACGTGCAGATA
Source organism: Psychrobacter sp. 28M-43 (assembly GCF_014770435.1). Classification (NCBI taxonomy): domain Bacteria; kingdom Pseudomonadati; phylum Pseudomonadota; class Gammaproteobacteria; order Moraxellales; family Moraxellaceae; genus Psychrobacter; species Psychrobacter noctis. Next base: position 2,665,441 of record NZ_CP061739.1, on the reverse strand, counting down.
TTGGTTTTGCTAGTGATGACAATGCGATGCAGGTGTTTTTCTCTGAGCGCTATGAGCGTGACGCGGTAACACTTGAGAAGACCAGTAAAGATAAAATTGCTGAGCAACTAGCTAGCATCATCGGTCAAGCAATTGGTCAACGTAAAGATAGTTAGAGCTACAGGCGCTAAATCTGATAGCTAGCATGTAGATAGTGTGTAGATACAGACGCTAAGCCTAAAACGGTGTGACCGATATGATGAATATAGCTGGTAACGATAGCACTCAGATGCTAGTGCTGACGGTCATTTTTGCGCTTGCCTCACTGCTGCATGGTATTAGCGGACTTGGGGCAACGCTAGTGACGACCACTGCTCTTGCTAGTATGTACCCATTGCAACACGCCATTGTGTTAGTGATTTTCCCCTCGCTAGTCGTTAATGTGATGACGTGGCTAGTAGGCGGTGAACGCACCATTTGGCAAAACTTTATCTACTATGGCAGACGCTATTGGTTGCTTGCGCTTACTAGCTTACTAGGTAGCATTTTAGGTGCGAAACTATTGCTATGGGTTGATAGCGCTTATATCCTCTTATTGTTGGCCGCGGTCATTGCCTTCTACGTTGTGAGTAGTTTACTCGGCAAACAAATCCGTCTACCAAACACCAAGCCTATGTTGATTGCCGTTGGCTTTGGTGCAGGCGTCATCGGGGGCTCGACCAATGCGATGTCGACTATCCTGATGATGTATTTATTGTCTGCTAGTGACGATAAAAACACCATCGCCAAAGTCGGTAACATGTGCTATTTCTTAGGAAAGATTGCTCAAATTATCGTGTTGCGTGAGCCTATCATGGCACTGAGCAGTGGTGAGTGGCAGCTGATTACTTTTTTGAGTGTACTGTCTATAGTGACTCTTTTGGTTGGAATCCGTTTGCGTCGCTATTTACCGCAAGCGCGTTTTCGTCAGCTTATTTTATTAATCTTAATCGTGCTTGGAATACGCGTTGGCTGGCAAGGCATTACGGCATTGTTATAGCTAGGGTGTATGAGCCATTCCAACTCTGGAATCGTCTCCACCTTTCAGCAATATTTTATTAGACCAATTCCTCAAAAAATATCTGCTGTGCCAAACGAAAGGTATTGCAGTGCGCTTCGACCACATCTTCGATATCTTCTGAGTAGCCGCCACCCATCACGATAGCGACAGGGGTATTGGCGGCTTTTGCTTGCTGCAGAACATATTCATCACGCGCCTTGCATCCTGCTTGTGTCAAACCAAGTTTGCCGAGCTTATCGGTAGCGAGCACGTCGACAGCAGACTGATAAAAAACCATATCTGGCGCAACTTCAGCGATTAAGCGTGGCAGCGTATCTTCTAGTATCTGTAAATACTCAGCATCACCGGTATCATTGTCTAGCTCAATATCTAAGTCTGATACTTGCTTACGAAACGGGTAGTTCTTTGCACCATGCATGCTAAAGACAAAAACGCGTGGCTCATCTGCCATGATACTGGCGTTGCCATTGCCTTGATGAACATCCAAATCGATAACTAAGATTTTCTTTGCCTGTCCACGATTTAATAGTAAGTTGCTAGCGATACAAACATCATTAAATACGCAAAACCCTTCTCCATGACCAGCAAAAGAGTGATGGGTGCCGCCTGCAACATTCATAGCCACGCCATATTGCTGAGCATATAGCGCGCACTCATACGTTGCATGAGCAATATAACGACCGCGCTCTACCAACTGCGGCGTCATCTCAAATCCGATAGCACGAGCAGCCTTGCGCGGCAGTGTTTGGGTTTTAAGCTGATACCAGTACTCTGCGGTATGCGTGGTCAAAATCTCATCTTCACTCAAGCGAGCAGGGGCAAAGAAGTTATCTTGGCTGATAGTGCCTTCTGCCAGTAGACGCTCAGGAATCATAATGTACTTTTGCATGGGGAAGCGGTGCTTTTCTGGTACGGAATAGCGAAAGACGTCAGAGTAGGCAATTTTTAGCATAAGATTTCTAGCTTAGTATTGATGGTTTTTTGGATAGAAGAATAAAGGGATAAGTATCAGCTATCGTAGATTATGGCTTGATTGAAAAACCAGTTCATCGAATGAACTGAACTATTGAACAAACTGAGTTATCGAACGGACTGAACTATTGAACAAACTGAGTCGGTAAAAAGAATGTCCGCGCGTCTGACTGTTGACGTAGCTCGACAAGTAGCGTTTGCATGTCTTCGGCAGGGTCTTGATTATTAACCAAGTTGCCAAAAAGCTCGTTGGCGACCGTAGTCATCGCAACCACGCTTTGTAGTAAATGCTCAATAATCTCATTATCTATACCGACTGCTTCGACATCGATAGCATTTTTGTAGCGTATCTCACCATCGTTGACATCCATCTCTAGATTACCGACTAGCATGTCATAGTTGATTTGGGTGATGAGTAGCATCGCGGCACTTTGATGAGTTTCTGGTATCAAAAATGGCAAGATGCCGTAGATGGCTAATAGTTTGTTTTTTTCTTGCACCCGAAACAGATAGCCACAGTTTATTTGCTTATGACGCATTCTCAAGGATAAATGATGCGATTTTTGGCTGTCGTTGGTTTTGGGTCGATAATGCGTGTAGTGCCATTGTTTGTCATTGAAGTATTGCTTTAAGCAGTCGACGATAGGCGTGTCACTTTGGTTTTGAGGTTCTGTATTTGCGCTATCGGTTTTTAAGTTATCGGTTTTGAGTTGAGATGTATTTGTTTGCGCTTGTGCTTGCGCTTGTGATTGAGGGTTATCCTGTTCGCTGCCTTGATTCGCCTCTAATTCAAGAGAGATATCAGCCGATATATTTTTTGTATTATTAATCTCGCTGTCAGCAAGTGATGCACGCCCTTGCTCGCTTGCAGCATCGACGACTGACTGCGGTGCGGAAGCAGTCAGTAACCGTTTGATTTTTTGCCACAAGCTGAGTTTATTGCGTTGACTCATAATAGTATGCTGACAAGTAAGGGTTATAAATTAATCGTGAGTGAATGCCAAACCTTCTTTGATAGCAGGCTGTGCATAGAACGCTGCTAGCATTTCACGAATATGAGCCGTCAACCAAGGCGTCTCAAGAGCATCATACACGATAGGCAGTAGTGTAGTGCTACACTGTTTCATGGCCGCTTCGTCAATGTGCAAACTCGCTGCGATGGTCGCCATCGTGTCAGACTGATGATTGGCATACCAAGTGTCGATGCTTGCCGAAACTAAGCTGTGCAGATATGGTGACAGTCGCAGGCGGTTGTAGCTTTGTTGGATACTGGCTTCGATATGGTCAATGCTACTATTATCAGGCTCATCGCTTAAGTAGGTTTGTAGCTCGCTAATCGGTTGGTCTTTGATGCGATCCCAGCCCATTACCATCAGGCGTGCCACTTCTTCATTTGATAAGTGTTCTTGGGCATTGGCTTCGGCTTTGCGCGTCAAATCTTTGATATTGCGATGCAAGTAGGTTTGCAGTTTTTCATCGAGGTTTCTGTTGGTCGCCTTTTCGAAAGAGCTACGCCCAAGCTTCATCAATTTACCAACGCCACCTGCTTTATCAAGCGTGCTTTCCATAAAGTCGTTGATAGCGTGATAGAGTGTTTGGGTCAATAAATCTGCAAAGGTTTCGTTACCGACCAGCGTATGAATCAATATGTTGCGCTGCTGCTCATGGCTACCGATATAGTTGGCCAGCGTTTCAACTTGGGCATCATCGACCAGCTCAGACAAAGGCACGTTGTCATTGACTGGGTGATAAATAATGGTGTGCAAAATATCACGGATATCGGTACGCATCACCTCAGTCATCTGCTGATTTAACAGCCAGTCTTTCATCAGCTGCTGTAAATGGTCACAGGTAATATATTTGCTTAAAGGCTGCGCACCAAACCATTGCCAACCTTCCATCGCTAGTGGCTCAGCTTGATTGTGCAACCACTGCTGCATAAAGTTAACTTGAGCTTCAATCAAGCTATCTACTGTCAAACGGCTGGCTGATGGCTCTTTTGACAAGTTAGTGTCTGCGTTGTCATTTTTAGTCTCTGCAGCAGTATTAGGTTTTTGGCTATCTGGTGAAGTCGGCATAGGTTTTAAAGTCATATTTTAAAGTCGTAATTTTTTGAGGTTGTACTTTTTGAAGTCAGAGTAATCGACAATTTGTTATACTGTGTGTTTGTAGCGAGCATAGGGTATTATGCCACGAACATTGCCTTTGTTTGTGATGAATATTGATTGCTGCTTGATAAATAACCAGAGGTTTTGATGACGGTTTTGGATACGCTTTTACTTGCACTTGAGGAGCTGACGGTTCAGCGCGGTGAGATACCGCTGTGCGAAGGAGTTGCGTTGCAGCTATCTGCAGGTAGTATTTGCCATCTAATCGGGGCAAATGGGACGGGAAAGACCACGTTACTCATGCAGTTGGCTGGATTGTTACCTGTTTTGTCAGGTGAAGTTACTTATCAAGGACAATCGTGCCTGCCCATCCAGCCTTTATATGTCTCGCACAAGTTAGGCATTCATCCGAATCTGACAGTGGCACAAAACCTGACGTTTCTACTGAACTTATATGGCATCACGCCAAGCGCTGCTGATATTGACGATGCACTCACATGGGTTGGGCTACAAGGGTTTGAAACGATCAGCTCAAGTCATCTGTCCGCTGGGCAAACGCGGCGCATCACGTTGGCGCGATTGTACCTACTAACTCCTGATGTGACACCGCTCTGGTTACTTGATGAGCCTTTCACTGCGCTAGATGTCGATATGGTGGCACGTATGGAAGCGCGGTTATGCGATTTTGCACAGGCTGGCGGGTCGATACTAATGACCAGCCATCAAACAGTCGGTGTCGCCAATCAAGTGCTCGATTTGTCAGATTACATGGTATAAGTTTGATTGATATCAGTACCATTAATATATGTGCAAGGTCAAATAATGACAGACAGTCCAATACAAGTAGGGTCAGTAGCAGCCATGAATAAAAGTCCAAATGCTATTGTCGCAGTGCCTCGCAGTATTGGCTTCCTGCAGCTATGGCGGCGCGAATGGCAAGTCAAGCAGCAAGGAGCGGTGCAATGGTTGTATCCATTAGTATTGTTCTTAGTGATTATTACTTTGTTTCCGCTGGCAGTCGGTAGTGAGCCTGCGCTATTGCAGCGTCTGGGCGTATCAGCAGTGTGGATTGCTGCGTTGCTGTCATTGGTAATGGGCGTTGATGGATTATTCAAGCCTGCGCTTGATAATGGTACGCTTGCGCAATTGGTCGTGGCCAAAGCGTCACTACCGCTATGGGTGCTGATTAGACTGGTCATTCATTGGATTTTTAGCAGTGGTATTGTGGCAGCGCTTAGCTTGCTTGCCGTGCCTTTATTTCAGCTTAGTTGGTTTGAAGCGTGGATATTAATGGCTTCTATCGTGACAGGTAGCCCAATGCTCCTAATGCTATCCGCGATTGCCAGTAGCTTGACGCTATCGTTAAAGAATGGGGCAGTATTGGTGCCTTTGATTGCTTTACCGATGCAGTTGCCAGTATTGATTTTTGCTACAGGTGCGGTTGATTTATTTGCCTCTGGGCTGAACGGTTTGCCTATTCTAGCCTTATTACTAGCAGGAAGTATTGTTTCTGTCCTAGTTATGCCATGGGTGATTGCTACAACTTTAAAAATGTCATGGCTTAATTAAACGATTTGCTTGTTGCAATCCTAAAGTCCAGTTGTCGAAATTTGATTAACTAAACCCAGTTATCTAAACCTGGCCATCTAAATCCAGTCATCGAAATTTAGTTATCTGCATCACATGTATTAACATCGTGGTGAAAACTGGCAATTTTGCTATAATAGTCAATTGAATACGTAAACAGCTCTTTGTAGATTCTATCCAGTGTTTAACGCCAGCAGGTGAGTTGATAGTGGTGCTTTGGTAGACCGCATCATTTATAGCCAGTAAGCTGTGTAATAGGTTTCTTCCCATGCCCAACCTGAATAACGTCTCATCCCCTAGCTTGTGGCAGCGCATTTGGCAGGGTTTCTTGACCACTGTGGGTACCAAGCAGTTTTTTCGTATCTTTAGCCCTTGGGTTAAGTGGTTAGCGATATTGGCCAGTCTCTGTTTGCTCATTGGTAGCGTATGGGGCCTCGCTTTTGCGCCGCCTGATTATCTTCAGGGCAATAGCTATCGCATTATCTTTATCCATGTTCCAGCGGCCAGTCTTGCCATTTCTATCTATTTTTCTCTCGCAGTCTTGGGGGTGATCTATTTGGTATGGAAGATTAAGACGGCCAGTTTGGTCGCGCAGGCACTTGCCCCAATGGGCTTTTTGCTATGTGTCATTAGTTTGCTTACCGGCTCTATCTGGGCAAAGCCAACATGGGGTACTTACTGGGTATGGGACGCACGCCTTACGTCAATGTTGATATTAGCGTTTCTATACGCGGGCGTGATGGCACTGTTTGCTGCTTTTGAGCATACGGCCAATCGCGGTAAAGCGGCCGCTATTTTATCTATTGTGGGTGCAGTGAACCTACCTATTATCAAGTACTCAGTAGAGTGGTGGAATACCTTGCATCAAGGCGCGACCTTTAGTTTGACAGCCGCGCCGAAGATGTCGGCAGATATGTGGATGCCTTTGCTACTGATGATTATTGGCAGCTATTTACTGGTTGCGACATTAGCGATTTATCGTACCAACACGCTGATTTTATACCGTGATCAAGGCAAAGCGTGGGTTAAAGAATACATTCGTGGTCAACACAAATAACGGCTAGGAAAATACTATGCAGCCTTACTTTTATAGCGTATCTGAGTTTTTCGCCATGGGTAAGCATGGGGTTTTTGTGTGGTCGTGCTGGGCGATAACGATCGGCGTGATGTTGGCGTTTATTATCTATAGCCGCAAACAACGACAGTCACTTATTAAACAGCTGACAATCCAGCAAGCGCGACAAGCACAGCGAACCACCAAAACCTCAACGCCTGTAACTAAACAAGCGGAATAAAAATCATCTTAATATCATGGTTTTAGCGTAAGGAGCCGTATCCTTACACTGACAAAAATATGACCTTATAGGCAGTGATGAGGCTTATTGATTTATCTGAAAAATGCTACCATATAGCGATTAGAAGAGTACGATTAGAAAGACATTTTTAGAACGTTTTTCTAATGGTGGTTTCTTCAAATTTTTCTGCTTTATAGATTGATTATGGTTTATAAAACAGTGACTCATTAATGGGGTAGTGGTATGAATGCAGTTCGTCGGAAAAAACTGACGTGGGTTATGTTTACGCTGGCAGGTGCAGCAATAGCAGTTATGTTGGTTATCTATGCCATCGGGCAGCAAACTGACTACTACTTTGATGCAACCGCTATTGCCCAAGGTGAAGCGCCTCAAGACAAACGTATTCGTGCTGGTGGTATGGTGGTTGCCGGTAGTGTGCAGCGTGCAGCAGACAATCCATTAAATGTTGAGTTTGCGATTACTGATTTTCAATCAACCGTGCCAGTGACTTACCAAGGTATTCTGCCAGATTTATTTGCTGAAAACTCAGGTGTCGTGGCCACGGGTAAAATGCAAGGCGATACTTTCGTCGCTGGTGAAGTACTGGCTAAGCATGACGAAAACTATATGCCACCAGAAGTTGCTAAATCTATGAAAGAAAATAATCGCAGCGGAGCGATACCTACTTCTGAACAGTACAATCCTGCTGAGAAGATTCATGAGACCGAAACGCTACAACAGTAATGATTGTGAGTTTTCATACCATATAAAAAAGCCACCGATTATCGGTGGCTTTTTATTGAGCTTTGTTTGGTTAATCAATTAATCGTACTTATTAATCCTGTTAGTCATCCCATACTGGGCTATAGTCAGGATGTTCAATTTTACGACCGTCAGAGCTGGCTAGGTTACCGATTTTTTCTAACTCATCTGCACTTAACTCAACCTTGATGGCATCTAGATTGCCTTGCAGGTGATCAGGGTTAGACGTTTTCGGAATAGCCACACGATACTTGTCTGATAAGATCCATGCTAGTGAAATCTGTGCTGGCGTTACGTTGTGCTTATCTGCAATCTCTTTAATTACTTCGTTATCGAATACATCACCACGCGCTAATGGCGAGTAGGCCTCTAGTAGAATATGATGATTATTCAAAAAGGTCTGCAATGTGTTTTGCTTAATAAAGGGATGAAACTCTACTTGGTTGACGACGATAGGCACATCAGCATATTTCTTGGCTTCAGTGATATTAGCAATATTGAAGTTTGAAACACCAATATGACGCGTCAAGCCTTGCTTTTGTAGTTCACACAGCGCAGGAATGGTCTCAGATAATGGCACGCGGTCATCAGGCCAGTGCAATAGCAACAGATCAACATAGTCTGTACCCAAGTCTTCCAAAGAACGTTTCGCCGCTGCGACCAGTTTTTCTGGCTCAAACTTCATATTATCTGGAAAAATTTTGGTAGTCAAAAAGAACTTATCACGAGCCACGCCTGACTGTCTGATGCCTTCGCCAACTTCTTTTTCATTACCATAAGCCTGAGCAGTATCGATATGCTCATAGCCCATTTCTAACGCTTTTTTGACCACGTCTACGCAATCTTGCCCAGTTGACTGCCAAGTACCTAGCCCTAGAATTGGGATGTTTGCTTGTCCAGCGGTACGAATATTATAGTTTTTAGCGCTCATATTGTTATCCTTATTATGTGTGTCTTATAATTTTCATTAGTTTTAAATGTCATCAATAGTATGGTTTAACGAGTAAATTACTATTGAGCCCGTCCACTATAAGAAAAACCAAGGACAAGTGGAAGCGTGAGTGACGGTTTCCTACAAAGGACAAACAGGCTGTAACGTGATTTTTAATAGTTATTTGATAGTTATTTAATACTCAGTTAGTCATTTAATAACGGTATTGGAAAACAGCACTCCCAAAATTAAAGACAAAAAAACGCCCATCACTCTAATTAATGGGCGTTTCTATTAATCATAACACCTAAAAAACTAGGTACTTTTGATTTAAAGTCTTACTGAGCAGCAGCTTCTGTAGTTTCTGGAGCGTCAGCGCTTTCAGTTTTAGCAGCAGTGTCCATGTGTGCGCTGTGGTCAGTACCCCAGATCTTTGGGTACTTGTAGCCAGGGAACGTTTCATGAGCGTACTTTTTGAAAGCTTCTGAGTTATAAGCGTTGGTCACATCTTCAACCCATTTTTTACCAGTATCAGCAGATTTGATCGCTGACCAGTTTACATAAGCAAAGCTTGGCTCTTGGAACAAGGCTTCGGTCAATTTGATACCAGAGTCAGTAGCATAGTTACCGTTGATAACTGCAAAGTCAACTTCATCACGCGCGCGTGGTAATTGAGCAGCTTCTAGTTCAACGATTTCGATATCGTATTTGCTGTTATCAGCGATATCTGCTTTTGATGCTGTCAATGGATCGATGTTGTCTTTCAATTTGATCCAGCCAAGATCGTTCATCATAACCAAAGCACGTGCAAAGTTACTAGGATCGTTTGGTGCAGAAACACTCATACCTTTGAATGCAGCATCAAGGCTAGTCTTTTTACCTGAGTAAATGCCAAGCGGAGCCGTTGGTACTTGGAATGCTTCTACTAGATCAAGATTGTTTTCTTTTTTGAAATTATCAAGATAAGGCTTGTGCTGGAAGATGTTGATATCCAAATCGCCTTCAGCCAATGCAAGGTTAGGACGGACATAGTCAGTAAAGGCAATCAACTCAACTTCATAACCTTGAGCTTCAAGCGTGCTCTTTACTTGGTTACGAACCATATCAGCAAAATCGCCTTCAGTCGTACCGATAACGATTTTGGTATGATCAGGATCGATATCGCTAGCGGCAGTTTCTGCAGTGGCACCTTCGGTTACTGGCTCTTTAGTCGCTTCTGGCGCTGATGAATTGCTGCAACCAACTAAGACTAAACCTGATACACCAACAGCGGCAAATGCGGTAGCTAACTGACGGCTGATATCTGTTAATTTCATAATATGTCCTTAATAATGAATGGGATTGAGTAAAACGTTTATCGTCTGAACATTAAAAAAGCAACATTATAAATAGTAATGCTGCTTTTGTTGTAAGAGCTGAGATAAGGGTTGAGTGTTGCCAAAAATAAACCTAGTCGCTCGTAAAGTCAAGTATTCTCTAAAGCGGTTTAACGTTTGTCTAAACGATTGGCGAGCCAGTTACCAGAGGCTTGAATCGAGATGACCATGATGGATAGTACAATCACGATAAAAATCATTACCTCGGTTTGATAGCGATAATAGCCATAACGAATGGCCAAATCACCCAAACCGCCACCACCAATCATACCAGCCGCCGCTGAATAAGAGAGCAAGCTGATACAAAGAATAGTGACTGACAATACTAAACCTGAGCGTGCTTCATTAAGTAATACTTTAATAATGGTAAAAGGTCGTGCACCCATAGATTCGGTTGCTTCGATAATACCGCGCGGCACTTCACGCAAATTTTGCTCGACCAAACGCGCAAAATAAAACGAACCAGCGATAGCAAGTACCAATGATGCAGCAATTGGTCCGATACCCGTACCAACGATGGCCTTAGTAAATGGACTCATCGCAATCATCAAAATCACGAAAGGGAAAGCACGCATAAAGTTGGTAATACCGCCAAGCACACCGTACAACGTCTTGTTTTGCAAAAACTGTCGATCACTAGATAAAAACAAGAATACGCCAAACAGTCCACCGATGACGATTGCGACCGTGGTCGAAATACCGAGCATCACAAACGTATCAATAAACGCGCTCACGATCTCTTTGCGTAACACAAGTAGCTTGTCTATAGAGGCGGATAATTCAGTACCAGTTAACATATCTATTTCTCCTGCCTCATTAGTCCTCGACGACTAGGCCTTTGCCAATCGGGGTAGTTGCTTGAATCAGACCATCTCGCACATCCGCAACTTCTAATAGTTGTCCTTGATGCAATAACGCTGCGCGATCACAAAGTCTACGAATAACACTCATCTCATGGGTCACGATGACGATAGTCACGCCAAGTTGCTCATTGATATCGCGCAGACAAGTCAGCAAACTACGGGTCGTTGCAGGATCAAGTGCACTGGTTGGCTCATCGGCCAACAATACTTTTGGACTAGGGGCAATCGCGCGAGCAATACCCACACGCTGTTTTTGTCCGCCTGATAACTGCGCAGGGTAGTGGCCAGCACGATCGGTCAAATCAACAATCGCAAGACAATCCATGACGCGTTTATGAATGTCACGACTTGGATAACCCGAGATTTTTAAGTTAAATGCCACGTTATCAAAGACCGTTTGATTAGACATCAGATTAAACTGCTGAAAAATCATACCGATATTATGACGGGCAATGCGTAGCTCACTAGCAGACAGCGTGGTTAGGTCAGTACCGTCTATCACGACTTGACCCGAATCTGGACGTTCAAGCATGTTAATTAGGCGCAATAAGGTAGATTTACCTGCGCCTGAATAACCCATTAGACCAAAGATTTCGCCTTGTTTGATAGTCAGAGATGTCGGCTCAACAGCGGTAAACCAATGTGGTTTGCCGTCTTTGTCTTTGATTGATCGGTCGCTTAAAAAACTTTTGGTCACATCGTTTAAGACAATCATGTCATTCATGGAGGGCTCAAAATTTAATAAATTTTTTAATGGTTAAGAACGCGTCATCAGGCCTCTTTCAATATGTAAGAAGCTGGTCAAAACGACAACAGTCAATAACCGTATAATAAGGGGCGGTAATATAGCATATTATCGGGCACTTTGGATATGCACATACGTGTCCGGCTTATGATTAATAGCTATTAAGAATAAGCAGTTAAAATAGCAAGTGTGAAGGCGACAGCTCGATAGCTATCTATACAACGATGGGGATTGATTACTCGTGATAGTTGTAATGAGGATCATGATGAATGGGTATAGTCACCAAAAATCTAGTATGACCATTTAGCGTATCTGTAATAATGCGTCCTTGATGGGCGGTAACGATTTGTGAGACTAAAGATAACCCTAATCCAGAGCCTTTGTTTTTTTGCTGTAAACGTACAAATGGACTAAAGACTTCTTCTCGCTTACCTTCGGGAATGCCAGTGCCTTCGTCAATTACCGCCAGTACAGCATATTTTGGTAAAGGACGTTCAGGTTCAGTTTTGGCTTTCTTCATATGCTTAGCAAATAAGCCTTCTTTACGCACGACTGCGCCTGAGTTCTCATTGTTTGAGCTGTTAGATTTGGTATCATCTTTCGTATTATTTGAGCCGTTATTTTTAGTAGCGGTATCAGTAATAGATTTATCTGATTTTTGAGCACTGTTCTCGATGAGAATGTCAGTATTGTCGCTTTCTACATTGTTTATAGAGTTTGTGGATGCTACTTCAACCAAGCCAGTGTTGTTAGTAGTATCAGTGTCGCTAGCAGGCTCAGTAGAATCCGGAACAGCCTTCCAAATAACTTTCTTAATTCTGTCAGTTAATTCACTGGTAAAGCTATAATAGTCAGCAAGTAGTGATGATTCACCAGTAGTAGGTTGGGGTTTGCTAGCATTGTCTATCAAGCTGTCATCTGAAAGGTCGTTATCAATACTGGTGTCATCATCGCTATCGTTATTCTCATTGCTGGCAGCTATGTCTTCACCGTTTTTATAGATAGTCGGCGTTGGTAGATCTGCTATTGAGTCAGTCGTTTCTGATTTATTTTTATCAACCGAACTAGTAGTTTCATGTTTAGCGGTTTGGTGTTCAATTACTTTGGCATCAGCGTTTTCTTCATAATCGTCAAAGTCTAAACTGTTGTAATCGACAAAGCTGCTGCATAGTACTGTTTGTAATAGATAGTCAGGCACAGTTCCGGCTTCTTCTATGCTCTGAACACCATATAGCAATACCGTAACAGGTGGCTTGCCATGTAGCATAGCGTTGGTAAGTAAGTTGCGAATCAAATGAGTCAACATTGATGATTGACCATCTATCACGATGTGCTCACCAATGAGCGTGGCTTCAGGATAGTGCTGACGTTCTTGGTTTACCAAATCGTATAAATCTAAGTTTTCAACTTGCTGTAAGGCATGACCTGCATCCAAACGACTAACCAGTAATATGCTTTCTACTAAGTCATTAAGACCTGACAAGTCTCTATTGATCGCTTGTGCCCGTTTATCGAACTTTGCTTTGGTATCAGTTGGTAGCGCACCAGCTAGCATATCCATCATTTCAATCTGTAGACGAATACGTGTAATCGGTGTGCGTAGCTCATGAGAGGCATGTGCCAGTAGCAAGTTATTGGCATCAATTAAGTGTTCAATTTTTTGTGCTGCTTGGTTGAATCCGCGTGCTAGTGCAGCGATTTCATCATTACCACGCGCATTTACTCGCACCGTAAAATCACCATCACCTAATTGAGTCATTTGCTGGCTTAACTGGTCAATACGCCATGTCATCGTCCGTGCAATCAACCATAGTACACCTGCCATAATAAGCAAAAGTAGTAGCGTACCAGTGAACAAGTTCAAGGCTGCAGAAAGGACAGGTTTTTTAGGCGTTAAACGTGATTCGTATAATAAGGTATAACCTGTACTGCTATACACTTGGGCTTGCTTGGTAGGTGATGTATCTGCAAGTGACGGAAAAACACGTGAGAACAAAGAAGGAGTAGGGGGAAGCTCTAGGGGTAGGTCACTGTTGTCAGTTTGCATGAGCAGCCGACCTTCACTGTCATACAATCCCATTTTTGCTTGCAGTGATTCATCAAAAATATCGAAGCTTTTCTTAACGACAGCCAGCATAAAACGCGACTGTAAACGGTTGTCTTTGCTGATAGAAATATTTAATTCGTGCAAGAATGGATCGATTTGACCCAAAATCTGCGTGGCTAATATCTCTGAGCGAATACCAGCGTCTTTGTCATGGACAAGTTGAGTCAACAGCACCATTGCCACAGCAAATAAAGTAAGTGCCAGCATAACGCTGGCAAATAGTTTGGCAAATACGGAACGAAAACCCAATTGCTGCATTAAACGATCTCTATTATTAAACGCTTGTACCGACTCATGGTATAGAGTTTACACCATGAGTCAGCTAATTAGGCATCCTTTATGATTACACCTGATCAGTGGCAAATTGATAGCCGACGCCGCGTACGGTAATAATACGCTTTGGCTGGCGTGGATTGTCTTCGATCAAAGCACGTAAACGCGAGATATGTACATCAATTGCACGGTCAATATTGTCTGAGCTGTCATCATTTGGCATCGCTTGCCAGAGTTGCTCACGATTCAACACCTTGCCGGAATGAGTGGCAAAGTAGTGTAACAACTGAAACTGATGCGTGGTTAGACGTACTGGTTGGTCATCGATAGTGACTTCATGACTATCAGGGAACACACTCAAACGACCAAAGGTTAAGCTGTCTGATTGGCTATCGGCTTGATTTGGTTGCTCATGACGACGAATAACTGCACGAATACGAGCTAAAAGCTCACGTGGCTCAAAAGGCTTGGCGATATAATCGTCAGCACCCATCTCCAGCCCCAATACGCGATCGGTTGTATCGCCTTTTGCGGTTAGCATAATAATAGGCACTTTATTGGTCATGTTGTTCTTGTTGCCACGAATCTTTTGACATACTTGCATACCGTCCATATCAGGTAGCATAAGATCCAATACAACCAAGTCAATATCGCGCTCTTTGGTGTCTAATAAGTCGAGACCTTCTTGACCAAGACCAGCATGATGCACGTCATAATAGTTCATGGTCAAATAATCGCTGATCAGCTCAGCTAAATCTGGATCGTCTTCAATCAATAAAATCTGCTTACTCATGGGATGTCCTCTAATTGTTATTGTGATTTATAAAAATATAACGTTTTCGGTAATGATGAGCTGTTGGAAATAATAAATAATTAAACTATTAAGCCTCTATGTTTTCAAATATACAGAATAGCGCATAATTAAATGTAATCGTATTTTAATACTCGGATAATGCTATATATAATAGGGCCATATTGCCTAATTATGCTGTTACAAAACAAGAGAAGCTTTGTTAATGTTTCTACGCAATGTAACTGTCAGCATAAGCTATTATGACACAATGACTTTTTTACCTTTAGAATCAACAGGTAAGTCCGCCAAACAAATCAAGCTATCATTGCTCACACCTGCTATCAAATACTGCTGCGTAGTAGGATCGTATTCAACTACTTCAATAGGTTGGCGCGTTAAACGCTGATCTTGTCCGATAATCCAAACATTTGCAGTCAATGGTTGTAGCGGCATATAAGGAGGAGTTTGCAACTCTGTTAGGTCGACGTCATGTAGAGCGCGCTTAGGTACGATAGTGCCAACATCTATTTGACCATAATTGACGCGCCCTGTGACTTTCATATTTGGCAGTAACTTATCACGACTTACTTCGTTGTCGATGACATTAACATAGACCAAGAGCTTTTTGGGCTGACTGGTCGATACCAGTTTGCTGACCTGTCCCGTAAACTTGTCTGAGATACCTTCGGCGGTAAAATTAACTGTCTGACCAACGGAAAGCTGTGGTTTTGCTTGTATAGGCAGGGTAGCCATAAAGTGTAGTTTGGTCTCGTCACTGATCTGTAGTAGAGACGTGCGCGCCCCTAACTGTTGTCCTGCATTAGCAGATAAGCTTTCTACTCGACCCGAAAAGCTGGCATGAATGGTAATCGAATTATACTGCGTATCTTGTTTAGCAGTATTAACGTCTGCACCCTGATTAGTAGAGATATTACTATCAGTATCTATCGCAGAATTTGCTTCTAACGTTTTATCACTCTTACTATCAGTTTTTCTTACAACAGCAATGTCTGCGTCTGGCGCAGCTTGTGCAGAGTTAGCATCAGAGTTTTGCGTATCTTCTTGATTGTTCTGATTAGTATCCCCTGATTCTGAATTACCTTGTTCAGGCTTTTTCAAATCTTCAGCTTTGCTAGCCGTGCCCGTACGTTTAAAGACAAGCAATGGCGTGCCTTTTTCTACCCATTGACCTTCACTAACCAGTGTCTCTTCTATACGAATGGGATGTACCGCAACAAATGTGGTCTGCTTGATAGGTTCGATATTACCTTGTAATCCGAGACTCGGCTGATATCTTGAAGGTTTGATACTCAAGATATGTTCTGGTGTCATTGTGACACTGTCGCTTGTGATGATAAGTGGCGTGTCAGCGGTCTCTTCTTCAGTATCAGTAACGGCTGATTCGTTTATAGGTGACGGCTGACAAGCAGCGATAAATAGCATGCTGAATAAATAGAGGCTTTTTCTTAAGTATTTAGAAGCTGTCATAGCAGTCACCATTGTAATCGTCATATCATTATATAGTGAATTGTAACTCGGTGGAACGACTGTAAAATATTTACTAAACTTAAGAAAGATGATGATCCAAACACTAGGCAGAGTTGAAGTTACATCTTTAATAGATAAGAACAGCTATTGTGATACCAATGAGTTCGAACATAATTTTGCTAATTACTGGAAAAGCAATAATAACTATGTTAAAACAAACACTATAAAATATACTGATACATTTTTATTACAAATGAAAATTATTCAGTAATATCATTGCCAGTTATATACAATATAAAAATATAATAGCGCTGCCTTCTATTCACATTTCAATCTATATATATATATTAAAAATTGGATTTATAGTTAGTTGGAATAATTTTTATATTTGACTTTCTTATTAGGTATTTGAAGGGTAAGTTAACCTATCCAAGGCACTTAAATAACGCTAGATTTTGTAAGATTAATAATTATAAAGTGCGTATAGTACGCTATATTGATACCGCGATTAGTCAGTAGGCATCAATTGTAGAAGATTCGCTGTTATAACAAATTTCAACGCAGACAATGCAAATATAGGTACTTATATCAATCTGACAATAGATGATATAAAAGTTTAAAATAGCCAAGCAAATTTTGTATTGTTAGATAGCGTTACGAACAAATAGTCGTTTACAGGACAATGAGAATGGAAAATAATTTTGAAGGTTTAAAAGTAATGGTAATTGATGATTCAAAAACCATTCGCCGTACTGCAGAAACTTTATTACAAAAAGCGGGCTGTGAAGTAGTGACCGCTATCGATGGTTTTGATGCGTTAGCAAAGATTGTAGATAACAATCCAGATATTATTTTTGTCGACATTATGATGCCACGTCTAGATGGATATCAGACTTGTGCGCTGATAAAAAATAACCCTGATTATGCCAATAAACCGGTAATCATGTTGTCATCTAAAGATGGTCTATTTGATAAGGCACGTGGTCGTATTGTGGGTTCTGATGAGTATCTGACCAAACCATTTAGTAAAGATGAGCTTTTTGATGCCATTAATCAGTACCGTTAATCGAATAAATATAGACTTACAGGGAGTGATTGATATTATCGCTCCAGATTATTCAATACTGAATAACTATGATTAAAGAATGGCTACCAGTCGATTTATAAGTGCTATTTTTGATCATTTTATCTGAACCATATATCAATATATCTTCACAGATATTTTAGAACATAAAGGAACCTCCTATGACTACCGTTTTAGTCATTGACGACTCGCCATCAGAAATGGCGAAATTTCGCGATATGCTTGCTAAAAATAACTTCCAAGTGTTGGAAGCGACCAATGGTGAGCAGGGTTGCCAGATGGCAGCTGAACATTTACCAGATGTGATCTTGATGGATGTGGTAATGCCTGAAATGAATGGTTTTCAGGCCACGCGTAAGATTACCCGCGGTAAAACCACTGCTCATATCCCTGTCATCATGATTAGTACCAAAAATCAAGAGACAGATAGAGTTTGGGGCAAGCGTCAAGGCGCCAAAGAATATATGAACAAACCAGTTGATGAAAGTGGATTGGTCAATATGATTCGCAAAGTGATGGAGTAACCTGTGGCTTCTAGAGGATTTATCGAGCTTCTGCGTTTAGCAGATTTGGCACGCGCGCGCAAAAGCGGTCGTCGCGGTGGCCAAGAGTTTGATTGGCAAGGTGTGGTATTTGAAATTGGTGGGCAGCGCTTAGTTGCCCCTATGGGTCAGGTATCAGAGGTATTATCTATGCCAGAATATACTAGCCTACCTCTAGTAAAGCCATGGATGCTAGGTATTGCCAACATTCGTGGGCGACTATTACCTTTAACGGATTTGTCGCATTTTTTGCAAGTACCTAGTCGCTTGACACAAATGAGCCAACGGAAAGTTATCGTTATTGATTATGACAATAACTTTTCAGGACTGCTGGTTGATCAAGTACTTGGTATCGAACAGTTCACACAAGAACAGTATCGTCCAGAAGCCATAGATCCAGAGTCGCCATTTGCGCCTTATAACCATGGCAAGTTTTTCAAAAACGACCAAGACTGGTATGTATTTATGCCAAGTTTGCTCGCACAGGATCCTCAGTATTCAGATGCTGCGATATAGCTATTAACTATAAAATACCTGTCTGTTAAGTAACGACAGAGAAATAGCGACTGACATAATAGGGTTCGATGTCAGCATTTATACAGGCTTTGCTAATCATTGTTTAGATAACAATACGATTGTCAAAGTCAGCCACAATTAGACTTTGATGACTGTTTGAAAGGAAGACGCAAGATGAGTGATGTGATAAAAAAACCTGTAGCTGGTATGGCTAAAACATCAGCAGATGGCAAAGACGCTGATAGTACTTGGAAGCTATTGTTAGGATTTTTTGTTCTATTAAGTTTGGCTTGTCTGATTTGGCTAGTTAACTCGCTATCATCGGTAAGTCAGTATTTCGATAGTTTCAATCAATCCGTTATTTTGCCAGCGGCTGTATTTGCAATCGGCGCATTAGGGATTCTGTTTGCTTTGTACCAGCTACTGAAAAACCGTGGTGGATCAGAGCGATCGCTTATTGAAAAAGAAACCTTGCGTCGTCGTCAAGAAGCAGAAGCTGAGTCTGAGCGAGCGCGTCAAATTCAAGAAGAAAACGAACGTAACCAGATCGCTATTTTACGTCTGCTTGATGAGTTGGGTGATTTGGCAGAAGGTGATTTGACAGTCAATGCGACTGTATCAGAAGACTTTACAGGGGCGATTGCTGATTCAGTCAACTTTGCAATTGACCAATTACGACAGTTGGTACTGGTTATTAACAGCACTGCTGACCGAGTCTCACAGTCTTCAGATCAAACGCAGATGAATGCTGTTGAACTGGCCGAAGCTTCTGAACACCAAGCACAAGAGATTGCTGGTGTATCAGCCGCTATTAATGAGATGACTGTCTCAATTGATCAGGTTTCAAACAATGCTGCGGAATCTGCAACGGTTGCCCAGCGTTCAGTTGCTATTTCTCATAACGGGGCAGAAGTTGTACAACGCTCTATTGAGGGTATGAACGTTATTCGTGATCAGATTCAAGAAACGTCAAAGCGTATTAAGCGCCTTGGTGAATCTTCGCAAGAGATTGGTGATATCGTTGGACTAATTAACGATATTGCTGACCAGACCAACGTTTTGGCATTGAACGCCGCTATTCAGGCATCTATGGCAGGGGAAGCGGGCCGAGGCTTCGCGGTTGTTGCTGATGAGGTACAGCGTCTGGCTGAGCGTTCAGCTAATGCTACTAAGCAGATTGAAACGTTGGTAAAAACTATTCAGGCTGATACCAATGAAGCGGTTATGTCAATGGAGTCAACAACTTCTGAAGTTGTACGCGGCGCACGCTTAGCGAAAGATGCGGGTGAAGCACTAGAAGAAGTACAGAGCGTTTCTAATACTTTGGCTGACTTGATTCAAAACATCTCAAACGCTGCCTTACAACAGGCTGAGTCTGCGGGTCATATTTCTCATACCATGAACATCATTCAAGATATTACCTCACAAACGTCTTCCGGAACGATGGCAACAGCCCGTTCTATTGGTGAGCTAAGTGAAATGGCAGCAGCACTACAGGAATCGGTAACGGGCTTTAAGGTATCGAACGACGATGAGCTAGTAGATTATGAAGTGTTAGATACGGAAGGCGCATTGAAAGAAAGCGTTTAGTGATTAGTTATTCTCTTAGAGCGAGATTGGTAGCATTTTATTTTTCTGCATATTGAACAAATTTGCTGCTGTAAGAGTGATAAAAAGAAACCGTAATTATAGTAGGTGATTTGTCTAGCTTAAGTAATGTTGGTAAGCCAAATCATCTGCTTATACAGTTGATCTGACATTAGGTAATACTTTGATGAAAGTCGACAGTTTGGATGTGCAACGATGGCAGAAGTACATAGAGCAAGAGACTGGATTTGTGCTGCCAGACATACAGCTACAGTGGTTGGCCAATGCAATTGACTGTACAGCGATGTCGAACGGATTGAGCGTTCAACAATTATGGTATCAACTATCGAAAAATAATGAGTTGCGTCAGCAGTTGTTAGACAAAGTACTCATTCATGAGAGTCGGTTTTTTCGACATAGACCCTCTATTGACTTTGTCACAGAATATGCATTGCAGCATCGTAAAGCGGACAACATTGATAGTTTGTTTCGTATTTGGAGTGTTGGCTGCGCAAGTGGACAAGAATCTTGGTCATTGGCCATGAGCTTGGCCGCACAGCGATGTCAAGGCTATGAAATATTAGGGACAGACATCAGCGAAGAGGCTATTAAAAGCGCACGGTTGGGGCAATATGATAACAGGCAGCAAACTTTAATCCCGCAATCGTGTCAGCCGTTTGTTCAGCCGCTGCCATCTAAGAGTACATTAAATAGATCGAAGCCTAGCATACCAGAAGCGGCTAATAGTATGCAGGAAAATTGGCAGGTAGCGCCTGTATTGCAGCCATATGTCAATTTTTCTATACACAATATCATTGAAAAAAAACCACCCACTACGCATCTTCAGAATGTGATTATTTGCCAAAACATGCTGCTATATTTTCGTAAATTTGATCAGCGTGATATTTTGGCACGGTTATCAGAGCAGTGCGCGTTAGAGGGATATATTATATTGGCTCCAGGTGAGGCGTTGTTCTGGCGTCCTTCAAATATGCGCCGTATTGCGCACCCACAGGTTAATGTGTGGCAAAAAATTAGTGCCTAAATTAGTGCATAGACGAGTTAGGATAAACCTATGAAAAACCAGCCCAATGACATCGTGACGTTTCAGTGGTTGCTACCATTATTCAATCAGCAGTTAACACAGATATCTGACGGTTGGCAATTAGGTGAATCTAGCATCGACCATGAACAGCTGATAACAAGTTATCATCAGATTAGCGGTGCGCTCATCATACTTAAACTTCCCTTATTAGCGGGTGTTGCTAGTAAGTTGAGTCAACTCGCAGGATTACAAAGTTGTGACGATTTTTCTATTAAAGAGCGCCGTATAGGTCAGTTCTCTCATCGATTATTACAACGAGAGATTAATCAGTATGCGCGTACAGGAATCTATCATATAGGTCTAATAAGTAGAGCAATTGATGAGCTGACCCAAACCTTGTCTCAACGAAATATAGAAACTGACATTCCTATAAACATTAGCGATATTCAGTATGAATACACGAATGATCATGCGAATAACGAAAATATTATCAATAGTATTGAAGCCGCCGTGCCGACAGAACAAGCTACTGCTAGCTTGACAAGTGAACAGTGTCAGCAGTTGCTACTCGTATGGCGTCAGCAAGTACAAGCATTACTAATCACTAATACAAATCAGTCATCAGCACTCAGTACCTTAGAAAAAGCTAGCCAGTATCTTAGGCAGACAGCACAAGATAGTGGTTTACAAAGACTATGGTGTTTGACTGAGTTATTGCTAAGTGATCTGGCCCAAAACGAGACGCCACTTCCTGAGCGTTATGCACCATTATTAGGTCAGCTTGATCAAGTTATAGAATCTTGTGCCCAGTCAAATGAAGTACCTTCAACTATAGTTGTAAGATTGACCACCGCAATCTATGTCGAATTGAGTTATCTAGCGCACAGTAGCAAACGTACCCAGTCTATTTTGGATAAAGTATCTCAAAGCACCACGACAGCGTCTCGTTTTTTACCGCAATTATTAACTCAGCTTGATGCGCTTATTTTCAAACTGGATGAGCCAGATAGCTTGGTAGCTCCTTTACAACATATCAAAGAACAGCTCAAAAACCGAGGCTGGACTTACTATGTGTCTCAGGTGGAATCAATCCTTGCAGATTTAAAACAGTCTCTCGTATCAGAAACAAGTTTTGCGCAAGAGCAGTGGCAAATTGAACGCAAGCTGCAAGAGTTATATAACGCTATTTATAGTACTGAGCAAACTATTTCACTTAAGATTGGTGAGGCGACCTCTTTCGCTACTGTGCCTGAAGTGATAAGCAGCAATGAGACAGAATTAATAGGTAAACATGACTCTATTCCTACCGATGATGGTCTACGTGAGCTTCGAATTGCAGTAGAAGAGATAAAGCAAAATTTCAACGATTATATACAACATCAAGATATTGGGTTATTACCAGCGTCTACTGATTTTACCAGTATTGGTCAAGCTTTTGACGATATGGAATTGCCAGAAATTCGTCATACTATGGATGATATCGGTAGTTTATTTACACAGTTAACTACTCGTAATATTACTACCCCGAGCTGGAGTTTGGTGCAGGCGTTGGCTGAGAGCTTAACGTCTATGGAGCTATTACTTGATTATCTTGCGCAGCAGGTTTTCGATCAGCAGTTGCTTACTTTAGCAAACGAACATACAGCCAGAGCAACACAGCTTCTTGATACTGACATCGATTCACCAGAAACGATTAACGAGACTGTATTAGCTCAAGAATCAGCTGCGACGAATGTTGTACGTTACGATGATAGTGGTGAGATCAGCCCTGTTATCAATTTAGACGATGCAAATATAGTTGAACAAGATAATGCGAGTCTGTCCAACAGTATTGAAAGTGATGCACTAAAGCAGGCTCGTGAACACGTAAAGCCTGATAACTTTGAAACAGATGAAGATGTCCATGATATCTTTATTGAAGAAGTGACTGAAATCATCACTGATCTTGAAGATTTTCTTCCTATCTGGGCGCAAGATTCACAAGACCTAACACCATTGACTGAAGTGCGTAGAGGTTTTCACACTCTAAAAGGCTCAGGTCGTATGGTTGGTGCCTTTAGTATCAGCGAGATAGCATGGTCAATCGAAAACCTACTCAATCGTTTATTAGATAAAACATTGCCAGTAACAGATGATGTGGTAAATCTAGTGGTTGATACCACAAAAATTCTACCAGCATTGGTAGCAGATTTTTCAGCGCAGCGACCACCAAGTTTTGATCCTGCGATTGCTATCTTACAAAGTAGCAATCTTATGAATCAGCAGCCGGTCAACACTGGACTGACGCTAGCTGAACTTGCTCCTAAAGAGGTTATGTCAGATGATGCAGAATTAGAAAAATCGCTACTAGAAATTAATGATGTTGATAACGATTCTAATAAAGATAGTACTGAGTTGGTTACTGACTCGAATAACAACGAAGCAAATACCAACGAATATCTATCTACATTGGATATTCCAGAGAGCCTTGCACCTTTTATTAGAGAGACTAATCAACTACCAGCTGATGCCAATGATGCAGATCCTGATATCAAAGAGATATTTATAGAAGAGGCCAATGAAGTATTGGTAGAAATTGTGCCGTTGTATGAAAGTTGGCGGAAAAATTCGACCGATCTAGAGGGCTTGAAAGATATTCGCCGTGGTTTCCATACCTTGAAAGGTTCAGGCCGCATGGTAGGCGCTAACTATACAGCGGAATTAGCATGGTCTATAGAAAACATGCTTAACCGTATTCTAGATAACAGTGTCGCTATCTCAGCTGATATATGTCAGTTAATTACAGATGTACTGGCAGCTTACCCCAAGATGCTCATAGCATTTGAACAGGGTACTCAAAACTATCCAGCTGTAGTTCCAGTATGGATTGCGTGTGCTGATGCGTATAGCAAACAGCAAGGTAATGGGTTTAGTTATTCTGCGTTGTTTGCACAGTCAGTAAGTAGTTCTATAGATAAGATTGAAGAAACAATGCCACTGTCTGATACAGCTGAGACTGGCAATGCTTATGATGATAATAGTAATGAAGCTATAGACTCTACCTTACAGACATTTCATTCGGTCAATGAAAAAATGGCCGAGGCAGCGGTTGTCCTTACCCCTCAAACTGAGGAAGAACAAGCATTTTGTAAGATATTTATTGATGAAGCGGAAGAGCTGCTTGATTGTATTGAACAGTTTGTCAAAGACAATACAGAACAGCATCATATAGAAATTACAGATGAAATCGTACGCGCATTTCATACTTTGCGCGGCGCTTCGGGTTCTAGTGCTTTGGTCGCTATCAGTGAAGTCAGTGCGACCATCGAGCATAGCTTGGAGTCATTACAACAACAAGATATAGGTATGAATTCTCAGCACTTAGAAGCATTAGCCCAGTCGGCCACATTAATAAATGGTTATCTAAATAATTATAAGCAAAATATAGAACCGCACAATGTATCAACAGAGGACGATGGTTCGCAGAGTCAGCATGACATAGCATCATTGCAGGCCATGCTTGGTGAGCAATATGTGGCTAATGACACTACCATTACAACGAATAAAAAACCGACGATAGAAGAGTTATTAGACAGTAACATTGATACGTTGCTCGATGCTGAGTGGGAATTAGATGATGCGTTGAATCATACTGAGATAGAGCAGATTCAAGACTATATAGAGCAGCAAGTCTTTCAAATAGCTTCTCTCAAGGAAAAAGCGCAAGCATTTCCAAAATTCGTCACAATTTTAGATGAGCTGGGTAATGCGTATCGTTATTTAAGTAATCATATCGATATAGCTCAAAATCAAGACATTCAAGCGATATTGCATGCAGGTCATGCTCAGCTAATTGGCTTATTTGATGCCTTAGCTGGAAGTACTTCCTTAAAAATAGATAAACAAGTCATTGATGATCTACAGAGTATTTATCAAGAAAAGGATGAAAACGAGGACGTTGGCTTCACCGTTAGAGTTGTTCCAGCAACTGAGCTACAGTTTGAGACTATTGATACTGATATCGAGCTATTAGAAATATTTTTAGAAGAAGCACAAGAGCTTGATACTGCACTAGATGAAAGTTTCAATAAATGGCGTGCCGATATCACAAATACCAATGCGCTGAAAGTTCTACAGCGTCATTTGCACACGATCAAAGGTGGTGCACGGATGGCTGGTATCCGTAGTATTGGTGATTTGACTCACGAAGCAGAAAGTGTCTATGAGTCGTTTGTAGAAAACCGAAGAGCGCCAACCGCGCAGTGGCTTGAAATCATGCAAATGGTGCAAGACACGATGTCACTACAAGTGATGCATATTGTGAGTCATAAGAAATCTTTCTTTACTCCAGAGTTAATTGAACAGTTGCGTCAGCTTGAAAAAGCAAAAATGTTACCAGAGGCAGTCGATCTAGTCATACCAGTACCGAAAAATCATTTTGCACCTACAGAGCGTAGCATTGCTGCCAATGTTGTTGACAGTGATAACGAGGCATTGAGTACCCTAAGTCTGGATAGCATGATTAAGCAATCATGGGCTAACGGACTCCCTGATCCTGATATATTGGCAGTATTTTTAGAAGAGGCAGAAGAGCTTACCAATCGTAATAAGTATCTGCACTTGTTCTTAAAAGACACAAGTAATACCACAGCGTTACAAGCACTCCAACGTGACTTGCATACTATAAAGGGTGGCGCACGAATGGTCACTGCCTCTGGTATTGCTGACTTGGCTCATGAAATGGAGTCAGTTTATACAGACTTTGTCAGTAATCGACGTCCAGCCACCAAAAAAGTATTAGAATTACTGGTTGCGAGTCATGACTGGCTAGCTGATGCAGTATTTATTCTTCAACAACATGTTAACCCACCAACGCCTACGTTGTTGATTGAAGCGTTGGAGCAATTTGGTAGAAACCCTGATAGCCTAAAAACGATACCTAAAGAGTCTATACAAGCCCAGCGTGAAGCAATCTTGATTGCCAAAGAAAACCAAGATTCACAGTATCTTGCAAAAGACATCAGTGAAATGCCGTCTATGCTTAGAGATACTCACGAGGAAGATCAGAGCGCTAGTAGCAATGAGATGATTCGTATCTCAGGTGGTTTGATTGAGCACATGATTAATCTATCTGGTGAGTCAGCGATTAACCGTGCTCGTATCGATATGGGTATCAGTAGTTTAACAAACAGTATTGAAGAGATGGGTACGACAGTACAACGTTTGGCAGATCAGCTACGTCGTATGGAGATCGAGCTAGAAGCACAGATTTTGTCTCAGATAGATGAGGAGCTTATCGATAATGAAGACTTTGACCCTCTAGAAATGGATCAATACTCATCTTTGAATCAGCTGTCTAAATCTTTAACAGAGTCAGCCTCGGATTTGGTTGATATTAACCATACATTATTAGAAAAGACACGTGATAGCGAAAGCCTGCTACTACAGCTATCTCGTACCCAGACGGAACTGCAAGACGGTTTGATGAATTCACGTATGGTGCCATTTACGCGCTTGACGCCACGTCTGGAACGTATCGTACGTCAAACAGCTAATGAGCTTAATAAGTCTGTTGAACTGACCATCATTAATGCTGATGACGAGATGGATAGAACCATCCTAGAGCGCATTACGTCACCGCTTGAGCATATGCTACGTAATGCTGTCGACCATGGTATTGAAACCACGTCAACTCGTCTGAAGTCAGGCAAAGAGCGTAGCGGTCGTATTACGCTTGAGGTCCGTCGTGAAGGTAGTGAAATTGTCATTCAATTAACAGATGATGGGCGAGGTATTGATGTTGAAGCAGTACGTAGTAAAGCCATCTCTCAGGGTCTAATTGATGCGGACGATAATAGTTTGTCAGACCTTGATATTATGCAATACGTCTTCAACGCTGGATTGAGTACGAGTAAGCAAGTAACTCAGATTTCTGGACGCGGCGTTGGTATGGACGTTGTTATTAGTGAGATTCGCCAACTAGGTGGAGCGGTATCCGTCGTTTCAGAGTTGGGTAAAGGCTCAAGCTTCACAATGCGCCTACCATTGACAGTAGCCGTGTCTGACGCGTTGGTTGTTCGTGCGGCAGATCGCTACTATGCGATTCCATTGGTACAGATTGAGCGCGTGGTTCGAGTGAACCCAGAAAAGCTCTATGACTATTATCAATCAAATGATGCCACATTGAATTTTGAAGACACTGAGTATCGAGTACGTTATCTAAATGAAATTTTATCAGGCAATAAGTTAAATGAGTTGGTCGTAAATACCAATACTAGCTTACCGCTTATCATTATTAAAAACCGTACCGGACAGAATATTGCTTTGCAAGTGGATCAGATTGCAGGTTCGCGCATAGAAGTTGTTGTCAAACCTTTAGGCCAACAGTTATCAAATATTCCAGGGGTTTCAGCTGCTACTATCATGGGTGATGGCTCGGTCATGCTCATCTTAGATCTTATTGCTCTTATGCGTAATGCGCAATTGGTCAAGAATATTACGAAAGCTGCTGATGCTAAAAGAGGACGTATAGAGTCTAAATCTACTATTCTAGTCGTCGATGATTCAGTGACGGTACGTAAAGTAACCTCACGTTTCTTAGAGCGTCAAGGGTTCAATGTGGCAGTCGCTAAAGATGGTATTGACGCAATTGAAATATTGCAAGATATGACACCAGACATGATATTGCTTGATATCGAAATGCCTCGTATGGACGGCTTCGAGGTCGCCACTCAAGTCAGACATAACAATCGTTTAAAGCAAATTCCAATTATTATGATAACATCACGTACTGGCGAAAAGCATCGTGAGCGTGCCTTAGAGATTGGTGTGAATGACTATATGGGTAAACCATTCCAAGAAAAAGAGCTGCTTGATAAAATGCAAAAATTACTAGGTGAAGGGGTCAGCCTGACTAATGAAGGATAATGCACGTGTTTTAGCGCTGCGAAAAAAAAATAGAAACGATATTAAAGTGATGGTGGTGGCAGAAGACCACCGCCAGCGCATGGCTTTTTCAGATACGGTACGTGGGTTCGGCTTTATGCTAGTCGGCTGTGTGTCACGAGCACAGTGGCAGGAAACAGGTGAGCTTTCTAATTCAGCTATCGATATTTGGCTGATAGACAGTGATTATGATGACAGTGTGGCAATAGCGACGGTGGCATCTAAACCAGCAGCAGTACTAGTGGGTTTCAGTCAAGCTCCGTATCTAAATGAATCCCAAGAATATGCAAAATGGCAGCGTAAGTTAAAGCGTAAATTTGCTCAACTGCTTGACTTGCCAATACTGGTAGATGCTCCAATTTACAAGAGTGCTGATACTGACTGGCATTATGTCGTATTTTTGGGTGCTTCTATGGGTGGTCCTAGCGCGGTTAAAGAATTTTTAGATAATGTGCCAGCCACACTGCCAATTTGTATTTTATTGGCACATCATTTCAATCAAGCTATGATTGGTACGTTGCCCCGCATACTTAACCGTCATAATGACTGGCGCTGTAAGATTATCGCTTCTTCACAGCGGCTACGTGCAGGAGAGTGTCTGATAGTTCCTATTGATAAGCAAGTTGTCTGTGATTCAACAGGTCGCGTGATACTATTGGATCAAGATTGGCATGGTGAATATAAGCCTGCAATCGGGCAGCTGCTCAAAAATACCAGTGATGTTCATGGTAGCGAGCTTATTAATATTATATTTTCAGGTATGGGTAATGATGGCTCTCAGTATCTAGACTTAATCCAAGACAATAACAGTCAATTATGGGCACAAGATCCGAGCTTGAGTGCATGTCCAAGTCAGCCTCAGGCTATCATTGACTCAGGCTATTGCAACTTTGTTGGTAGCCCTACCGATTTAGCAAAAAAACTAACCGATTACATTGGTGAAAGGGCAGCTAGCCGTTCACATTAACTTATTGCGAGTGACGTATGACACAAATTTTAAAACATTCGTTTGAGGCTGTGAGTCTGTTGACTACCAACAACGGTATGCTTGACGTCACTATTGTTCCAGCCGTTAACCAGCCGGACTGGATCATTCCAAGTAACCTGATTTTGAGTGTGGATGAGTCTCAGCAGCAAGTTTCTAGATACGACTGGCAACAGCAAGATTTGGCTGTATTTCATTTGCTACTGCAAGATCAAACCCCAGACAAAATGGTTGTTTTGGAAGGTAATACGACTGACCACCGTTTTGCCTTACAGACGGCAGGTGATTTGCGTCAGCTGCAAGCACGAATTTCTGAAGTGAAAGACGTAGAGACACCTGAACAACTTAGTGGTGCTAATATCGAAGGTAGGGAAGAGTATTTCGATAAAAATGACGTCTCATCCTACCTATATCAAACAGTGATGATTGATGACGAAATCTATTTAGTGCCAGATTTGGATAAAATTGCCTATCACCTGATTGATTTAGATGGCTAGATTCTCACCTGTATTTAAGGTATTCTCCATTCTATAAATAGTGAGCCAGTAATGTTAATGACTTCATCTATTGAAGAGTTATTAACTGGCTAATAAAACTGATTAGAGATAATTCCTGATAAAGGTAGTAGAGTCACTCATGAATAATGCCAACTCGAATGTATCAAAGTGGTCGGTTAGTAGCCGTATTTTTCATTGGATTAGTGCAGCCTTACTGTTAACCACATGGATAATGATACTGCTATATGAGAATTTAGATAGCAATCTGTTTATTGGATATCATAAAGCGTTCGGTGTGAGCCTGCTATTTTGGATGATTGCCCGAGTCATCAACCGCGTTTTTACTAAGGCACCACCACCGTTAGCCATGCCAAAATGGCAAATGCTCATATCTCAGCTGTCACATTTTGCTCTCTATGCCATACTGATTGCTATGCCAATGGTTGGCTTACTGATGGCAGTATATGGCGGTCGACCGGTTGATATTTTCGGTATCTTTCAGATCCCTGTATTCGTAACCCCAGATAGAAGCTTGGCTCGTTTTTACAATAACTTGCATACTGAGATTATCTGGCCAATGATTATTGGTTTTACGGTCTTGCATATAGCAGCCGCGTTATACCATCAGTTTGTCAAAAAAGACAATCTTATTGCCCGTATGAAATAATCGATAAACATTAAAAAGCCCCAAGTATCAAACTTGGGGCTTTTTTTATCCATTGTAGAAATACGTACTGTTAGAACGTTATTTCTTATGCTCAGGCAAATTGATATTCATCTCTAACACATCTAAGCTGTCTTCAGAACGATGGTTGATATTGACATCATCAATCTGCACACCGTTAACGTATTTGTTCACGACTTCTAAGATTTCACGTTTCATTTTCTCGATACGATCAACCGTTAAGCGATTGTTCAATCTGTTTTCGCTAGCAACGATAACTTTTAAACGCTCAGTTGCTAAATTTGCGCTACCTGCGTTACTGTTGTCGTCAGTACCAAATAGGCTACTCCAAAATCCTTTTTTCTTAGTCATCATTATCCCCCAAACCAGCGCTGTAATAGACTCTTTTTCTTCACGTCAATATGACGTAGTGGACGCTCTTCACCCAAGAATCGGGCGACAATGTCTTCATAACATTGACCAGCAACAGAGTCGGTATAATGAATAACTGGTTCGCCATGGTTGGACGCTTCAAGCACTGAATGGCTTTCAGGAACAACCCCAAGTAGTGGAACTTTTAGGATATCATTTGAGATAGTATCGATATCCATCATCTCATTGGCAGCAGCACGTTCAGGATTATAACGAGTGATAATCAAATGCTCGCGAACAGTGCCTTGGTTCTCTTCTACTTTTTTCGTCTGACTTTGCAGAATGCCGATGATTCTATCTGAGTCACGCACTGAAGAGATCTCAGGGTTAGTGACAATAATAGCTTCGTCCGCATGATACATCGCTAGCTGTGCACCGCGCTCGATACCGGCAGGCGAGTCACAAATGATATAGTCAAACTGTTTAGAGAGTTCAGCCATTACCTCTGATACCCCTTCGTCTGTCAGTGCGTCTTTATCGCGTGTCTGACTGGCTGGCAGGATATATAAGTTTTCAAGCTGTTTGTCTTTGACAAGTGCTTGCGACAAACGCGCATTTCCAGTGATGACATCTACGAAGTCATAAACAATTCTGTTTTCGCAACCCATGATTAAGTCTAGATTACGTAGACCTACATCAAAGTCGATAACAACCGTTTTATAGCCACGTAACGCCAAACCAGCGGCAAAAGAAGCACTTGTCGTGGTTTTACCCACACCGCCTTTACCTGAAGTGATTACAACTATCTTCGCCACAATGGCACACTCCTATGAATCAATGGGATATCTTTTATATAAATAGCAAAATTACATGTTATTCACCTAACATATATACACTATCTTCGAAGCTAGCCTAGCATAAATAAACAAAAATTTATAGCAGCTCGATACTAAAGCAGAAAAACAACCTATGTATCGCTCAATTAGCCTCTCTGCGTGGTATTAGTAGGGTTATAACTATGTTTTTTGGCTTGTCGAATAGAGCAGCTTAACTACCTTAGTTTTCTATAAAGTCACTTCACGGTGTATTATTTTTAATAGCGTCTTAAGCTTCATCCATCACGGTAAATACTAGGCCTTCGCCTTCTACAAATTTTACTTGCACTGACTTGTCGATGACATGCTCAGGTAAGTTGTCTCGTAAGCAATAGGTTCCTGCTACTGACACCAGTGACGGATTAAAAACTTGGCAGAATATACGGGCATCTTTATCCCCTGTTGCGCCTGCCACCAAACGCCCTTGTGCACGGCCATATACATGTAAGCTATTATCAGTAATCGCTTCAGCCCCGCTATTGATACTACTGGTCAAAATTAAGTCGCCACCAACGTGATTGAGGCTTTGTCCTGAACGCAGCATTTGATCATAGATTAAGCTAGTAATATGCTGAGTACTTACCAATGTCTCGTTGGGCATATTAGATAGTGTGGTTTCAGTAGCAGGTTCGCTCGTGGTAGAAGTATCATCGACGCTATGAGCATTAACTGCTTCGGCGTTATCGTTTTCTGGTGATGGTTGGGTAGGAACGGGGGCTTTTTTACTTGGTAAAATACGCTCAATACGCTTACCATCTGCTGGGAATATCGCTAAGCGCTGCTCACGTGCTTGCGCATCAAGCATACCTGTCACCACGCCAATAGGCTGCAATCCCCATGCCCATAACAGCTCTACTAGTGCTGATAAATCCTGCTCAACGTCACTATCAATAAGGATAGGAATATTGCTCGATTTATTGCTGAGCGTTTCAGTTAGCTGAGCTTCTATAGCTGCTAGATCGCTTGTACTAAACTGTACGCGTGAAAACGTCAGCATCTTGCCATAGAAAGCTAGCGCTGGTGCAGTCTGGTTATCGTTAGCTGAAACTGTCATATACAAACCCTTAAAAATAATTCTGTCACAGTATTATGTCTCTTATTACATCATGCTATTAGATAGCTAAACTATAGATTTAGCATATCTTGGTGCTTCCATTGCTGCACTTTTACTTGCGCTTCAAACGCAGTCAAACTGTCATCAATGATACTAGAAATTAAGGTATCTAGCGCTGTATTATTGGTATCTATTTGCGCAATACCGCTAGCAATTTCCATCATTAATATATCCAAGCGCTTAGGGTCTAAAAGTCGCTTGTTTAATGCATTTACGACGTTCTCACCGATATTGTGCCCGACGTGATGTAGCTGTGATTCAATAAGGCTGCCCGCGATCGGTATCATGCGTAGATAGCGGCGCAACTCAGGTGTGTTGGCCAATCCTTCTTCAATAGCATTACCCATTTCGCTCGCCAATATACTGCCGCCACCTGATGAGGCAGTCAGTTCCTGCAGCTTCGGTGCAAGTTCTGTACGCAGCACGGATAATACGGCCGCTTCAATCTCATTTCGATTTTTTGCAATCGTCGACTCAATGAATGATTTATGCGTGTCTGAACTGGTTAGCTCTTGTCGAAAGTTTTGTATCGCTGTCAAAATAACGCGATCGGAGAGCTCTTCTAACAGTAGGTCAATATAGAACTTGATTCGATTGATCCACGTCTGGGGCAGTACTTGGTAGCCAAGCTGATATAGACGTCGTCCAATAACCACCGCTCGCAGCAGTCGTAAAGCACGTAGCTGCGGAAAACAGCCTAATACTTCATACCAATGAACAAAGGGAAAAAAGAACCAGCGATAATAGACTTTTTGTTTGATGGCAATCGCCCAGCGCAATAGCAACTCAACGACCAAAAAGATAGTAAAAAATCCTCCAGCAGTGCGTAGAGGATCATGTAGGGTTGTTTGATACCAATTGAGCGCTTCACTGATGGTTAGCCATTCTGCAGCATTACTACTAAAATTGCTCATCAAAATAGCATCAATACTGATCAATAGCAGATCAATACTGATGGCAATAATCATGACAATATCGTAAGTGAGCTTAAAGCGACTCGGCTTTGGATGGTTCGGTTTTGGCGGCTCATCACTTATTGGATAAGGAGGCTGACTCAAAACAGATTCGGTAGCTAACGGCGAGCTAGTAGTAGAGGTGGGCACAGTCATACCTTATAAGTAATAAATGGCACAAAGAATGGGTCAGAAATCGATATTTACTACCATTTACTATGAAAGTAGACATCGAAAATCTATGAGTTCATGATTAGTCACATTATCAATGAATAAGGCTAAAAAACAACCCATCTTTGATTAAAATTTACTTATGATGCATGGCTGTTTTAACAGCAAACATCAAAAGTAAGATATGACTATTGTGACATTTGTACCCGCAACTTTATTGCCCAATAACTTTTTATCTCATTATCGATATTTACTACTTAGTACGCTTGCATAGACTGTGCTTGGTATTTTATAAGAGTTGACGGTCAGCCAATTTAGTATTGCTGAGCATTCTCATTAGGCATTTTACGTTTTAGGATTGGTTTCAAAATCTGCCAACATAGTGCTGATGCGTTCATCTTTTTGACGCCACACCTGTTCAACCCAGTCGAACATTTGAGCTTTTGTGTCTTCATCATTTTCGTAGCCACCTTGCTTGATACTTTCGAACAAGGCATCTGGTATGTCGATGTAGCGCAAATCAACGCCCAAGCGTTTGATATTGCCTTTCCAAAGATCCCCATAGCTTGGCACACCATCAGGATATACGATGGTCATGTCTAGTATGCCATCGATATCTTCACCTAGTGCGCTGATAGCCAATGATAATCCGCCTGCACGAGGTTTTAATAAGTGCGTATAAGGCGATTTTTGCTGAGCTTGTTTGGCTTTGGTAAAACGAGTACCTTCCAAATAATTTAATAAGGTAAACGGTTTGTCTTTTAGTAGGGCGCAGGCACGTTTGGCTTCTTCGATGTCCTTGCCTTTTAGCGCAGGGTTTTTGGCAATGGCTTCTTTTGAGTGTCGGCGCATCATTGGAAAGTCTAAAAAGTAAAAAGCTTGACCAACGATAGGGATATAGATCAGCTCAAACTTGGTAAAAAATCGCGTAAGTGGCAAGCGTTTTTCGCCAATATACTGCACGATGCTGGTATCGACCCATGATTGGTGGTTGCTCACTAGCAGGTATTTACCATTAGTATGAATATCGTCCGGTAGGTTGATACGCCAATCTTTGCGAGGCAACATGTTATCGATCAAGGCACTGTTGCTACTGATCCAGTGAGTAGCAATTTTGATGACGGCTTTGTCTGCAATAGAGGCGCCAGTAATGACCTTACCAACGCCCATTAGCCATAAAGGAATACTACCACCGAAGCTATTGGCGGCGATGACACCAGTGGCCGTTGCAAGCGACACAGCTTTGCCCAGTTTAGGCGAACGTTTATGCATTTTTCGAATGGTAGATGTCAATCGCATGCTCAATCCTTTTCAGTCTATCTGATTAATAATAAGCCGTATGTCGCTGAATTTGTCCTAGTCATCAAGTCAAGAATATTATGAACGTAAAGCTTTAAATTATGACTATTTAAAGCCGACAAATTCAGCAATATAATTTTAGCAGAAACATGTTGTAGTGTACGGCTGTAAACGTGACTAGTGGTAGCAAGGCACGAAGATTTGACCTATAAAATCATTGAAATATAACCTGCACTTCTCATACATAGGTATGACAAAATATTACACAGAGATAGGTTGTAGTTGCCATAATAATGGGGAATGTAGATAAGTACTTAAAAAAGATTAATGGACAATCTTTATAAAAAGCACGATTTTTTAAACTTAAGAGGAAATATTATGCGTAATACTTTAATGATTGCAGCAGTAGCATCAGGTCTAGCACTTAGTGGTTGTACAACAGATCCAAACACTGGACAACAGCGTCTAAATAAAGCTGCTCTAGGTGGTTTAGTTGGTGCAGCAGGTGGTGCAACTATTTCAAAAGCAACAGGCGGCGACAAAACTGGTCGTGATGCGGCTATCGGCGCAGCACTAGGTGCAGGTGTTGGTTACTACATGGAGCGTCAAGCTCGCCAACTTGAGCAGCAAATGGCTGGTACAGGCGTAACTGTTGAGCAAAACCCAACCACTGGTAACATTGATTTGGTTATGCCAGGTAGCATCACGTTCTCATTTGATGATGCAACCCTTAGCTCATCATTCAAGCCAACGCTTGATAAGCTTGCTTCAACGATGAACCAGTATAACCAAAACACAATTACTATCGCTGGTCACACTGATAGCAAAGGTTCAGCATCTTACAATATGGGTCTGTCACGTGATCGTGCTTACTCAGTTGCTAACTACTTAACAGCTCGCGGTGTTGCTTCAAACCGCGTAAACGTTGTTGCTTACGGTGAGTCACGTCCAATCGCAGACAACAACACTGAATATGGCCGTGGTCAAAACCGCCGTGTTGAGCTAACAGTTAACGCACCACAGAGCGTAAACTAATAAATAGCTATTAAGTATGTGCTAGATATTTGAGCACATGTATTTCAAAAAGAGTCAGCAATATGCTGGCTCTTTTTTTGTGTTTTCAGTTTGAATAAAACAGTGATGATTGATAGATATAGTTAATATTAAATTAAATATTGATAATGATTATCAATAACACTATAATTTGTCAGTGTTTGCTATCAATGCAATATTAAACGTCTTATCGTGCGCACTGAGAGTCAATGTGCATGGCTAAGATAGCCTGCTGTAACATGGCTTGATTATCAAAATAATTGAGGCTACTTAACCAAAACGAATTTTTTGCTATATTTCTTGAGGATATGTATGACGATTACCACAGTAACGAGCCGTAAGCTTTTACCAACTACTTTAGCTGTTGCACTTGCAGGATTGTTAATGGTGTCGGGCTGTACAAAGCAAGCCGATGAAGACACCAATGCTGCGACAGAAACACAAACAGAAGTAGCAAACACAGAGACGGCTGATAATACAGAGATGACTGCTGCCGAAAAAGCACATATTGATAGATTGATTATCAGTTATGCAAATATGGCACACGCCGCTTATAAAGACTCGTTGGACACGGCCAAAGCGCTACAAACTGCGGTAGAAACTTACGTAGCCACTCCAACACAAGAAAACCTTGATGCTGCAAAGGCTGCCTATAAAGCAGCACGTCAGCCATATTCACAAACTGAAATTTTCCGTTTTGATGAAGGCTTTGTGACTGCCAATGACAAACGTGCTATCAACAGCATCGATAGCTGGGAAGGGCAGATCAATGCTTGGCCACTTGATGAAGCATTGATTGATTATGTCGGTGACGACTATGAAGGCGAATATAACAGCCAAGAGAACATCATCAATAGCGACAGCATTACTGTGGGTAGTATCAAGCAAGATACCAGTACAATCACACCTGAGCTACTTGCAGAAATGAATGAAATCGGTGGTAGTGAAGCCAATGTAACGACTGGCTATCATGCGATTGAATTTATGCTGTGGGGTCAAGACAACAATGGCGTAAGAGAAGGCGCAGGTAATCGCCCAGTCACTGATTATGTGACTGAAGCCGGACAGTGTACTAGTGGTGAGACCGTCAATGAAGATGCCGGTATCTGTGAGCGCCGTGGTGAATTCTTAACTGCTGCAACTCAACTATTGGTCGATGATTTGACCGCGATGGAAGCCCAGTGGCAGCCTGATACTGAAAATACTTTGCGTAGTGATTTGATAGCGCGCAAATATGATAATGGTCTGCGCCAAATTATGTATCAAATGGGCAGTCTAGCATTAGGAGAGCTTGCTTCTGAGCGTATGCAGGTCGCTTTTGTTACTGGCTCTACTGAAGATGAGCACGAATGCTTTAGTGATTTGACTCATTTGAGCTATGCCAATAATGCGCGCGGTATCCAAAACGTCTTTAATGGTAGCTATACAACAGTCGCTGGTAAGACAGTGGGCGGCTACGGTATCAAAGATTATCTAACGGATAACGGCCACACAGAAGCTGCTGATAAATTGGCTGCTGAGTTCAATAAAGTAGAAGGCGCGTTCAACGTTATCGTTGAAAAAGGCGAAAAAGACGGCATTAAGATTGACCAGATGATTGCAACTGTCGGTCAAGCCAGCCAAGAAGGTATCTCTGCTGAAGAACAAAACGTCCGTCGTGGATGGGTTGAAGCGGGCATCACTAGCTTACAAGAGCTGACGGCCAGTATCGAAAACGCTGCAAAAGCAGTTGGTATCGATAATCTAGACGCAGATGCAGGGTCACAGTTTTAAGAAAAATTTAAGCTAGCGGCACTTATTTAAAAGCCTTTCATTGGCTTTGCGACGTTTTATTAGTCGTTGTAGGTCAGTAACCGCTGTTTATTAGATACTTAGATTAGATATAATACGTGCGTTGTCAGCCACCGTTGGCAACGCATTTTTACGAGCATTAAATAAGCCAATTGGCCGGTGTACCACCCCATTATATGTCGATAAGCAATGATTGTGACGACATATAATGAGATGGTATGACAAAATTTTAATGGTTCTACTCTAGCGCTAAGGCACTGAATTTCTATGAACGCCAATTATGTTAACCCCTCTGATTTTCCTCTTGCTACTCAAATCCTACGACATATACCCTCTAAGCTTGCGTTAATTATCGCCAGTGCAATGGCTATCAGTGCGTGTCAACCATCTGACAGCGTTTCTGATGACACTTCTAGCGATGCTTCAGAGCAGGCCTCAAGTAATGAAAGCAGCAGTGAAAACAGCCAATCGCTGTCGTCCGAACACACTAAAAATATAGAAGCACTGGCAGGCGTGCCGATGCAGCAGTTGGTAAGCTTTGACCCTCAAGAGATCAAGCAGGGCGGTGACTCTGGTATTAGCATTAGCAGTGCTGAGAGCTACTCGAAGCCTTCATCAAACCTAGCAGCTTCTCGCAAAGGGTCGTTCTTTATTGGTAACGCATTCTTCAAGCAGCCATGGGTCGTTGCACCTGCTAGTACTGATAGTCGTGATGGACTGGGCGCATTATTCAATGTGGCCGCTTGTCAGTCTTGTCATGTCAAAGACGGGCGAGGTCACGCGCCGATGACTGCCGATGACGATGCTGATAGTTTATTGATTCGTCTGTCTATGCCAGCGACGACTGATGAGCAGCGCCAGCAGATACAGGATTCGCTGATTGAAAAAGTGGTTCATCCTATGTATGGTGGGCAGCTACAAGATCGCGGTATTCAGGGCGTGCCTGCTGAAGCAAGAATTGCGGTGCAGTGGACAGATAAACCAGTGACCTTTGCTGACGGATATGTCGAGACGCTGCGTGTGCCAACGTTTAATTTGACCAAACCTGGTTACGGTGCTTTTGATGATGACATGATGGTATCACCGCGTGTGGCGCTACCAATGATTGGACTTGGGCTACTAGAGCAAATACCTGATGATGATATTAAAAAGCAAGCCAGCGACAGTAGCAATGGTGATATCAGTGGTAAATTTAACTGGGTCATGGATCCGCAAACGGGCAAGCGTGCGCTTGGACGATTTGGGTGGAAAGCAGGTCAAACTAAGCTGATTACCCAAAACCAAAGTGCCTTTAACGAAGACATGGGTCTGACGTCCAACATCCGTCCTAACGAGTCATGTATGCCAACGCAGACCGCATGCCTAAATGCAGCGACAGGTGCTGATGAACAGGGCAATGGTAAATCACCTGTTGAAGTAAACGATGAGGTTGCTAAATTTGTAGAATTTTATACTCGCAATCTAGCAGTGCCGCATCGCCGTAATGCAGATGATAAGCTTGTGCTAGCGGGAAAAAAGCGTTTTTATGACATGGGTTGTCAAAGCTGTCATACGCCAAGATATCAGTTGCCAAAAACTGACGATGATCATCTTGAGCAGCATGGACAAGTGATTTATCCTTACACAGATTTGCTATTGCACGATATGGGCGATGATCTCGCTGATCGTACGATTGCTGGCAAACTACCACCAAAAGATGCCCAAGTTGAATTTTTAGCCAATTCTTATGAATGGCGTACACCAGCACTTTGGGGCGTAGGGCTTGCGCAGACAGTTGATCCTCAAGCGACGTTTTTGCATGATGGCCGTGCCCGTACATTGATGGAAGCTGTTTTGTGGCATGGCGGAGAAGCCGAAAAGCAAAAGCAACAAGTATTGAAATTAGATAAACAAGGTCGCGCAGAGCTTAATGCGTTCCTAAAGTCGCTATAATAAAATCACTGTAATAAAGTCGCTATTATAAAATCAGTATAAAAACGCTATAAATTACTACCTATAACATTACCGAGAAACCTATGAAAATAAACCACGCTTTGGCAATGGCGCTATCTGCATTGAGTGCTGGACTGTTGATCAGTTGTGTCAAACCTGCCGATGACAACAAAACTGCAGATGTAGACAGCCAAAAAGTTGTGCAAGACAGTGCAGCTACTGACAGCTCAGTAGAGAACAGCAAAGCAAGTACTGAGCAAATCGTTGCAGTAGATATCAGCCCTGAGACTGCAAAAACGTATTTGACGCATGTGGCAGACGATATCGTGATTCCTGCGTATGCTGATGTGGCCAAGCAAAGCGATCTGTTGAACGAATTGGCGCAGAAGCATTGTACCCAAGCTCCAGTAAGTGGCGATGAGCTACAAGCATTACGTGCACAGTGGCTAGTGTTGGCACAAGCATGGTCGAGTGCTGAGATGGTCAACTTCGGTCCTGCGACTGCTAGCATGAGCAATCTATACATTAACTATTATCCTGACGAGCGCGGACTCGTACATAGTGGCGTGGCTGACTTAATCGCAGCCAATCCAAAACTAACGCCAGAGCAGCTTGCTGGCGAGAGTGCTATCGTACAAGGTGTACCAGGGTTGGAAGAGGCATTGTTTGCCAATGACAGTCTAGACGCTGGTCAGTGTGCTTACGTGATTAGCGCTAGTAGTGCGTTGAGCACGCGTCTAAAAGCCATCGAGAAAAACTGGCAGCAAAACGCGACTGATTTATTGGCGATAGACAAAACAGCAGAAAGCGATAGAGGCCTAAATCAGTGGATTAACTCTCTACTGTCATTGATTGAGACTATGAAGTCTAACGCTATTGATCAGCCACTCGGTCTAACAGGTAAAGCAAAAGGTCATTTACCTGCTGCTACTGCTGGTCAAAGCCGCGCTATCATCAATGCTAAGTTAGATACGATTAATAAAGCCATGACTGACCCAGTACTGACAGCTATTCTTGGCAGCAATGACGAGAACAAAGTTTCAGATAATTTATCAACTGCACTTGCTGATACAACCGCATTATTGGCACAAATGCCAGAAGATTTATCACAAGCGAATAAGGACGATCAACAAGCGTTGTACGATCATCTGACTGATGTCACTCGTCTGATTAAACGCCAGTTAATCCCAGCACTTGGTATCCGTGTGGGCTTTAACAGCACTGATGGCGATTAGACAATGTCTACTATCGAAGCGGGTACAGCAGTGTCAGCAGTCCAGACTCATGACCAGATGAACAGGTCTAATCGGTCTGGGAGAACTTCGTCAGCTCATGAGCTTTTGACGACTTCAGTGCTGACAGCAGTGGGTACGGCGGCGCTGGTCGGTATTCACCATCGTTATCGTAAGCAGCAGCATCCAGATGCCAGTCTGCAAGATTATGTAGATGGTATTTGTACACAGTTGCAGGTATTACGAGCTGGCCCTGATTCAATGCCGAAGCTTTCGCGCTTGCGCTATGCTTGTGAGCAAGCAGCGGCAACATGGAAGCAGGCTTATCATGCTGTAGGTGATGGTAAAAGTAACACGCCTTACTTTGCTGTCATGCATACGACAACGATGCTGGCACGACCAGTCAGTTGGGTCAGTGGCGTCGCATCACTGCCAAAAGATCATGCCACATCAAGCCAGAATGAGCACGACTTTGGTGTGGTAGGTATTGATGCTGACAGACAAATCGTTTGGCAGACGACTATGCCTGAGCGTGTCCATGACATCGTTGTTCAGCCTCTGCCTGTCAATATATATGAAGCTCAAACTCAGCATAGCAATGTGGATCAAAGACGTGATGTCGTCGTCATGGGTCGCCGTCCAAGCGAAAAATTCTGGGTGCTTAATACGTCAAATGGGCAAGTACAACATGCGATTACAGCTGATGTAGACCGTCACTTTTATGGTCATGCTTGCTACAGTTTAGATGGCAGCTTGCTCTATGTAACTGAGAACGACACAGTGAGTTTGGCAGGCAAAATTGGTATCTATGATGCCCATGATGCTTATCAAAAAGTAGCAGAGTTTGATTCATATGGTATCGGCCCGCATGAACTGATTATGCATCCTGATAGCGAAACGCTCGTCATTGCAAATGGTGGTATCAAAACCGAGCAGGCTTCACGCGAAGAGCTAAATCTAGATACCATGCGACCATCACTGGTTTATCTGAATCGTCATGATGGTACACTGCTTGAGCAAGTGACTCCCGAGCATAATCAGATGAGTGTGCGCCACTTAGCCATGCACGATGACGGCACAGTGATGGTCGGTATTCAGTTCCAAGGTGAAAAACATATCAATGTCCCATTGGTATTGACTCATAAACGTGGTGACGCCAGCTTTACACCACTCACTATGCCAAACAATCAATGGCAACGTTTCCACCAATATATCGCTAGTGTGGCGGTGGATAGTGAGCGTAACTTACTGTGTGTGACCACACCGATTGGTGGCTGTGCGGCGATTTATGATTTGCATACTCGCAAGCTAATTGATGATGTAAGTCTGCCAGATTGTGCAGGGGCTTCGGTGTTAGCTAATTCTAGTGCTTCAATGAGTAAAACTGATAAACATGCCGAGCCGACAGGATTTATCGTCAGTGATGGTCAAGGGCAGTTAACTGCGTTAAGAGTAAATGCTTTACCAGAAGTAAAGTTGGACGTAAACGACGTTGAACCTCATGAGCGGATTATCAAAGACAGTCAACTGCACATGATGTCGTTTGACAACCACTTACAAGCGTTATAATAAGTGACATTGAACAAGAGCGACAGACGAATAGGCATGGCGATTAATAATGACTATTACTAGAATGACAGTAATAGTCAGCCAAGGAGATAGAGCATTAGCTTAGACACCAATTTAGACACTGTCAGACAGCGGCTTGCACAAGCAGGCATCGAGCTACATATCAGTCAAAAGCGTGTTAAAAATATCAATTTTCGCTTAAAGCCCCATACGTTGATGGTCTCTGCACCGATGCATGTCAGCGCATCACAAATGTTGCATGCTGTGGCTAAGCGGGTGCCGTGGGCTATTGCAAATCACCCGCAAGTATTAGAGCAATACAAACGTAGACAGAGCAGGTCGTCTGACCCTTCAGCTGCTGATAATTCAGTTTTATTATGGGGTACAGAGCAATCATTTACGCTCAGTCCTGATGAAAAAATCACCTACTATCGGCAACAACTCTCCGAAGTCGCTCCTGCACTATTTGAAAAGTGGCAGCCAATCGTTGGCGCTTACGCCAATGAAATACGGTTAAAAAAAATGCACACACGTTGGGGCAGCTGCAACACGCGCGCAAAACGAATTTGGCTATCGGTTTATCTTCCTGCCTATCCTATCGAATGCACCGAATACGTAATTGTTCATGAGCTGTGCCACTTGCATCATGCCAATCATAGCCGAGCGTTTTGGCAAACGGTTGCAACAGCGATGCCAGATTATCAGCAATGGCATAATATCCTAGCGGGCAAAACAGGGCAGCTGGACTAAACGTATCATCTAACTATTTAACCATCTAATCAGCTAAATAGTTCTAGTAAGCACCTCAATATCATCTGAGCAACTTTCACTGTGTAGAGGCTTATCATCCCATTTCCGTTATTATTTTTAAAATAAGGACACGTCTGAATAAGCCTGATATGATAAGGAATAACGGTACAAATTGTTTCATTTAATCAACAGGTTTATATACAGGGATGTTATATGGAAAACGTCAACCAAGCGGAGTTTTGGCAGCAGCGTTATGAGAAGAACAGCATCGGTTGGGATATGGGGCAGGTATCACCACCGCTCAAAGCTTATATTGACCAGTTACCTGAAAGCGCAAAAAATCAGGCGATACTAGTGCCAGGTGCAGGTAACGCCTATGAAGTGGGTTACTTATATGAGCAAGGTTTTACCAATGTCACGCTGGTTGACTTTGCCCCTGCACCGATTGAAGCGTTTGCAGAGCGCTATCCTGATTTTCCCTCTGAACATCTGATCTGTGCGGATTTTTTTAGCTTGGCAGCTGAGCAATATCAATTTGATTGGATACTTGAGCAGACGTTTTTTTGTGCGATTAATCCATCGAGACGTGATGAATACGTGCAACAGATGGCAAGGTTGTTAAAGCCACAAGGTAAGCTGGTTGGATTGTTATTTGACACGGATTTTGGACGAGAAGAACCACCATTCGGCGGCAGCAAGGAAGAGTACCAACAGCGTTTTCAAAGTCATTTTGATATTAATATTATGCAACCTAGCTATAATTCACATCTAGCACGGCAGGGTAGTGAGCTATTTATAAAGCTGCGAGCGAAGTAAGCTCGAGCTTGATATTAGCTCGAGCTTGTGTTTCTAACTGATTATAG
Organism: Psychrobacter sp. 28M-43; assembly: GCF_014770435.1. NCBI lineage: Bacteria > Pseudomonadati > Pseudomonadota > Gammaproteobacteria > Moraxellales > Moraxellaceae > Psychrobacter > Psychrobacter noctis. The sequence goes on along the minus strand of NZ_CP061739.1, from coordinate 2,621,284 downwards.
TAATGATCAGTCAGATAAAGTTTGGGATGTGCTAGTAATCCTTGTAACACTGCAGTGCGCCCATCACGGTAGTTGTCATCGGCGACATATTTATATTCTTGGCGTATCGCCTTTGCATACTGTTCATATGCAGACCACGGCGCGCCCAAGATACTTAAATCCACATCTAACAGATATGCCGCATCGTTATATTTGTCCCTTTCTACCAACATATCTATCTGATGATTAGCCGTCATCATAATGAGAGCGTGGATCTGTCGACATTGCTTTGGATTGAGATAAGGCCTCAAAGCATCTGTCGCAAATTCTGCACTTTTTAGCTCGTTGTCGGAGCGTGTTGGGTCGTAAATCACATCATGATAGTACAGTGCCAATGCAATGATATGCGGCTCAGCCAGAACGTGCTTAATATTATCAAACTGTACCAATAGCTGCTCAATGTGATTGAGTGTATGATAAGCACGTTGTGGTTCGCCATAGCGCGTCACGATATCCTGCCAAAGCCTATCTATTTGCTTTGGCGAGATATCACTGGTCATAGTTGACAAATGCTGTGCAAAGCACTTGCCAAGCTCATTATGCTTATGTGAGACAGCTTTCATATGTTATTTTTTCACTATGACCGTGGTAAAAATGGTTTGATTATTCTTTATTAGTTACCGCATCTTTAAATGCCTTATTAAACACCTCACCAAGCAAGCTAACATCATCGACACGCGCATAGTTCAAACGGGTGACAAAGGCGATATGGCGATGCGGCCCGTCTTCAGCCAATGGTATGGCGACGGCATTTTGGTTTTGCAGGTGTAGCTGATCGAGCGCCATTTCAGGCACTAGCGTTGTGCCCATATTGGCAAGTGCCATTTGAATCAAAGTATTTAGACTGGCATCTGAAAAGCTTGATTTCATTTGTGTACGGTCGAAATGACAGACAGACAGCGTCTGGTCAGTTAAACAATGTCCTTCGCCAAGTAACATCAGGTTGGCAGTCGCCAGTTCGTCAGCATTGATGGTATCGAGCTTGGCATGTATGTCATCTTTTGGGAACACGGCAAAAAAGTCTTCACTCCAAAACTCAAAACTGTGTAGCCCATCTACCGCATAAGGTAGCGCAATGATAGCGGTGTCGATATGACCGTAGCGTACTTGCTCAAGCAAACGCTCTGTCTGTTGTTCGACGATAGTCATGCGGAACTCTGGATATTGAGCACGCAGCGCAGGCAGTACTTTTGGTAGCAAATAAGGCGCTATTGTCGGAATAATACCGACAGTCATAGGATAGGCAAGTGGCGTCTGATGGCTATGAGCACGTGTGGTCAAATCGCTGACCTCAGAAAACACTCGCTGCGCCCGCGTGAGAATGTCTTGACCGATAGGGGTAATCAATACCTGTTTATTATTGCGCTCAAAAATCTGAGTATCTAGCTGTTTTTCTAATTCTGCGATACCCAAACTCAGTGCAGACTGTGAGATATTGCAATCCTCAGCAGCACGTTTAAAATGACGATGTTTGGCGACGGCTAGGGCAAACTCAAGTTGTCGTAAAGTAATCATAAAACCTCTCTTTTAATGGGTTTTTAATGCAATTTATTATGTTTGGTCAACCTTTATAAGGCAGCAAATTACCAATTAAGCACCAATGATAAAATGTAGAGATAATAGTTTAACAAGTTTAATAAAACAAAACATCACATTAAAAACTTTTAACTGGATTAACTATAGAATTCGCGTATAGTTTGTCAGGTAGCCCAGAGAGCTAGAGGGCTAATTGAAAAAACCATATAAATAATTTTCAATTTACTTAACTATAGAGGAGCCAACAATGGCGTCTATTATCAATCAAGAAATCCCAGAATTTTCAGCAGATGCATACGTAAACGGTGATTTCAAAACCATCACTTCAGAAGACGTAAAAGGCAACTGGGCGATTTTCCTATTTTACCCAGCTGATTTCACGTTTGTTTGCCCAACTGAGCTAGAAGACATGGCCGCTCATTATGACGAGCTAAAAGGCCTTGGTGTTGAAGTATATTCAGTATCTACTGATACGCATTTCACGCACAAGGCATGGCATGATTCTTCAGAAGCTATCGGTAAAGTACAATACCCAATGATTGGCGATCCTACTGGTAAAATCACTCGTGGCTTTAACGTCATGATTGAAGAAGCAGGCTTGGCTGAGCGCGGTACATTCCTAGTAGATCCTGATGGCTTGATCCAAGTAGCTGAAATCCATGCTGGCGGTATCGGCCGTAGTGCAAAAGACATGCTACGTAAAGTGAAAGCAGCACAATATGTTCGCGAAAACGATGGCGAAGTTTGCCCAGCAGCTTGGGAACAAGGCGGCGACACATTGAAGCCAAGTCTTGACCTAGTTGGTAAAATCTAAGTAGGTATTTCATACTTAGATAAAAGTAGCGCTGTATCTTAAACACCTGATTTAAGGCAGTGCTACAAATAAAGACCCCATTAACATAAGTTGATGGGGTCTTTTTACGTCTTAAACATAGGTATTGTTAGAATTATTTTTTTAGCATATCTCTAAGTATAGACGCAATATTAAGCGCGAGACTGTGCCTTATTTTTATCAATGGTTTTATAAATCTCGTCTTTAAGCTGTAGCTTTCGTCGTTTCATCTGTTCGATTTCTTCGTCGCGACTGGCATGCTTGACTACATCGTTTTCAAGCTTATTGATTTGCCTATCTAGAGTCGTATGCTCGTCAAAGATACTCGCAAAATGCGTGTCCTTTTGCTTGAGCTCATCGATAATATCACTGTGATCTTGCCATGTGTCTGTCATTGTCATGTTGTCATCCTTGTTATTTAGTACAAGCTTAGAATAAGCGTAAGCACGTTATGGTTAAGACGCTTATGATGGTGAGACTTTATTTGGAAGGGGTGAAAGTTTAATGGTAATAAAGGTAGTTACTTCACGATATTGATAATGCATATTGCTATCAGTACCATTCGATTGTAGCGAAAAAATAGACCATGTACCATCACTATCATTTGTTTGTGTATTTGTATTTAATTATTTAAAACAATAAACGATTGGTTTTATAAAACATAAAGTTTGAGTTTCTCAGCTTGCCGAAACTCGCTAAACGCTTGATAATAGACACATCAAAGGGCAAGAGCCCACTATATATATAACCTTTTATACAAAATTATTAACACCAACCATTTCATATTTAGACGCGTAGCATGACAGCTGCCGTTACATATTCAGTCATAATGAGGAACAAACATGATAGATCAGAATTTATTAGATGCCGTTAAGAGCTATAGCGAAAACATGACACGCCCAATTACCTTTGTATTAGGTAATGGTACGCATGCAAAACGTGCAGAATTGGTAGATTTTTTGACCAAGATTGCTGGAACAACAGGCAAAATCAATTTCGATGCAGAAGCAACTGACGATAGTTTGCCTAGTGCGATTAGTTTCAAAGTAGTCAGTCACATTGATGGCGCATCAAAAGACACTGGTATCGTATTTAGCGGTATCCCAGGTGGTCATGAGTTTACGTCATTGATTTTGGCGATTCTGCAAGCGGGTGGTCATACGCTAAAGTTGGACGAAGGCATCCAAAAGTTAGTTAAGCGCTTTAATAAGCCGCTACAGTTCCAGACCTACGTGTCACTGTCATGCCATAGCTGCCCAGAAGTCGTTCAAGCATTGAACCAGTTCGCGCTATTAAATGATGGTATCAGCAATGAAATGATCGATGGTGCATTGTTCCAAGAGCAAGTAGAGACGAACAAAATCCAAGGCGTACCAGCTGTATTTTTAAACGGTAAGCCATTTGCTAATGGTCTGATCGACACTGCTAAATTGATTGGAAAATTGCAAGAGCAGTTCCCTGATTTACTGTCAGAAGTAGAAGACGATGCTGAGCAATTAGAGCAGCAAGACGTCACTATCATCGGTGCTGGCCCTGCAGGTGTGGCTGCTGCTATTTATACAGCGCGTAAAGGCTTAAAAGTTACAATGGTCGCTGACCGTATCGGTGGACAGGTGAAAGACACGCAAGACATTGAGAACTTGATTTCAGTGCCGCTAACCAATGGTACAGATTTATCGACTAACTTTGTCAAGCACTTGGCCGAATACAACATCACACTAAAAGAGCATGTGAGTGTTAAAGAAATCGGTGAGACTGAAGAAGAGAACTACAGTATCCACCTAAACACTGGTGAGACTTTTAATACTCGTAGTATTATCTTGGCGACAGGTGCTCAGTGGAGAAAGCTTGGTGTACCGGGCGAAGAAGAAAATATCGGTAAAGGCGTGGCTTTCTGTGCGCATTGTGATGGCCCATTCTTTAAAGGTAAAGATATCTCAGTGATCGGCGGTGGTAACTCAGGCGTTGAGGCAGCACTAGATTTGGCAGGTATCGTCAATCACGTTACTGTACTCGAGTTCGCTGATGAGTTGAAAGCTGACCAAGTACTGATCAATAAAGCCAAAGAGAAAACAAACATCGAGTTTATTACCGGTGCAGCGACACAAGAGATCAAAGCGACTGATGGCAAAGTATCATCTATCGTCTACCAAGATCGCAGCACAGGTGAGACTCATGAGCGTGATTTATCAGGGGTGTTTGTACAGATTGGTTTAGTACCAAACACTGGATTCATCAAAGGCTTCGTTGATCTAAACCGCTTTGGTGAGATCGAAATCGATGAGCGCTGCCGTACAGATCGTAAAGGTATCTTCGCTTGTGGTGATGTAACCACCGTACCATTTAAGCAGATTAACATTGCGATGGGTGAAGGTAGTAAAGCGGCATTGTCAGCCTTTGAATACCTAGTCATGCAGTAAGCTGTTCAGTGTAGTTTCAGTATAAAAGGCCACCTCGGTTGAGGTGGTTTTTTTATGCTATCGCATAAATACGCCTATATAGAAAAAATCCTAATATTTAAGAAATAGCCATTTGCGTGAGCCAATAACGCGATTTCACTCAGAAAATATCAGTATTTACGTTACAAATTCGACATTTGCATTACAAACTCGTGTTGTTGATGCAATAATGTATGCAATAAAACCTATCATAGCGTCATGAACTATAAGGAAAGTAGGCATGGAATACATTGAAGCTTTTTTCGCCCTAATCGGGGATCTAACGTGGGGCTGGGCGCTCGTGCCTATGCTAATTATCTTTGGTCTATTATTTACCATCGTAGGTAGGTTTGCTCAGTTTAGATATTTTAAACGTATGTTCCGTGTGTTCAAAACGGATGAAGTAGGAGACGACGGAATCTCTGCCCGTCAGGCGTTGCTCGTTTCTATCGGTGGACGTGTAGGCGGCGGTAACATTGCTGGTGTTGCTGTTGCCATCTCTTTAGGGGGTCCGGGAGCGGTATTCTGGATGTGGGTTGTGGCCTTAATTGGCATGATGACCAGCATTGTGGAATGTAGCTTAGCCCAGCTTTACAAGCGTAGAGACAATGATGGTAACTTTCGCGGTGGCCCTGCGACCTATATTTTACATGGGTTAGGTAAAGACTATCGCTGGCTTGCTGTTATTTATGCGATCTCGCTACTACTGTCTTTTTCTATCGGGTTTGTGGCGTTCCAAGGCAACACGGTAGCAGGCTCAGCACTTGAAAGCTTTGGGATTGCCCGCTGGATAACGGGTGTGGTATTGGTAATTGCAGGCGGATTTATTGTCTTTGGCGGTATTCAGCGCATTGCAAAAGTAGCCGACGTTGTCATTCCTGTTATGGCATTAATCTATATCAGTATGGCACTTATTATTATCGCGTTTAACTTTACAGAACTGCCTGCACTAATGGTAATGATTGTCAAAAATGCTTTTGGCATTGAGTCTGTCGTGGGCGGTGGTATTGGTGTGGCAATTGAGCAAGGTATGAAGCGTGGTTTATTCTCTAATGAAGCAGGTTTGGGTTCTGCGCCTAATATTGCCGCCACCGCTTACGCCACTCATCCTGTTAGTCAGGGTATCTCGCAGTCACTGTCTGTGTTTATTGATACGATAATCGTATGTAGTGCCACCGCATTTATGATTTTATTGAGCGGCGTATATCAACCAGGTGCTGAAGTCGATGGTATTGTACTGGCACAGCAAGCGCTAACGACCCAGCTTGGGGATTGGGCACAGTATATCCTGACCATATCGATATTGCTATTTGCCCTAAGCTCTATTATGTATAACTATTATATGGGTGAAAATGCCATTAATTTCTTGATTAAAAAGAATATTAAAATGGCGACTCTGGTTTTGCGAGTTGTGGTGATTGCGGTATTATTCTTGGGCGCAGTGGCTCCTGCAGCAACCGCAGTGTTCTTCTTCGCTGATCCGTTGATGGGCGTGCTAGCGCTAGCAAACTTATTGGCCTTGATAATGTTATTTCCACGAGCTAAGCGTCTACTTGACGACTTTGCAAGTCAGTTAAAATCAGGGGTTAAAGAGCCGTTATTTGATGCGCAAGAGTATGAGAAGTTGGATCTCGATTTGAGCGCATGGGGTAAAAAAGCAGTGAAAGAAGCGTTAGACCAAAAACAGTAGTAACCGTACGCTTTATGTCTTATAAAAAAAACCACTTTAACTGAGTTAAAGTGGTTTTTTTATGCAAGATATTATTTATGCCTAAAATGAATGGTTATTCGCCAATACGCCAACTATCGACATGATCTCGCCTGCTTCATCTTCTTCAATAATTCGAGTTTCTGTCAGTGCTGATTGTTGCCACGCCTGTATGTGTGGATGATTTAGCATAGTTTGGCAATACTGCTTGGTAAGTGGTTGCAAAGTAATATTAGATGCATCAGCATAAGTCTGTAATCGCAGCACCACTGGAGCAAAAAACACATCAGCTGTTGTGAAATCTCCGAATAAGAAACTGTCTGCTGAGCGAGTTTTTAAACAATCGGCAAAGATGTCTTCGATACGAGCGATATCAGCCAAACAAACACTACTTGGTTGTATCTTAGCCGTTGCTCGTATATTCATCGGCATTTCATTACGAATGCCTGTCAATCCTGAATGCATCTCAGCCACGATGCTTTGGCAATAGGCGCTATTTACTCTACTTTGGTTATTATTGCGTTTTTCAGCGTTAGATTTAACAATGCCTGTCCAAATATCAATATCCGTAAAGTACTCATTAACATGCATAGCAATAGCTAAGGTGTCCCAAACGGTTACTTTATCATGTTTTTCACCATAGACTAAAATAGGTACTTTACCCGTTGGCGAATGCGCTTCGAGCGTTGGACGTGCTGATGGATGAAACAACTCAACAAGCTGCTCATCAAAATCAACATTAAATGCTTTAAGCAACAGCCACGCTCGTAGCGACCAAGAGGAGTAGTTTTTATTGCCAATAATTAATAGCGGTTTTTGCATTATAGAGTCCTATTAAGCGATAACAGTAGCATTTTATTATGTACTCAATATTGAGTATTGACCAGTCTATAACCCGAGCCACGTCTCTATCATGTAAATCATATTACAAAAAAATGCCCATCCAATGTTTGGAAGGGCGCTTATTTAGACGGGCACTTATTGAGAAGGGCGCTTTTTATTTCTTACATTCGCTATCATCAGTTTTTGTTTTTGATTAGGAAAATAACGGGCAGCGCAACGACATACATCAGCACACCGTACAAAGCAGCAGGCAGCGCGATAACGGGCAGTGTGCTCACACCCATGATGATAGGAGCTAAGGTAATAGCCGTTGTACTATTTTGGATACTGGTTTCTATCGAGATGGTTTTGGTATCAAACCAGCTGAGCTTTAGGACTCTAGAGATTAAGATGCTAATAGCAAATAAAATAGCGATGATAAAGATAAGTTCTAAACCAATTTGAGTGAACTGTGATTGTAGTAGTTGCCAGTTAGAGGCAATAGCAGCGAAGACAATTAAGACAAAAAATACGCTGGCCAAGCCGTTAAGCAGACTGCTACGACGTACCATAAAGCCAGTAAATTTGTGGCGAGCAAGCATACCAAGAGATACGGGCAATGTGGTCAATAAGAACATGACTAGGCCAATCTTTATCGCGCTAATAGAGTTCGCCTGATCTTTCATAAAGTGATCAAAAGCCAACGTAATTAAGATAGGTAATGTAATTACCGATAGTATGCTGACCACACCGGTCAACGCGATAGAGAGAGCGACATTTCCTTTGGCATAGTAGGTCAGCATGTTGCTAGTGACGCCGCCGGGACAAAAACTAATCAGCATAATCCCAAAAGCAATGGCTGGTGGCGGAGCCGTCACCAATACGACTGCGAGCGCAACCAACGGTACCAACACAACTTGATTGATTAAGCCAACAAAGAACGCTTTTGGATATTTGGCAATGACCTTAAAATCACTCAGTTTTAGCCCTGCTCCTAGAGTGAACATAATGTAGGCAAGGGCTAGTGGCAGTAATGCTAGCGCGGTATTATTCATCAAACATTCCTTGTAAAACTAAAATGCCATACCAAGATGGCGTTTTGAAAGTAAATAGCAGCGGGGCAACATTGGTCACTATACAGCTGCTCACATTCCATGTGTTTTGGTATTTAATCGTCTAGCTAATGAAGTGTCTTAACCACTAAGCTAGATCAAGCCTATCAAATGATAATAGCGGTATTACGCTCGTATAGTAACCCACTTGTCGTGACTATTGAGGTTGCTGTGCAGCTATCGGGAAATGATTGGGCTGTGACTAGGTAGTGATTAGGTTGTTTGTGGCTAATGACGCTTTGAGCATAATGATAAGCGCAATAAAAAGCCCACAAGATTCTGTGGGCTAAATACGCTAACTTTCTAGTCTACTTATGTTGCACTAGTCATCTAGTAAATCCATTTGCTTAGCTGCTTCATAGATACCGTTTGAGCGGTTACCTGTGCGGCAAAAGATCAGCATTGGCTGCTCAGCTTGATTAAAGAAATCTGCAAACGTTTCGACGTGAGTTTGATTTAGCTCATTACCTGCAAAAGAAATCTCTTTATAAGCAAGTCCAGCTTCTTTGGCTGCTGCTTCGATTTCGGCACTGGTTGGCTGATTTGGCTCTTCACCATCAGGACGGTTGTTGATAATGGTTTTGAAACCATTTTCGGCAATCATAGGCACTTGGTCAGGCGTGATTTGTCCGGTAAAGCTAACTTCATGGCTCATAAGAGCTCCTTTTTTTATTGGTGTTGTTGGGTTTATAAAACGTGTTGGTTAGAGCGACGGTTGTTATAACAGACCTTGCATCAATGCGCTTTGGTACAGTAGCTTGGCGCGTGCCCCAGTACCACAAAACATTAATATAGGCTTGGGCATTGAGTGATAAAAATCGGCAAACTGCTCAACCGTCAGCATACTTAGACGCTCATCATCAAATGGCAGATGCTGATACGCTAGGTTTGCCTGTTCAGTAGCCGTTGCCAAATCGCAGCTATTAGGCTGTGTCTCAATCTCGGCATCTGGGCGAATATTAAGCACTGAGCGATAACCCAGCTCAGCAATTTTAACGCACTGGCTTGGATATATTTGCTTATAAATCGTTAAATCATCGGTCATAAAATAGGTTCAGTTATATTTGTTAAAGTATATTTATTATTGAGGGTTGGGCTAAGAATATCAAAGGACTATACACCAGCATTCTTTAGGCGGATTTATAGGTTAATTGATTCCCTATTTAGTGCGTCTAGCATAACACAGGCGCTATCATAGCGATATTGTGTTGTAGGCGACAATAGTGATTGAGATTGAGTGAAATTAATGTATCAGCGACTTCATTACGGTCAAACTATAGATTATTTTAATGCATCGACAGCATCTAAGGTACTCAGATAGACCTGCCCTGATAGCTCACTAATCAATGGGGTGTGACCGATGATGTCCATCACAGGACCTTTGATAAAGCTAAAGTGTAAGCGCTTGTTCTGTAACGCCAATTCATGGTTTAAGGTACAAAGCATTTCTTGAGCGGTCAGATCTATATGGTTGACGGCCGCCATAATCAATATGATTTCATTGGCATCGGGATATTGCTGCATGGCATTGAGGATGCGTCGATGTACAGATTCACTATTACCAAAGAACAGACTCTCATCGATACGCAACATCAATAAGTTGTCAAAAGTTACGACGTCATGGCGATTGATATTACGAAAATGTCCTGTACCGCCCAATTGCCCAACGACAGCCACATGTGGCTTACTCGACTGCCAGATGAGACTGGCGAATGACACCATTAGACCAATGACCAGCCCCGTGTTTAGTCCAAATATAAGTACACCGACAAACGCAGCCAAAAAGCTAGCACCATCTAAGCGATCACGCTGCCATGCAGATTTCAACGTCGCAATATCTATCAGGCCAATGATGGAGGCCATGATAGTTGCACCCAGTAGTGCATAGGGTAGTGGAGCAAGCGCATTGCTAAAGGCTATGAGCGCGGCCATCATTACCAGTACGGTGACGAGACTGGCAAGTGGTGTCTTAGCGCCTGAGTCGGCATTGATAGCCGTACGCGAAAAGCCTCCTGCAACCGAAAAACTTTGGAACAGTCCACCAGACAGGTTGGCCAGCCCAAGTCCAGTCAGCTCGCGATTGGCATCAAAACTCTCACCACGCAAGCGAGCATAGGTGCTGGCAACTGAGCTGCTCGACACAAATACGATAAGTGCCATCAATCCTGCTGTCGGCAAGAGCTTCAGCGCCTCTTGTAAGTCTGAGATATGCGGTAACGTAAAGTTCGGCAGCCCTTGTGGAATACGACCGATGGTCGCAACGCCATGTGTGCTCCAATGCAGTGCCATACTGAGTACAATAGCGACGCCAAGTAAAATAAGCGGAAATAAGCGCTCTGCCCATTTGGCATATGACGATGATAGCCACGTCTGCCATATCCACTTACTTGCATAGCGATTGGCAACCAATAGCGTAAATGCGGTAATACCGATCGCTAAGGTCAATGGATGCAGCTGGCTGGCATAGCGTTGCATGGTAGATAGATACCCAATCAGACTATTGCCAGTGACTGGAATGTCGGTCAGATATTTGAGCTGACTGACAAATATAAGGACCGCTGCACCGCTTACAAACCCTGCGGACACGCCGCGACTGATAAACTGCATGATCCAGCCAAGTTTTAATCTGCCTGCAATCCATAGCAGTGCACCTACCATCAGTGCCAATAGGCTGGCCATCAGTGCATACTGCTCAGTGCCTTGCTCGGCATATGGCAGTAGGCCACTGGCTGTCATAATAGCGGTAATGGCAACCGGTCCTACAGCTTGCACGTTGCTAGAGCCGAGCCACGCATAAACGAGGACAGGTACGATCGCTGCATATAGGCCATAGACAGGCGGCAGTCCTGCAAGCACTGCGTAACCTAAGCTCTGCGGTATGACCAACACGCCCACCACTATGCCTGCGACGAGATCAGTCGGCAACGCTGAGAGCTGGTATTGACGCAGCCAAGCTGGAATCAGACGAGCGACGATAGAGGACATATCAATCACCACAGTAGATAGTATAAATAATTAGGCGAGGGCGGCGTTATTCTGCTTTGGCACAAAAACGTTGATACAGTAGATCGAGTACAGCTAGCGCATCTTCGCTTGCGATACTATAGTAAATTTGCTTACCTTCGCGGCGTGTGGCGACCAGCTCGTCTTTACGCAATATACCCAATTGCTGCGATAAGCTCGGCTGTCCAACCCCGACCAAATCCTCCAGCTCACCGACACAATATTCACCTTGGGTCAATTGACAGAGAAGAAGTAGGCGATCGGGGTGCGATAGCGACTTTAGTAGTTGGCTGGCTTGTAGCGATGCTTGCTGCATTTGCTTGGCAAGATCGGCAGGTACTAAATCTGCAGTATCAGATGACCCATCGTCAGTGGTGCTGCGAGTAGGTGTACCTTCGGCTGAAATAGAAGTAGTCAGAACAAATTCCTTACATTAGATGGTAACAAATGCCATGATGTTTTGAACAATATATAGTTGATTATCAATGATATCACGCCACATAGCAAGTTATCATTAATTACATTATATAAATTGATAAATTGTATGGTGGTTGTTATATTGGTGGCATCAGATAAGTCGTAGGAACGCATTATATACGACTGAATATCATACTTAAGGGTTAATTAAAGATAAAAATTCCTATAACCAAAATATGTATAAATAACTTATGTATAAATAATCAAAGAGGCCGCCATGCAAGTTCATTCTTTTTTAGATAGCGATACAGAAACCTATACCCACGTACTTGCTGATACTGAGCAAAAATTATGTGCCATTGTCGATCCTGTATTGAACTTCGATGCTAAGTCAGGCCGAACTAATACCAGCAGTGTCGATGAAGTGATTGAGTTTGTACGTGAGCAAGATTGGGCGCTCAAGTATATTATCGAGACCCATGCGCATGCAGATCATTTATCGGCGGCCATCCATGTAAAAGAAAGCCTTGGTGGACAGTTAGTCATTGGTCAGCATATCACCGAAGTACAAAAAATCTTTAAGCAAATTTTTAACTTTGACACGAGTTTCCGCACTGATGCCAGCCAGTTTGATATCTTGACAGACGAAGGCGAGACCTTAGAGCTTGGCAATATTACTATCACTGCGATGTATGTACCCGGTCACACACGTGCCGATATGGCTTATCTAGCCGCTGATAATGAGAAAACAGTGGTATTCGTTGGAGATACATTGTTCGCACCTGATGTCGGTACAGCGCGCTGTGATTTTCCTGGTGGCGATGCCAAAACGCTTTATCAGTCTATTCAGAAGCTGCTAGCACTTCCTGAAGATACCGTCATGTATCTGTGTCATGATTATCCAAGCAAAGGTCGTCAGCATTGCCCAACGACGACAGTAGCCGCGCAAAAACTAGAAAATATCCATGTTAAGGACAGTATAAACGAAGCAGAGTTTGTGCAGATGCGTGAGCGCCGTGATGCGACTCTAGATATGCCTCGCCTTATCATTCCTGCTGTACAAATCAATATCGATGCAGGACATTTTCCAGAGCCAGAAGACAACGGTACACGTTATCTAAAAGTTCCGATCAATGTCCTCGGTGGATAAGTTAAACAGTTTAATAACTGAAGATCATTACCTGATGCAGCACTACGCAAGTATCGTATGATTGATATCTATAAGAATGCTAACCTGTAGACTGTCCATTTCTAGATGCTATGTATGACCAACTGCAAGCGCTAAGTGCGGCAATAACTGGAGAAAGCGATGAACCCTTACGAGCGCTATGTGTTGCCAAAGATGATAGATATTGCTTGTAGTACGGGCAATGTCATGAAAGCGCGCTCTAAAATTGTTCCGCAAGCGCTCGGTAAGGTGTTGGAGATTGGCATTGGTAGCGGTTTGAATTTGCAGTTTTATGATGCTAATAAAGTCTCTTCTATTATCGGTGTGGATCCAGCGGCTCAAATGCAGTCGCTGGCTCGTGAGCGTGCAGCTGACATTGGCATTCCGGTTGAAGTGATAGCCGTCGATGTAAAAGGTATCCATGCTGATACGGATCAATTTGATACGATTGTGATGACTTTTACCTTGTGCAGTATTGATGATCCAGTAGCGGCACTCCGAGAAATGGCGCGCGTGCTAAAACCTAACGGACGCTTATTATTTTGTGAGCACGGACTGGCACCAGATTCTTCTGTTGAGCGTTGGCAGCATCGATTGACGCCTTTTTGGAAACCTATAGCGGGAGGATGTCATTTAGATCGCGATATTCCAGCGCTTATCAGAGAAGGTGGGTTTGCTATTGACGAGTTGAGCGAAGCGTATTTGCCCGGCCCAAGACCAATGAGCTATGTGTATAGCGGTGTGGCACAGCAACTGACATAAAGGATAAGCCCAATTAACTATGCTAAAATTATTTACCAATCAACGCGACGACGACTATAACTACAGCGAGCAACGTAACTAGCTTTTATATAAAATGGTTCATGAACAGTATTTGAAATAACAAAATAATTAAAATAGGAATTAAATAATGAGTGAGCAAAGTTTTCATCTAGTATGCCCACATTGCCAAGCAACCAACCGTGTGCCTGCTGCACGATTAAGCGCTGCGCCAAAATGCGGTAAATGTGGTCAGCCATTATTGACTGCTAGTCCGCATGAGCTCAATGCGCAAACAGCAAATAAGATTATCCAAAAGAACGATGTACTGACTATCGTGGATTTTTGGGCGAGTTGGTGTCAGCCTTGCATTATGATGGCGCCAGAGTTCAAGAGCGCTGCTAGTCAATTGCCACAAGTGGTCTTTGCCAAGGTGCAAACGGATAAATACGAGCAGGCAGCCGCGCCTTATAATATTCGCAGCTTACCAACGATGGTTGCTTTTAGAAATGGTAAAGAAGTCGCACGTCAATCAGGTGCGCTACCAAGTCATCAAATCATCCAATGGGTGCAAAGCTTACAATCGTAGTATTAGTCAGGCTAGATTACTTTTTCTCCAAGCTATTTATCCAAATACCTATGTTTTCTTATAAAAAACCGTAGCAATAAAAAAGCCAGTATGTGATATGCATATTGGCTTTTTGCTATTTCATGTACTACTTTATGGTGTCATGTACTATTTTACGGTGTCATACACTGTTTTAGCCGTGTAGATAGCTTTGCACTTGCTTAAGCTTATTCACCATAAATCTTGATGCCATTGGCAAAGCTACAACGCTGAATGCGCGCCGACTGGACAATTGCATCACGCTCACCGTAGAGACGCGATAATTTTGCATCACGTGCTTTGGTACTGTTACTCTTGCCTAGACCAAAGCTGATATTCGGCGAAATACCCCAGCGTCCAGCAGAGACGCCAACACCGACGCCTGATGCCGATAGGGTCGATTGCTCATTGCGAGCCGCTTCGACATAGCGGTTGACGCGAGTGTACTCTTGGCCAAGTGCTTGGCAATTATAATTTTGATAAGTACTTGGCGGTACATATTGCGGGGTGATGTTACCAGTAGAGGCACAGCCTGAGAGCGCAAAAATGCCAGCTAGTAGTGTCGCTGTCGTAAACGTTTTCATAATGGCTCCAGTGGCTAAGTGATTGTATTTATATCTATTTAAGATAGCAAAAATAGCGCGATTAAGATATTGAAAATCCATCGATGATGAAAAATTTTCGTATCATGTCATCAACATATCGACAGCTTTCTAAAACGGTTGCTTATTAAAACAGAAAATCGCTTATTAAAATAAATTTGCTGGTTTGGCAAAGGCAAGTATTACGATCCCGATATAAGCAACGGCAGCGATAAGAATACCTGTTTTTCTTTGCACAGGTGTCGCATCAACCTTAAACGCTTTGATACTTGAGCTAATAGCAGCGATCAGTAAGATGATTTTGGCAAACACCCACTGTACAGGAGCGTTGGCACCCATCAATTGCATTAGCATCATTGCACCTGACAGGATAAGCAGGGCATAGATAATATGTGTGGCTATTTTGACTGCTCGTGGTGCGCGTCTATCTGCGCTGAGTACTAAGTAGCTTTGATATAAAAATAGCGCAACTGTCAGCGCTGCCATCAGCATATGTAGATGTTTCATTGAATATTGCTCCCTCTAAAACTGCAGTATATAGGCTAATTTAAAATATGTAGTTGCGATTCAAATCCAGTCGGCTATTTGTTTTGACCAGCACATAATGGACTCGCAGGGCTTTGACCTTGCCATTCTGTCGGAGTATAGGCATGGATAGCGAGGGCATGCACTTGGCCGCCTTGCGAGGTGAGCAAAGGCGTTACTAGGCCATATATCAGCTGATGACGCCCGACCAGTCTTTTGCCTTCAAATGCATCGCTAACGATAGTGAGCTTAAAGTGGCTTTCTTTACCTTCAAAGTAACCGGCATGCGACATCGACTCATTGATCAGTTCGATATGCTGCGGCACAAGCGCTTGTAATTCGGCATGAAGTGCGTCGGCAGTAGGTGTGGTACTCATAACAATCCTTCAATGTATTTTGTACAATTTGATTGGGCAATCTGCAAATAATATTTATCGGTATTATAACAGACACAATAAGCGGGATAGAGTGCGATTGCCAAATCGATCAATTGCAAACCCTGCCGATTACAGTGCTTATCAACTACAATGCTTGTCAATTATAAAGCCTGTAATGTCTGGCTATAACTAAAAAAAGCAAAGCACAACGCTTTGGCTGCACTTTGCTTCTATGATATCTAAATGCGTACTGCTGAAGTTTAAAAGTCGCTAATTAGCTACTTATCAGCGGCGCGACTGTTGATATAGAGGCGTAACTTTTGGCATCAATGACTGTAACTCTGCGATACGGCTGCTGCTCGTTGGGTGAGTGCTGAGGAATTGTGGTGGCTCACCTTGGCTTGCTTTTTGCATTTTTTGCCAAAGCGTAACAGCCGCCTGAGGGTTATAACCTGCACGTGCCATCAGCTCAAGACCGATCTGATCAGCTTCACTTTCTTGAGTGCGGCTGTGGGGTAGGCTCAAGCCTAAATTACCCGCAGTACCAGCTAACTCAGCCTGTCCTTGTGATAAGCCAAATATACTGGCCGCAAGACCGATACCAGTTTGGGTTGCATACTCGCGTGATAGACGCTCGCGCGAATGCTCACGTAGTGCATGAGAGATTTCATGACCCATGATGGCAGCAATCTCATCATCAGTGAGGTTCAGACGATCGATGATGCCTGAATAAAACATGATCTTACCACCTGGCACCACAAATGCATTCAAATCGTTAGACTTGATGGTGTGTACTTCCCATTGCCATTTGGCTGCATCAGCGCGGTAGACGCCAACTTGACCAACCAAGCGATTCGCAATATTTTTCAAGCGGTTTAGCTGAGCAGTGTTGGTATCTAGCACACCTTTTGATTTTGCGTCTTGTATTGTTTTGGCATAGCTTTGGGCAGACAGTGCCAATACTTGCTCACTAGACACTAATAGCAACTGCTGACGATCAACACCAACTGCGCCAGAATTGGTAGTGCTGGTACAACCAGTTAAGGTGAGTGCTGACAACGAAGCGGCCATCACTGTCGTGGTTAATAACTTCTTCATAAAAATATCCTCTCTATAAGATGGAAAAACATAAAGTCAAACAAGTTAAAAAATAGTGCAGCAGATGTGGGAGCCGTGTTTATTAATCTTTTAGTAGTGCTCATTTATCCGCTTAAACAGTAAAAGTCTACCTTAACTGCCATTGGACATAAGTATAATAATGTTAACCACCTAAAACCAAGATAGGAAAAGTAACAATAAAGCGTATGATTGTAAGTGCGATATCTTTTTATTAGAGTGTAAATAGTGAGTTTTTACTTTATCGATTGTCTTATGACCACTATGAAGCTAAAGGAAGTAGAGCTCAGACTTAAAGTTCTATAATTAATGTGAAATATTTTTCATTTAATTGAAATTAATTCCTGTTTTTAAATCAATTGCTTATGTTGATTTATCCGATAAAAAGGGCATTTAGCTAAAAATATTAGAAATAAATTCTAAAAAAGGTGTTGACACCCACAGAATATTTGCTAAAATAGCCAGCCTATCGAGACGGAGTAGTTGTTAACAACACTACGGATTGATACTAAGCGGGAATAGCTCAGTGGTAGAGCATAACCTTGCCAAGGTTGGGGTCGAGAGTTCGAATCTCTTTTCCCGCTCCAAATATGGCTTGAAAAAGCGCAAATAGCCTCACTTCACAGTGAGGCTTTTTTTTATGTGTAAAATCTGTCCTAAGTCAGCTAATAGTGGAAATATAGAAAGTAACGCCCGACGCTAACTATCAGCAAGACAGAAATTATCACTATTGAAAAACAGATGCGCACATACTAATACCTGAACGAATTAAACCTATAGCAACATAAGGGCATCCAATGCCACCAAAACCGCTTACATTAATCAGCGCCAAGCTCGCCTTTATCATATCCGCCATCGTCATCGGTATCATGGGCATCACCATGATAGGCTTTGGCTGGGTGCCGCACCTGTCTCTTATTCTAGCTATTTGTGTGTTACTGGCTATCGGTATGTACAAAGGACTCAGCTTTGATGACATGCAAGCGCAAATGGCCTCAGGTGTCATGCGCGGTATTGGTGCCATCTATTTGTTCTTCTTTATCGGACTGATGGTTGCGGCTTTGATGATGTCAGGTGCTATACCTACACTCATGTATGTAGGCTTTCAGCTTATCTCGCCTGAGTATTACTATATCTCTGCCTTTATCTTGACCTCTATTATTGGTATTGCTTTGGGTAGTAGTTTGACGACTGCAGCTACCTTGGGCGTGGCGTTTATTGGCATGAGTAATGCCTTTGATGCCAATGTGGCGATAGCGGCGGGGGCAGTGGTATCAGGTGCATTCTTTGGTGATAAGATGTCTCCTTTGTCTGATACTTGTACGATTGCGTCTTCTGTCGTTGGTATCGATCTGTTTGAGCACATTCGCAATATGATGTATACAACAGTCCCTGCGTGGATACTGACGGTGATCTTATTTTGGATGTTCTCCGGACAGACGACCAGTGCTGATCTAAGTCAAGTGACCATATTGCAAGGTCAGTTAATAGACAGTGGTTTGGTACATGGATATTCGGTATTACCCTTTATCGTATTAGTCGGATTGGCACTGTTTCGCGTCAATGCGATTTATACGATTATTTGTACGATTGCCGCGGCATTGATTATTACTTATGTACACAGTTCACCAAGCTTTGGTCAACTGGGCGGCTATCTGTTTGCAGGCTATGCACCTGCTGAGTCATTAGAGTTAGGTGAGGTGGGTGGTATGCTGTCGCGCGGCGGTGTACAGAGTATGTTTTTCACTCAGGCGATTGTGATACTGGCATTGAGTTTGGGCGGGTTACTAACGGCACTAGGGATTCTACCAGCACTGCTATCTGGTATTAAAGACACACTGACGACATCAGGGCGAGCTATCTTTGCGGCAGCGATGTCGGCACTGAGCATTAACGTGCTGATTGGTGAGCAGTATTTGAGTATTCTACTATCAGGTACGGCATTTCGGTTAACGTTTGAGCGCTTACACTTACATCCAAAGAATTTGTCGCGGACGATTGAGGATGCAGGAACGGTGATTAATCCGCTGGTACCTTGGAGTGTGTGCGGGGTGTTTATCAGTCAGGCGTTAGGGGTGCCAGTATTGGACTACTTGCCTTATGCGTTCTTCTGCTATTTGTCGCTGCTATTGACGCTGCTATTCGGGTTTACGGGGCTGACGATTAGTAGAGTAGAAGAGGGGAAGGTGACCCAAAATCAATAGCAATTGATATCGTTAGGAATAACAGAAACATGGGCTAATACTGATCCCAGTACGGATTATCACCGAATTGCTCGGCAATAAAATCAATCAAGTAACGACAACGCTGTGACAAAAAACGATTTTTTGGGTAAACGGCATAAGCGGTTAGGGTTGGCAGTTGATAGTGTTTGAAGACAGGTACCAGCTCGCCCAGCGCCAGTTGTTTATAAGCAATAAAAGTCGGCACAAAAGTAATGCCATGACCTTTAACTGCTAAGTCCACTAAGAACTCACCATTGGTGGCTTTGATTTTGGCATCTATCGTACGATGATGACTTCTGCCTTCTGTATCCACCAAGTTTATACTATTGGTTTGACCGAGACTGTATTGCAACAGCGCATGGTTGTCTAAATCGTCTAGCGTCTCAGGCGTGCCCATTTTTGCCAAATAATCAGGACTGGCGCAAATCACACAACGAATCAATGCCAACTTTTTTGCTTGATAGCTAGAATCTTGTAGCTCTCCGATTCGAATGGCCAGCTCATAACCTTCTTCAATCAAATCGATACGTCGGTCAGAAAAATCCAGATCGAATCTCAGATTGGGATGTTTATTGGCGTATTTATCAATTACATCGTTCAGATGCATGAGTCCAAAGGACAACGGCGCTGTCATTTTTAGCGTACCTTCAATACGCATAGGAGCGTCAGTAGCATGCTCATTGACAGCGTCAACCGCACGCAAGATATTATTCACTTGCTGATAATATTGCTCACCAGCTTGCGTCAATTTAGATTGGCGGGTAGTACGGCTAATTAATTGACTGCCTAAACGCTCTTCCAATTCTTTAAGTCGGCGACTGACGGCTGATTTTGCAATATTTAACTGCTCAGCAGCCTTGGTAATACTACCTGCCTCAACAATGCGTACAAACATCGCCATGTCTTCTAATTGACCCATTATCGATGCCTCATGATTGTTCTTACCCCAAGAACTTATATTTGTGATTATTGCTGTTTATCCCATGCTAGTCAACGCCTATAATCGCGCTATTCTCTACTTAGAGACATGATCAAACACACTTTTGGAGCATCATTATGGACAAATTACAGCAATTTAGCGCACCGCTCGGTCGTCTATTATTATCAATCATTTTCATCTTTGCAGGCATTGGTAAAATCACAGATTATGCGACTACTCAAGGCTATATGGAGTCAGTAGGTGTGCCTGGTATGTTATTACCATTGGTAATCGCGTTTGAGGTACTAGGTGGTATCGCTATCTTGCTAGGTTATAAAGCTCTCCCAATTGCTTTCTTGTTTGCCGGGTTTAGCATCGTGTCAGCTATTATTTTTCATCAGTTCTGGACTGACGAATCACAGATGATCTCATTTATGAAAAATATTTCGATCGCAGGTGGGTTTTTGATGATTTTTGCTCATGGTGCGGGTGCTTACTCAATAGACAATAAGCGATAAGCAAGCAGTAGCTGATCTACCTCTTATACGCTTACGAAGAACAATCATAAAGGGGTAGTTTCAAATAAAGAGCATCATGAACATTTTCACAGAAAATCTCAACATCAGACAGTTTTTTATATAAGCATAACTTAAAGTAATTTATATAAAATTAGCTGTGCTAATATATGTAAAAGATCTGTAGTGCGTTAAAACCGCTCTGATTGTTCTATAAAAAAGAATAGTTAATTGCATTTAGCGTTGTTTATCTATGTAGAATTAATAATTATAATAAGCCCATTGTTTAAATAGATTAATCGATAATAAGTATATAGAGGATTAATCTGTTGATAGCTAAGGATAAATTATGAAAACAATCTATCATGCAGCAGACTCACGTGGCGATGCCAATCATGGCTGGCTTAAAAGCAGACATACCTTTAGCTTTGCCAATTATCATAATCCTGAGCGTATGGGCTTTGGTGCCTTACGTGTTATTAATGATGACTTTGTCATTGGCGGTCAGGGGTTTGGCAATCACTCGCACCGTAACATGGAGATTATCAGTATTCCTCTATCCGGCAAGCTCGCTCACGGCGATAGTATCGGCAACGAGGGCGTCATAGAAACTGGTGAAATTCAAGTGATGTCAGCGGGTACAGGCATTATCCATAGTGAAATGAACGGTGACGATGCAGAGGCTGTGAGGTTTTTGCAGATTTGGGTGATACCAAACAAAATGGATGTCGCACCGCGTTATCAGCAAGTGCATATGGGTGATATCATGCGACCTAACGAGTTTAGCCAAGTGCTATCACCTAATGCCGATGATGCAGGTGTTTGGATTCATCAAGATGCTTGGTTTAGCATGGGTAGTTTTGACGAAGGTATATCGCAAACTTATCAGTTAAATGTCTCTAACAACGGTGTCTACGTATTTGTCATCAGTGGTGAAGTCGTGATAGATGGCCAAGTCCTGTCTATTCGTGACGGCCTTTGCATTTGGGATACTCAGAGCTTTACGATGGACGCAACAGTAGCTAGCCGTGTGCTAGTGATGGAAGTACCGCTATTTATGTAGTCATCGGATAGCAAAGTGCTTTATCAATTAAAGTACTCTTACCAATAAATATTAACGCTAAAAATTACTCTTATTAATAACTATTTTACTAACAACATGGAGAAACACTATGTCAGATTTAACAACACTACAGCAGCTAGCAGAGAAACGTCGTTCTATCTATGCGCTAAGCAACCAACTGCCAGTAGCTAACGACGAAATCGTAAAAATAGTTGAGCATGCTATTTTGCATACGCCATCGTCTTTTAACTCGCAATCGACGCGTATCGTTGTATTGTTTGGCGATGACCATCGTAAGTTGTGGGACATGACCGAAGATACGTTACGCGAAATCGTTGGTGACGAAGAGAAGTTCAAATCGACCAAAGAGCGTGTCAATGGTTTCCGTAACGGTGCTGGTACGGTGCTGTTTTTTGAAGATCAAGCAGTCGTCAGAGGCATGCAAGAAGCAGCGCCACTATATGCTGATAACTTCCCAATCTGGGCAAGTCAAACCAGTGCCATGCATCAGTATGTTATCTGGACGGCACTAGCCAGTATCGATGTTGGCGCAAACTTACAGCACTACAATCCAGTAATCGATCAAAAAGTAGCTAGCGCTTGGGATATCGATAAAGACTGGACGCTAAATGCACAATTGGTATTTGGAACGATCGAGCAGCCAGCGGGTGAAAAAGCATTTAAGCCAGTCGAAGAGCGTATGAAAGTTTTTGGTGCGTAAGATAGGGTAGTCTATTTTATATAGTCCTAAAATCTTAATAGCCCCAAAAGTTTACGTAAAACAAAAAGCGCCACTCAGTAATTTCTGGGTGGCGTTTTTTTATTGGTAATATTTTCTTATTGAGGGTGAGAATTGTAGAGGTTATCAATAGCCTACAGCTAAGCTAGGTTCCTGCAGAAATTACGCAGAGATTGACAACTATTTACGCTGCATCAAACTGTTAGCCACCCATGCTGGACCAATTAACAAAAACTGTAGATCCTTAAAGAAAGAAGGTTTTTTGCCTTCGATTTTATGCCCTATGAACTGGCCAATCCATGCAACGACAAATACCGCTGCCCACGCTTTAAAGCCCCATGGCATCGCTGCCATCACTGATAGACAGATAAGAATAAACATCCCCATGGCTAAAAACAGTGGCGTAGATAAACGCATATAGAATAATAATACCAATGCGCTTAATACCAAGGTAAACCACACGGATAGTGACATGCCCATACCTAGCAGGCTGACAAAGATCGTCGGCACACATAGCCAATGGATTTTTTTATTGACCAAGTTTTGATGACTGACCGAGTACTCACTAAGCCATTGCTCTAGCGTACGTTTGGACATTTTTGGTTGACGAGACATACTAACCTCCCTGTTAGTAAATAAGATGAGTAACTCATACTAGCTAATGGACTCGCTACTGATCTCAGTATGAATATGATTGTTAATATCAGTTGTAGCACTAATTACGCCTGTCTACCATGTTATCTGATAGACGGCACAGTCAAGTTCACTCGTACTATGGGTGCTATATCAGCAAGGTTTTATTCAAACTTTCAAGGGGTTTTTCTATAGGAGACATATTATCCTTGCTCGCTGCGATGCCATTCATAAAGACCGATAAAGGCGTTTACTTGATACACCATAGTCTGAATAGCAAAGATATAGTTGCCAGACATGAGGTTCACGATGAGCCAGACAAAGTTGACGATAATCCACAACCACCAGTTAAATGAATAACGCAGAATCATAGCTGCCTGAGCGGTAATAGAAAGCACAAAGGCAATGACGTTAATCCAAAAGAAAGAGATAAATCCCAAAAACAGACTACTATCATCCTCTACGACCGCATAGCCATAGCTCGCTAATAAATCATTTATCGTGGGAAACAAGGCAAGACCAACGATGATGAAGGTAGCGGGAATCAACCAAACAGCTTTACTTGCTGATTTAGGTATCATGTCGCCATCAGGATCGGTGTGCTTCGACCAGTAAAAAATACCGTAAACATGGGTAAAAAAGTTAAATAATGGAGCAAGCATTAAGCCTACTGCGCCAGACGTTGCCTGTACGATAACCTCCCCTGCGGTTGCTCTAGCGTACGTTTGGACATTTTTGGTTGACGAGACATACTAACCTCCCTGTTAGTAAATAAGATGAGTAACTCATACTAGCTAATGGACTCGCTACTAATCTCAGTATG
This sequence comes from Psychrobacter sp. 28M-43, assembly GCF_014770435.1. Lineage (NCBI taxonomy): Bacteria > Pseudomonadati > Pseudomonadota > Gammaproteobacteria > Moraxellales > Moraxellaceae > Psychrobacter > Psychrobacter noctis. Next base: position 2,597,306 of record NZ_CP061739.1, on the reverse strand, counting down.
AAGACAATTGTTAATATCAGTTGTAGCACTAATTGCGCCTGTCTACCACGTTATCTGATAGACGGCACAGTCAATTTCAATCGTACTATTGATACTATATCAGCAAGATTTTATTCAAACTTCCAAGGGGTTTTTCTATAGGAGACGCATTATCCTTGCTCGCTGCGATGCCACTCATAAAGGCCGATAAAGGCGTTTACTTGATACACCATAGTCTGAATAGCAAAGATATAGTTGCCAGACATCAGATTCACAATGAGCCAGACAAAATTGACGATAATCCACAACCACCAGTTAAACGAATAACGCAGAATCATAGCTGCCTGAGCGGTAATAGAAAGAACAAAGGCAATGACGTTAATCCAAAAGAAAGAGATAAATCCCAAAAACAGACTACTATCATCCTGTACCACCGCATAACCATAGCTTGCTAATAAATCATTTATCGTGGGAAACAAGGCAAGGCCAATAATAATAAATGCAGCAGTGATTAACCAAACAGCTTTACTCGCTGATTTGGGTATCATGTCGCCATCAGGATCGGTGTGTTTGGACCAATAAAAGATACCGTAAACATGGGTAAAAAAGTTAAATAGTGGAGCAAGCATCAAACCAACTGCGCCAGACGTTGCCTGCACAATGACTTCGCCAGCCGTTGCCCCCATACCAAAGCCATTGCCCATGACGTTTTTGCGGAATGATAACGAGACCACGCAAACCAAACCAATGAACGAGACCGCTAAATAAAACCAGTCAAGCGTGGTATGGTCTGTCGTGAGCCAAAAACCTGCGGATAAGGCAATGACACCGCAAATAAACCAAATGATAATCCATTGCATCGCCCATTTTCCGGTGATGTTGTCCAATAGCTGAATACGCATCGCTTTTCCCCTAAAGTAAATACTGATATCAATATAGTGCTAACTGTCATGTATTAGTTAAACAACGTGTGCTAGTTGAATAACATGTGCTAGTTGAATAACATGTGCTAGTTGAATAACATGTGCTAGTGAATAAATTATTATAAATATGCTCAGTACAGTTTATGATTTTTTGCCATAGATATATTGATCAATCAATAACAATGCTTGCTGGTAGCGAGCGTCATAGTCGGGCTGATCGATCATATGCGGCGTAATATCGTGACGCGCAAAAATATCTATCAAACGCTGCTCAAAGCGTCCACGCGCTTCAGGCGTACCCAAAGATCGCATACCATCATCGACCCATGGCGTATTGTTATCTAGCATGATGGTGTGGTCTAAACGAAACTCATCAATACAAGCAGCCACAAAAGGATGCGTGCGACCCTCGTATTCTTCACAAAATGCTTGCGTAGTGACAAAGTCAGTATCAACGATGGTGATAGGGGCAGTTGCATTGGCTTTAGCTTCTCGGATTGCCTCAGCATGGTCGAGACAAATAGGGCCATAATCACTGTACTGTAATCCAACCTCGCTACCACCCAAATCTGTACCGACATACAGACGGCCCATTTCTAGGGCAAAGCTGGCACCATAATAGTTGGCAAGCTTATGGACTAGCGTTGTCTTGCCTGAGCTTTCACCGCCGACGATAGCGATAGTCTTGGTATAGTCGACGCGCGCTTGCGGATGAAGTTCTGACCAATGGGCGACTGGATCATGAGCGATGGCATAAGAGTCAAATTCAGACTGTAGCGGCGTAGTAACGACTGGTAAAAGCAGCTGCTCTTGTATGTCATTGCGAGTGAGCGGATGGTTTTCCGCCATAAACAATACAGTCTCTGCTGATAGTGATAGTGCGTCCATTAAGCGTTGCAATTTGGCATTACTAGCAGCGACATCGATACTGACATCATCACTGGCACTATACAGATGTTCGTGCAGCGGTAGCTCGATCTCATGAGTAGTATGAATATGAATAAAGGGTAAATCGGCACAGGCCATCTGTAGCCAGCGCGCTTTGTCTTGTAAGGTGATAGTAAAATCTGGATGAGGCGATGGATGCGCCATAATAACGATATGCAAGGTTTTGGCTTGTCCTGCTGCATCCAATATGCTGCGCATCTGCCCTAAATGCAGCGACTCGAAATGTCCAATCATCAGTCCAGTGTCGTACATAGTTATCCTTATTATTTTTTTATTTTAATCTTAGTGTTCTATCTCTATTCCAAAAAATATGGCTGATGCTGTCTAAGTTAAAGGATCCAAACTAGACATCTATCAAGATCCAAATCAGAAGTCTATTAAGAATCGTAATACCAACCATGTTCTTTACTTCTAATGCTCTTCGTAAAGGTGTTTTTAAATAACAGTTGAGCAGTGTTATAACTTTCATCATAGAACGTCTGAAAACTTAAGTTGCTTATCAGCATGGTATAAAGCTTTTGGAGTATTTGCAGGTGGGTTATTGTAAAAATAAGGTATATCGCACGTACACGGAATCGCACGTTTTTTGATTGAGAATTTCTTAAATGAGCAAAATTGGTTAGTTAAAAGATTATTCAGACTATCAAAAGTTTAACTAAATTTTAGCGTTATGAAGCGAGCTTATCTCTTTGATTAAATTAAAAGTAACAAGATATGTAAAGCTAAATTGCAATGTTATAGCAACAAAGGTGGTTTTGAAACATTTTGAAATAACTATTTAAAATCAGGGGCTTGCAAGGTGCGATGACAGATTAGGGTAAGCTTGAGTAGCATAAACTCACAAAGTACTGCTATACCTTCAACAGATAAATCCTGAATTATTGATATACTAATTCGTAAGTTAGCAAAGCAAGATAATGTTTTGGCTAAATACGTAAGACAATCAGAAAAATAGAATAAAAAATAAACAAGAATAGAAAATAGAGAGGTATTTGATTTGGCTAAGTTAGCAAAATTACATCGCTCACCAAACAATCGCATGATAGCAGGTGTGATGGGTGGCATTGCAGAGTATGCTGGTTGGTCGCCAACATGGGTGAGAGTATTATTCGTAATCATCTCATCGTTAAGCGCAGCAGTACCAGGCATTTTGATTTATATCATCCTATGGATAATTATGCCAAAAGCCAATAGTCAGTCTTATCAATAATAGGAGCCTGATAGGCATTTTTAAAATTAGGTTTTTTGAACCAGTTAAAGAGTCAAGTTTAAGTTAGACGTAGTTGCTAAAAACAGTAGACCTCCAAAAAATAAAAAGCCTGATCAATCAGGATGCCCAAGATACAATTTTCCTCCTGCCCGAATGCTAGCGCATTTGGGTATTTTTTTATTTATTGTATTAGTGCGACTTCCATGATGATTTGCCTAAAAATACGCTATACAACCGAGGTTTTATGCTCACTATGCAAATTTAGTTGATGTAAATATGGATAAAATAGTCAATTTTTAGTAAGGTGAGCAGGCAGATAGAGTCGTTGCCGAATAGGTCGCGCGAGCGCTATCAGAGATTTATTTAATAATACTCATTTCACAGTGGCTTTACTATGAAAACCGAAACTATGACATCCCAAGCGATAACCTCGATGACACAAGATAAAGACTCTCAACCGATGACTTTTCAAGATTTAATCTTAACTTTGCAAAATTATTGGGCCGATAAAGGCTGCGTGGTATTGCAGCCCTACGACATGGAAGTCGGTGCAGGTACTTTTCATACCGCGACGTTTTTGCGCTCGTTAGGTCCTGAGCGTTGGAATGCAGCGTATGTACAGCCATCACGTCGTCCTACTGACGGGCGCTATGGTGATAACCCGAACCGCCTGCAGCATTATTATCAGTTCCAAGTCGTGCTAAAGCCAAACCCACCGAACATCCAAGAGCTGTATTTGGACTCACTACGAGCCATTGGTATTGATCCATTGGTGCATGATGTGCGTTTTGTAGAAGACAACTGGGAATCGCCAACGCTTGGTGCATGGGGACTTGGTTGGGAGATTTGGCTAAACGGTATGGAAGTCACGCAGTTTACGTACTTCCAGCAAGTCGGTGGCATTGAATGTTTCCCAGTCACTGGCGAAATCACTTACGGGCTTGAGCGTTTGGCCATGTATGTACAAGGCGTTGATAGCGTTTATGATTTGGTCTGGGCAGATGGTGAGTTTGGCCGTGTCACGTATGGCGATGTCTTTCATCAAAACGAAGTCGAGCAGTCCACCTACAACTTTGAGCACGCTGATGTACCAATGATGGGCGAGATGTTTGATTTCTATGAGCAACAGGCCGACAAATTGGTCGATGCAGGATTGCCATTGCCAGCTTATGAGATGGTATTAAAAGCATCTCATGCCTTTAACTTGCTTGATGCACGTGGCGCTATTTCAGTGACTGAGCGTCAGCGTTTTATCCTGCGTGTGCGTACGCTTGCTCGTAAGGTTGCCTTTGGTTATGTAGAAGCTCGTGCCAAACTGGGCTTCCCGTTGGCTGATGAAGAGCATCGCCAAGCCGCGCTTGATAAGTATTTGCCAAAAGAAGATGGTGAGAATAAGTAGTTTAAATTCTAGATATTAATCCTATGCACTCGGTCATGGTCGGAAACCATTTCATTGAGTGCTTTGAGTTTAGTAATAGAGATTTGAAACTGACCATTGCTAGGTCGCTTTTTATTTGCAAATTGTTCCCATACAAGTAAGCCTGAGCCATTATATATTTCTTCAAATGTGCCATCTGGCATTATTTTAATAATAATTGCGTGTTCAGGTTCACTTCTAAAGGAAACAGACTTAGATTGGGTGGCTTTTATTTCAACTTTTAAACCGTCTTTCGTTATAGCGTCGTAGCCTTTGTTACTTGCAGGTAATAGTTTCAGATCGTACGCATCTGCTACCAAGCATTCACCCAAGCTACCCACTAAATGACCGTCTGGGGTGAAGTGTCGACCAGGAAACATATTTTCCAGTTCGTTAACGGTATTATAGAGTTGTTTAACTAGAGTCTGTAGTCTTTCATGGTTTATCATTAATGGCTTCACAATATGAAAACAGTGTCCCATGATAATATCATCAACTGTTGATGGCCACGACTTTGCTATAATTCATTCAATTTTTATATAAAAAATTCTTAATAAACCGAGATTGTCATGAGTACTATTCTATTTGAACTGGGGTGTGAAGAGCTACCTCCAAAGAGCCTAAAACCATTACGTGATGCGCTACAAGCCAGTGTTATTGAGCAATTAACAGCAGCAGATATTACCTTTGATAGCATCAAAGCCTTTGCTGCTCCGCGCCGCTTGGCAATTCAGATTCAAGGTATTAGCGATAAGCAGCCTGATCGCACTGAGCAAAAACGCGGACCAGCGATTAAAGCGGCGTTTGATGCAGAGGGTAACCCAACACGTGCGGCCATGGGTTTTGCCAAAGGTTTGGGTATTGAAGCCAGCGAGCTTACGACGATTAATACCGATAAAGGTGACTATGTCGGTTTTGAGCAGACTATCCGTGGTCAAGCGACTACTGAGTTACTGCCTGCTATTTTCCAGACCGCGCTAGATAATTTGCCAATTGCTAAGCGTATGCGCTCAGGTGCTAGCCGTAACGAGTTTGTGCGTCCAGTACAGTGGGCAGTATTGATGCAGGATGATACTGTCATCGATGCTACTATCCAAGGTCATCAGACTAGTACGCAAACGCGTGGTCATCGCTTCCACAGCCCTGACTACCATAACATTGCTCATGCCAATGATTATGAAGAGTTACTAAGTGGTCTAAAAGTAGTGGCAGATTTTGATAAGCGTCAAATGCTGATCAAAAACCAAGTCAAAGCATTGGCAGATGAAGTCAATTCTGATGCCATCGTACCGCAGGATTTGTTAGACGAAGTCACCGCATTGGTCGATTTCCCAATTGCGCTACGAGCAAGCTTTGAAGCGCGCTTTTTACAAGTACCGCAAGAAGCGCTTATCTCGACCATGCAAGCGGATCAAAAGTATTTTTGCTTGACGGATAAGACTGGCAAATTGCAGCCGTATTTTATCTTTATTACCAATATTGAATCAAAAGATCCTAACCAGATTATTGAAGGTAATGAAAAAGTTGTACGTCCACGTTTGGCTGATGCAGAGTTTTTCTTCTTACAAGATCAAAAGCAGCCCTTGTTTGCGCTCACAGAAAGCCTAAAAAATCGCGTATTCCAAGACAAACTGGGTACGATTTGGGAGAAGTCTGAGCGTATTGCTAAATTGGCAGCATTCATCGCCGCGTTGATGCAGCAGCAAGGCCACGATATCAATGTCGATGAAACCGTACGTGCGGGCATTTTGTCTAAAGCAGATTTGGCCAGCTCGCTTGTCGGCGAATACCCTGAATTACAAGGTATCGCAGGTACTTATTATGCGCGTCTAAACGATGAGCCAGAAGCGGTTGCCGCCAGTTTAGAAGAGCAGTATCTGCCGAAATTCAGTGGTGATGTATTGCCACAGACACCGATTGGTATTTGCTTAGCATTGGCTGATCGTTTGGATACATTGGTTGGTATTTTTGCGATTGACCAAGCACCGACAGGTTCAAAGGATCCGTTTAGCTTACGTCGTTCTGCTATTGGTATCTTACGTATTTTGATCGAAAAGCAGTTGCCGATTAATCTGGTTGCGCTCGTTGAGCAAGCGATTAAAGGCTATAGCGATGCTGAAGGTAGTAAGATTGCCAAAATGGGTGATACTTTTACCCAAGTCATGGCCTTCCTAAACTCGCGCTATCGTGCGATGTATACAGAGCAGGGCGTTAGCGTCGATACGATTCAAGCAGTACAAGCGATTAACCCGCATATGCCGCTTGATTTTGATCAGCGTATCCGTGCAGTGCAAGCATTTAGCGAGCTATCACAGGCGTCGATGTTGGCGGATTCAAACAAACGCGTTGCTAATATATTGGCCAAGTCAGAAGTAAGCGTGGCTGATACAGTCGATGAAGCGCTACTGTCTGAACCTGCTGAGCAAAATTTATATGCAAATGTGAAGCAAGCACAGACAGTGGTACAACCATTGCTTGAGCAAGCAGACTATACGCAAGTATTGCAAACGCTGGCTAGCTTAGATGAGCCGTTGACCCAGTTCTTTGATCAAGTAATGGTCAACAGTGAAGATGCTGCGCTTAAAAACAATCGCTTGGCATTGCTCAAACAGGTTCGCGCCTTGTTCTTGACGGTAGCTGATATCAGTGAGCTACAGCTGTAACCCTGATAAAAGCTGATTATTACTTTAACTTGATTATTGTTTTAACTTGACGGTTACTTCTGATAAAAAACCTGGCTTATCATGGCCAGGTTTTTTTGTTGTACAGTTGACTGATTTGTTAGTAGGTTTATCTAGTGGATATAACTCGTCCGTTAACGCAATCAGCAATTAAACGGTAAAGGCATTGTATTATCGCTATTATTGACGGTAAAATTTATGCTATCAAAACGCATCAAATAATCTTATTTAATAGATTTCGTTATTTCTCGCGTTTACCCGTAATCGAAGGAGCACTGCCGTGTTTGCTGTTATTATCGTCATCCTTATTATTTGGGCTTCAATGTGGGCTTTTTATAAGTTTATGTACCCGCGTGCACCTAAGAGTATGATGCCAAAAGAAGGGGATGTGACCACTCCGCGTCAGTGCAATTTCTGTGGCAACAGCTTGGCTGAATATCGCGGTGTACTTGAAACCAAACCAAGTACAGCTACCGATGGCAATGTTGAAGCGAACCAAGAGTTATTTTTTTGCAATTATGAGCATCAGGCAGACTTTCACGCAGGCAAGACCTACACGCCTTATGCATAAATAGATAAATGATTGACCATAAAAAAGCGCCTAACTTTATTGGCTAGGCGCTTATGAGTTTAGTACAGTACGATGCATCTATAGAATAGAATGAGCATCTTTCATGATTTTATTCAGCAATGCCTCAGACTGTTTGTCTTTCTGCAAACGATCTTCATCACTTCTTTGATTGGCATGGATTTTTTCATACAAGTTTAAGCAGCACAGTACCAGTATGCTTTCTTGGCTGAGGCTTGGCGCATCTCTTTTTAAATCGAGCGCATAGTTGTTGATATACGAAACCGCTGACAGTAGCTCTTCTTGCTCATGTACTGGACAAAAGATTGGATAAGTAACACCAGCAATCGCAATATCGACTTTCTTGATTTGTGGTTCTGGTGCTTTAGGTGTCTTGGTATTAGATTGTGCCATGGCGCTTGATATATTTGATGCCGCTGGTGCTGTTTTTTGCGGTGGTACTGGCGCACTTATTACTGGTGCACTTGGCGCTTGAGTATTTTTTGGTTGTTTTTCTATCGATTTGCTTTGGTCATCGGTCATGATAAATCCTACAATGTCTGGTCAGTGAAATGAGTGATATCAGATTTTACAAATAGCATTTGGCAGTTTAATAAGCAGTACGTCTTTGCTATATGCTACAAGAAAACGTTAGCCTTCTGCTTGATCGATACGGGTTAGGCGCTGTAATACGACTTGCGTACGCTCGGCTGCCAATTGGTTCTTCTTTTGCAGCTCACTGTTTTGTTGTTTGATATCGCTATACTGCTGCTTTAGCTCATTATTGTGTTGTTGCAGCTCGCTGTTTTGTTGTTGTAATTGGCTGATCTGTTTTTGCAGTTTGTCTTGTTCTTCACCGATCATATGGTGCGCTTCTGCAAGACTTTGATAGCGCTTATCAAGATCGTTCAGTTGTTTTTTGGCACCGTCACGTTCGTTATGACTGTTGTCTAATTTGGTTTTTAGTGCGGCAAATTCTTTTGAATCAGTAACAGGGTGTTGTTTTAAGCTGCTAAGTTCAGCACTGACAAGCTGATACTGTTTTTTAATGTCGAGTACCATTTTTTCTAATATTCTAAGTTGATCATACATAGTCAGTTTTTATCCTTAACAAGTAAGCGTGAATGAATTTTGTTCGCTGCATTTAATAATGCCATAGGTGACCGCATAATATCTATATCAACAAAGTAATTACAAGCATCAGGCTTTGTCTTTTTACTTTTATTTATCGATGATTTGTCTATGACATTTTATCGCGACTATTTTTATTTTATGAGCAGTAATCAATTACTAGGACATCTATTATGAATGATAATATCTCTGGCTGGAATACTTGGCTGACTGCGTTTGATGATTGGACGGACGTGTCTATCAGCGAAGTGCATGGCATGATGACAGGGCTTATGACGGCTTGTAATGCACCCGACGAAGCAACTTGGGCTAAGGTGTTTGAAGAGCTCAGCTTTGCCCCGCTACCAGAGCCTGCATTGACCTTGCTGACAGAAGAAGCGGAAGACATCGTTTTTCAGCTAAAAGACAAAGATGATGCCTACGCGTATATGCCGCTCATCCCAGATGATGAACATGATTTATACGAGCGCGTGATGGCGTTGAAACAGTGGGCAAACGGTTTTATGACGGGTTTCGGTATTACTGATTGTGGTTTGACCAGTGAAGAAAACGAGATGCTATCTGATTTGGCTAAGATTGGCGCAATTCGTCTCGAAGATGATGAAGATTTTGAAGGTGGCGAAGAGTCTTATCTTTATATCTATGAATTTGCTCGTATGGTACCAGTAAGCTTTGCCACGCGTAAACGTAAGGCTGTCAAAGATATCGCGCTCATCGCGGGTTTGTCTATCGATGCCAAAACAACCAAAGAGCTACAGGCAGAAGGCAAGCTACCAAAACCAATGCCGCCAGTGGTTGATGTGATGAATCATGACAATCCATCGTAAGTCAGCTCTGACACATCATAGTTCTGAAAATTGTAGTAAGGATATTTTATGATCCAAAATAACAGTAGTAATAGCGATAATGTTGATAGTAGCAGCGATGTCCAGCTGAAAAATGCTGAGCATCCTACTCAGAGTCTCGATTGGCTAACACGTCTCATCGCCTTTGATACGGTCAGTCGTCACTCTAATTTGGCTTTGATTAACGATGTAAAGTCGTACTGTGAACAGTTGGGCCTTACAGTTGATTTAACCTTTAATGAAGCTAAGACCAAAGCTAACTTGTTTGTGACTGTACCAGCTGGTGAAAACGCTGATATTATCAATAACGGTCTGATCTTATCAGGTCATACTGACGTTGTACCTGTCGATGGACAAGCGTGGTCTTCAGAGCCGTTTACCGCGACGATACGTGGTGATAAGCTATATGGACGCGGTGCGTGTGATATGAAGGGCTTTATCGCTTGTGCGCTAACGATATTGCCGCAAGCCGTGCAGTTGTCAAACAATGGTCAGCTACGTCGTCCGTTGCATTTGGCATTGTCGTTCGATGAAGAGGTTGGCTGTTTGGGTGCGCCATTGATTTTGGCAGACCTAAAAGCACGCGGTATCACGCCTGATTATTGTATCGTTGGTGAGCCGACTAACATGGCCATGGTAGTTGCACACAAAGGCATCGCGGTTTATCGTTGCCGTGTACATGGTAAGTCGGCGCATTCGTCACTGATTGCACAAGGTGTCAATGCGATTAGCTACGCCAGCAGATTGGTGGGCTATGTAGATACGCTTGCTGAAGAGCTGAGTGCTCGTGATGATAACGATGCATTATTTACAGTGCCTTATTCGACATTGTCAGTAGGTACCATACATGGTGGTACAGCGACCAATATCGTGCCCAACCTATGCGAGTTTACTTTTGACTATCGTAACCTGCCGCACATGACGCAAGACGATATACTAGCGCCCATTCAGGCAAAAGTCGCTGAGCTAAATGCCCAAATGCAAGCACGTGCGCCAGAGACTGGCATTGAGCTGATGCAAGAAGAAAGCGTCCCAGCAATGACAGATGACGATAGTGCTGAGTTGCAATCATTGATCGCTGCGCTGACAGGAGATGATGAGCGTCATAAAGTGGCTTACGCGACTGAAGGCGGTCAGTTTACCAATGCAGGCATCCCAACAATTATTTGTGGCCCTGGTAGTATTGAACAGGCGCACAAAGCGGATGAGTATGTAGAGCTTAGCGAAATTGAACGCTGTGATGCATTCTTAAAGAAGCTGTTAGATAGCTGTACGACTCAACCGTCCATGCAGTCATAATTATCCAGTAGTAGGCGCGTAGTTTCTTTAATAATTTTTGCGAGACCTTTTGATATATAGGTATAAGTGACACCGTCTTAATGGCGGTGTTTATTTTTTAGTCGCGTATTTAAGTCGTATAGCCGTTCGTATTAGAACCATTTACACATGACAAAGTAGGGGTGGGTTGATGTCTTGGCATCTGTTTGCAGTATTTTTCGCAAGTACGTTTTTTATCTCAGCGACCCCTGGTCCTAATATGCTGCTGGCATTCCAGTACGGCATGAACTATGGCGTCAAACGAACCTTATGGACGCTAGCAGGTCTGAGCCTTGGCTTGTTTGTATTACTGCTATCGACACTGCTTGGCTTGGACGTAATCAGTCGCCAGTCACCGTGGCTGTTGACGATCATCAAAGCCGTGGGCGCGGCATACTTAATCTATTTGGGTATCAGCTCTTGGCGCGATGCTGGCGACGGTAGCTTGATGAGTGATGCCAAAGAGTTGAGTGCCGAGGTAGCAGCAGACTATGCTGCCACTGACGGCGTACCCAGTACACCACAGCCGCGTTCGCTCTCTAGCGCTGCTACTAAAATAGCGCCGAGCAATACGACCTTGTTTCGTACTGGTGTTTGGGTGTCATTATCTAATCCGAAAGCTATCTTGTTCTTTGCGGCATTTTTTCCTAAATTTATCAATTTTAGTGCGCCACTATGGCCACAATATGTCCTATTGACCATTGGCTTGTTTTTGAGTGAAACGATTTGGCAAATCGTATATACACTAGGTGGCAAAAAGCTGGCAAGTTGGCTTGATGTTGGTAATCGTTTAGCTTGGCTCAATCGTGGTTGCGGGGTGATATTTATCCTTATTGCCGCTGCTTTATTGGCTGAAGTCATCAATAGTTTTATGATATAAGCGACTGTAAGGTAAGATGAAAATACTTTTAGAGAACGTCAAAATATGACAGGTACACAGCATTCGCTAGGTACAGTCAAGCCGCGCAACTATTTGGCTCTGGATCCACTACTCAGAAAGGGTGGCATCCATGAAAAAGAGGATATCGATATTGTCCGAAAAAAACGTCGCCGCGAGACCAAGCAGCAGTTACGGCAGACAGATTGGTTATCAGAATAGTGATAGTTAATATTCACCCACAAAAAAGCCGTTCGCTATGATAGTGAACGGCTTTTTTATTTTTACTCAAACTTATAACTTAACCATTGTTACCTTAACCACTAGGCCAATACTTCGATTAGCTCACCTTTTACCATGTGCGGGCTGACGAAATCGGTAATACGTACGCTCACAAGTTTACCCAACAGCTCATCCATTTTCTCAACATCATGAGGGAACATAACGGTACGGGTATTATCCGCCGTGCCGATTAAGCAGTCAGGATGGCGGTTGGCAACTTGCTCCACCAACACACGTGTCGTGGTGCCGACCATCTCATGCGTTTTCGCTAGCGTTGAGTCAATGATGACTTTTTGGAATTCTGCCAAGCGCTCTTTTTTAGTTTTGAAACTCACATCATCTGGCAACTCAGCGGCTGGCGTGCCTGGACGTTTAGAGTAGATAAAGCTGTAAGAGTGATCGAAGTTCAACTCTTTTGCCAAGTTTAAGGTATCTTGGAAGTCTTGATCGGTCTCACCAGGGAAGCCAATGATAAAGTCACTCGACAAGTGAATATCTGGACGAATGGCTTTTAGCTTATTAATCTGATTAATATAAACGTCAATCGTATGGTTACGTTTCATCGCTGCCAAGATAGCATTTGAGCCACTCTGAACCGGTAGATGTAAGTGCGATACTAGCTCTGGCAATTGGGCATATGCATCAATGATATCATCAGTGAACTCTAGCGGATGGCTGGTCGTATAGCGAATACGCTCGACACCATCGACATGCGAGACATAGTGCAACAGCTCAGCGAAACGGCAAATACTGCCATCGTCTTTTTCGCCGCGATAGCCGTTGACGTTTTGACCCAATAGGTTGATTTCACGGATACCTTGAGCGGCAAGGCTATCAATCTCAGCCAATACATCATCTAGTGGACGTGATAATTCTTCACCGCGCGTATAAGGCACCACGCAGAATGAGCAATACTTTGAGCAACCTTCCATGATAGAGACAAATGCTTTGTAGCCTTCTACTCTTGGCTCTGGCAAAAAGTCAAACTTCTCAATGCTAGGGAATGACACATCAATTGTGCCGATACGATTCTTAGGCGCGATTTCACGCTGTTCGTTTGATTGATCGTACAGCTCTGGCAGACGATGTAGTGTCTGTGGACCAAATACCATGTCGACATAAGGCGCACGCTTTTGAATATTATCGCCTTCTTGTGAGGCCACACAACCACCAACACCAATGACGAGATCAGGGCGTTTCTCTTTCAGTTTGCGCCAGCGACCCAATTCCGAAAAGACTTTTTCTTGCGCTTTTTCGCGAATAGAGCAGGTGTTCATCAGCAGTACATCGGCCTCATCGATGTCATGAGTGACTTCCATACCATGCGAGTCACCCAATACATCTAGCATTTTGCCAGAATCATAGACATTCATCTGACAGCCTTGGGTCGTGACAAAGACCTTTTTTGTCGCTGCTTTTTCGACGGGCGCTTGGGCTGAACTTGCTTCTTTGAGTGCAGTGACAGCACGTGCGGTGACAGTCGTCTCAGCAACAGCATCGTCATCGATGCGGGGATTGAATACAGTAACACTCATAAGGATAAGTCCATGATTGACCAAAAATATAGCGGAGTAGCCGATTAACAGGTGGCGTATTTTATCACAACCCTGTGCCAATGTGAAAAATTAGCACGAGCGATGAGGTATCAATATGATAAATAATTCATAGCAGTATCAATTATTTACTGGCGTTCATATTACTATTCATAAAAACTGCGGCTCGTTATCACTTCTATGTTACACCGTGCTGTCCTATTTATTAACAAAAGGTAAAGGAGATAGTTGAAAGCACAATGAGTATAGTATGATGATTGCTATACCCTTGGCGGTACTTAGCGAACCGTTATTCACATATTTGTAGAGATATCATAAAGAGAGTCAGTATGACAAAGTTGCGTGTTGCGCATAGCATCAAGGATGAAGAGTCTATCAGTCAAAAACACGCGTCAAAGCGAATCACAGTAGGTACGCTACGGTTGAGCGCGTTGAGCGTGGCAACAGCGGTAAGTGCACTTGGTGTGTCACAAGTCGCTTGTGCCGAGTTGACGTGGGGCGATGAGGAAAGCTACCAACAAGAAAGTAACTATCAACAAGACAGCAGTATCGACTCATTTATGGCAGCCGCTATCGCTGCCGATCGCGGTGATGTGAGTGCGCTCTATAACTATGAGCAAGTCATGAGCGGTGGCTTGTTTGCGATGTATCCGACCTATTGGCGCATGAATTTAGATCTTAATTCACAGAGTTCAGCAGCTGTTTCACAGTTTGTGCGTCAGTATCCAGATACGGTTATGGCTGAGAAATTAGTGGCTGATTTTGCGGAGACCAAAGCAGGATCGAATGATTATGCCTCAGTTAGACAGGTAGCCAATTTGATTACCAATGCGGATGCCAGTGAGCGCTGTGCGGTTGCGCTTGGGTTTAATAATGGTGGTGACACCATGCGTGCCATGGCAGCCAAATCTGATGTTTGGCTGACCACCAAAAAGCAACCAGCATTGTGCGATCAGCTAGCGATGGAGATGAACAATAACGCGCTAATTAGTAATCAAGATCGTGCGGCTCGTCTTAAGCGTATGCTACGTAAAGGCAAGACAGGCGATATTATGGCATTGTCATCGCGTCTTGGTACGCCAATTGCTTATTCGGCGCTCAGTGAAATTCAGCTAAATCCGTCTTCTTTCTTTAGCCGTTTTGGTCGTGAACCTGCTAGCCAAACCAATCAATACCTATATATGTATGCAATCGGCCGTATGGCTGACAAGTCTTATCGTGAGGCGGCGCTACAGTTAGACTTTGATATCAAACAAGACAATCAGCGCGCTGTCAAATTGTTGAATGACGAAACGCGACGCTATGCTTATCGTACGCTTGGCGTACAGCGTATGAATCACAACACTGATGATGGCTTTAACGCTGAAGCAGTGGATTGGTTCCGCAACAGTTTGGACAATGACTTTAATTTTGAAGAAGCAGAAGACTACGCTATGGCGGCGATTCGCTTCGGTCGTTGGGATGATGTGGTAGAAGCTATCTCAAAAATGGACGGCGAAACCCAAAAAGAAGCCCAGTGGCAGTATTGGCTTGCTCGTGCGTATGAGCAGTCAAGCGATAGTAGTAAGCGCAATACGTCCAAAAAAATGTATCAGAACTTAGCAAAGAGCAATGACTATTATGGCTTAATGGCAAAAGATAAAATAGGGCAGCGTTTTGATGCTAGCCGCCTAGGCGGTAGTAATTTGCCTAATGTCAGTACCGCTGATCGCGCGCGCGTCATGCAAGATGCCAACTTTGCTCGTGCGTTTGCGTTGTATAACTCTGAAGCTAGTCGTGCTTATGCCAACCGCGAGTGGAACTGGGCGGTGAAGCAAGCTCGTGATAATCGTGATGACAATTTGATTATTGCCGCTGCTCGTCAAGCCTATGATATGGGTTGGCTCGATCGAGCGATTTATGCCGTTGATAATACTGATAGAGTGGATAGTCTCGCACTCTCGCATCCGATGCCGCATCAAAGCGCAGTTGTGCGTTATAGTGAGTCAGCAGGTATTGATCCAGCATGGGCGTACGGTATCATGCGTCAAGAAAGCCGTTTCGTATCTTCTGCGCGCTCAAACGTAGGCGCGAGTGGATTAATGCAAGTCATGCCTGATACCGCAAAATATATCGCTCGCAACCTAGGCGAGACGTATAGTGCGAGCCGTGCCAACAGTGGTGATACCAATATCCGCTATGGTACGTGGTATATGGGTGATATCTTGGGCAAACTCAATTATCAGCCAGTACTGGCAACCGCAGGCTATAACGCTGGTCCTAATAACGCCAAACGCTGGCAGCCAGTTTATGGTTCACTGGCCGCAGATCAATATGTAGAGTCGATTGCATTTCCTGAGACACGTAACTATGTCAAACACGTAATGGAAAACGCCACTATTTATAGCAGTCTGTTGGGTCGTGGTCAGCCGATTACTCAGCGTATGGGTACGGTGCCAGCTGGATTTTGATCACTGAACTTGCATTTGATAAACCACTAATGATTCATTGTTAGTGGTTTATTTTTATCTGCTAATTTGCTTTGCTAATTGTCAATTGATCAACTCTGATTTGCCAAAGTAGCATTCATTTGGCTAAGGTAAATTTCACAGTCTTTATCCTTCAGTACTTTATCAACATTTATCGAGATTCCTGACGATGTCGTCAACGTTTACGTTTTTGCTATAGATTAAAAAAAACGTTTTGTTACCATTGCCTTAATGGGAAACCCTATTTTTCAGTCTTGTTCTTAGGTCAATGCGTGTTTTATGTATCGCGTCTAATGATTTAAGTTATAGCCTATGTCTTATCATTGCTAACTAACTGCCTTCAGTCCTATGATCAAAAAATATTTTAGTCAGTCTACGTCGCCAAAAACCAAATATTCGTTATCTAATCGGATATGCTCTCTATCGAAGGCAAATACAAAGACAGATACAAACCTGAGCAACAAGGCTGCTAATTCTATGGTGCAATTGCGTGCAGGGTTGGCTAGTAAACACAGTTTAGGTAGTATTAAAGCAACGATGAGCTTCGGCGCTTTACTGCTTATACAAGGTGTTGTACTGCTGCCAGTACAGGCGGCTAACACGGTTAAGACTGGTCAGCGCGTATTGATGATTGAGATGACCCCAGCATTGTGTAATATGCAGCCGACGCGGGCACGTATGCGCCAGTGTTTAGAAGGGTATTCGTTGACTGTATCTGGTCTGGATATGGGATATGGCGAGCGCTGCGGTCGTGGTAGTGAGCCACGCCTTACCCCGCTGCAACTAAAAGTCGTTAACCGCATCATGCCTGACACAACGGTACGTAGCCAAACGTGGCAACGTTATGGAGCTTGTAGTCCGCTTAGCGCCAGCAGTTACTTCCGCCAGATTACCAATTATGCAGGTGGATTAAAATTACCGAACGAGTTAAATACGGGTAATAGTTATACTGTTTCCAAATCACGATTTATCAGTCAAATGACCCGTCTCAATAGTGGTATGTCTTCCAATAGTGTGGACCTCATCTGTCAAGAAGGCAGCCGTCGCCAATCGATACTCACTGATATACACGTATGTTATGAAGGTAGTGACTTTGGCACTTGTCATGACGTTGTAGATAGTTGTGGCAGTAAATTTATCATTTCAGGTGGACGATAGCCTTTGCTTGTTTACCTGCTCAAACTTCTTTTTTGATACCGTTTTCCATTTCACTTAGCCGAATTTAATGGTGCAAATTGCCTATTTTGACCATTATATCTACGTATAGCATAGTGAAAATATGCTTTAGTTATCATGTACCAAAGCCCTCTAGCGCTTTATCCGTAAGCGCTTAGCCTCTATAGAACTCCTCTCGTATAAAATGTAACAATATAATCCCTGATGGGTCTATGACTGTATCTAGACGGTCACTGCGATGAAGTGCTACACTAGCTCTCGGTTTATACATGCTGCTATGCGGCAAACAAGTCGATATCTAAAATGATAATCGTTCATTAGAATTATCTAATAATTAATTAGGGAGTATTCAATGTCAATGAAACAGCCTTTACGTGTTGCCGTCACTGGTGCCGCTGGTAATATCAGCTACGCGATGCTATTTCGTATTGCATCTGGCGAGATGCTAGGTAAAGATCAGCCGATTATTTTGCAATTACTTGAAATTACGCCAGCTCTTGACGCCCTAAAGGGTGTGGTCATGGAACTAGAAGACTGTGCATTCCCATTGTTGGCTGGTATCGTCCAAACTGACGATGCTAATGTCGCATTCAAAGATATCGATTATGCTTTACTGGTTGGTGCACGTCCTCGTGGCCCAGGCATGGAGCGTAAAGATTTGCTAGAAGCCAACGCTGCGATTTTCTCAGCGCAAGGTAAAGCATTGAACGAAGTCGCTAGCCGTGATGTAAAAGTATTGGTAGTCGGTAACCCTGCCAACACGAACGCACTTATCGCTCAGCGCAATGCACCAGATCTTGATCCACGCAACTTCACTGCAATGACGCGTCTAGACCATAACCGTGCTATGGCACAGTTGGCTGGCAAGACTGACAGTACTGTAAATGACGTGAAAAAAATGATCATCTGGGGCAACCATTCGTCAACTCAGTATCCAGATCTAACCGCTTGTACGGTAAACGGCAAGCCTGCGCTAGATTTAGTTGATCGCGAATGGTACGAAGCGACTTATATCCCAGAAGTACAACAGCGCGGTGCTGCGATCATTAAAGCTCGCGGTGCATCATCTGCGGCTTCTGCTGCCAACGCTGCTATCGCACACATGCGTACGTGGGCGCTAGGTACTGATGAGAACGATTGGGTATCTATGGGCGTTTACTCAAACGGCGAATACGGTATTGCTGAAGGTTTGATCTACTCATTCCCATGCACATGCACTAACGGCGACTGGTCTATTGTAGACGGCGTTGATGTATCATCAGATTTCTCGAAAGAGAAAATGGCTGCCACTGAGCAAGAGCTTAGTGAAGAGCGTGATGCAGTAGCACACTTACTACCGTAAATCTAAGCTGCTATTCAGTAAGCTATGATTTAAGTAGTATAAAAAAGCCCTCTGAAATATGAGGGCTTTTTTTATGTCTATAAGAAATAGGCAAATGAGAGCAATTTAGCTTACTGTCTTAAATGGATAAAAGCAGTTTACCGTTAATACAATTGATAACGTTAGATAAACGTTGATTAACAGCTATTAAACTAAAGCTTGCTACAATGAATGTGTCAATTTGAATAATAAGCACATTAAACTATAAGTACGATCCTATTCGTACCATTTAAGGAGAAAGTTATGTTGGGTGAACCAGAATACAGTATGAATGAATTATTTGCTCAGTTAGGTCTAGACAGCTCTAATGAAGCAATTGATGATTTTATCGCAGCAAACCAATTAGCTAGCGAAGAAAAACTAACAGAGGCTAGCATTTGGACAGACAATCAGCGTATGTTCCTGCAAGAAGAATGGCAAAAAGATGCCGCATGGGTAGAGACCATCGATGAGCTAAATGTCCGTTTGCATCCTGACGCATAAAGATTTATAGACATAAAAAACCCCGCGATAGTCTTAATATCGCGGGGTTTTTTATGTCTGGAGTAACACTAAACATCAAATTTGCTTGTCGCGCCACTCAAGTAAGTCTGCAACGTCTTGATGAATACCAGATTTTAATGCTTCTAATCCATCATAGCGACGCTCACCATGCAAAAAGTGTAGGAAACGTACGTGTAAGTTCAGTCCGTATAAATCAGCTTGCAACTGTGGAAAGTGGACTTCTAGTCGCCAGTCATCACCTTTATCAACAGAAGGTCTTTTGCCAATATTAGCCGTGCCGAACAAACTATGCGGACGCAATCCGGCAACACCTGTATGACCATCGGTGGCAAGCGCAGTCAAACCATTAGCGATCACATTACCATTGTCATCTAAGCTCACCACATCGACTGCAAAAATACCATGTAAGGCAGGTTTTATTCGTTGCAAATCGATATTTGCGGTAGGGAAGTCTATCGTTCGACCTATTTGGTCGCCACGCACAACCACTCCAGTGATTGCATAGTCACGACCAAGTAACCGGTTGGCTGCTTGAATATCACCTGCCAATAGTAAATCACGAACACGAGTAGAGCTGATACGGGCAGCGTCGTTATCGGTCGTATCAATACTGTCGCTATCAACAATGTCGCTATCAGTACTACTATCAGTGACCGTATGCAGGTTGGTCACATCCAAACCATAGCCACGCAAAAACTGACTGTCGCCAGTACGATCATGGCCAAAGCGAAAGTCATCACCTAGCACTAATGCTTTGACGTTCAAACGCTTGGCTAATATATCGGCAAACGCTTGTGCTGATAGCGAGCGAAATTCTGTATCAAAACCTGCTACGATCAATGTTTCAACACCATATTCTGCTAGCAGTGCTTGCTTCTCTGCCAGATTGGTCAGGCGCGCAGGCGCTTTAGCAGGTGCAAAAAACTCACGTGGCTGCGGCTCAAATATCATGACCGCCGCACCCAAATTTTGGGTATGTGCAATCTCACGAACTTGGGCTAGCATGGCTTGGTGACCAAGGTGCACACCGTCAAAATTGCCGATAGTTAGCACGCAAGATGCCAACTCTACTGGGACAGTGTCCGTAGATGAGATGTGTGGCGACGAAATCAGTTGCTCAAGAAAATAGGTTTTCATAAGTTTTCAGCTATGATGAGACCAAATAAAAAACGAAAAAACACATCTATGCTTAAAATTGATGTGTCTAAAACCAGCCATTATAAAGTAAAATAGCCACACTAACATCCTATAGTCTACGTGTAATGCAACTATGGCGCATAGGGTGGCTATTCTTTATTGCCAATGATGCTAATACCAATCCTAACAACAATCTCGACAACGATGGAGATCTTATGTCTGCTGCTGCCTTAAATACTATACCAACCGAACTATCGACATATCAGCTCACCGATCAGTTCGTTGTGCAGCGTGCAAGTAAAGAAGATTTAGCAGAAGTCTTAGCCATTTATAATCAAAGCATACCGGGCAAACAAGCAACAGCCAATCTTGCATTGGTTACGCTAGAAGAGCGTGCCACTTGGTTTGAAGAGCATTTGGATAGCGCAACTAGACCGATATATGTGGTCAAGGCATTACCATCAGATGACATAGATCAAACAAAGGCACCGATAGTCGCATGGGGCAGTTTTAGTGATTT
Organism: Psychrobacter sp. 28M-43; assembly: GCF_014770435.1. NCBI lineage: Bacteria > Pseudomonadati > Pseudomonadota > Gammaproteobacteria > Moraxellales > Moraxellaceae > Psychrobacter > Psychrobacter noctis. The sequence continues at coordinate 2,576,389 of NZ_CP061739.1, read as the reverse complement.
GTACGCACGTACGGCTTATCATATCAGTACTGAGATTAGCATTTATCTAAATCAAGATTATCAAGGCAAAGGATTAGGCAGTTTGCTAACCCGTTGGATGTTGACGCAAGCACCAAGTCTAGGTATTCGAAATATCATCGCTCTTGTCTTTGCTCATAACCATCCAAGCTTAGGATTATTTCGTAAGCTTGGCTTTGAACAATGGGGCTATATGCCCGAAGTTTGCGATATGGAAGGGTTCATCGCTGATGTTGTGATGCTTGGTAAATCAGTGACATCAGACGATATCTCAGATAAAGCGCCTGAAATGATTTAAATCAATATGCTCTAACCCAAAATCTTCCATTGACCTTTTATCTTCTGTAGCTGGTAGGTCAGTGGTGCAGGTTCGCTCTGTCCTTTTAGCATCAGCTCGCCAGTGATGGTGGCACGAGTTTTGTCATCGTTGTATTTGGTATCGGTAATCGTAACGCCATCCACCGTTTGCTGAAACGCAGACTGGGTATTGGCAAGCTCTTCTTCGAAGTTTGCCATATCAACTTGGTAATATGACGCCGCATCCTTCACGTCACCATAATATAAGCTGTTTAGTGCTTGCTTGACAGTATCCTCTGGCGTACCGGTTTGAGTTGGATTGGTTACTAGGCTTTTCTGTTTGGTCACATCAGTGACTGGATTAATATTATCACTATCAATCGCTGTCTTATCTTCAGCGCTATCTGCAATTTCACCTGCTTCGCTACCACTGTCATCGGTCATCGTTTGGTAAGTCGTATCATTATCCAATGAAGCGTCTTCTGAGGTATCAACGGTCGCTGCCACATCTTCATTCTCGGTAGCAGTTTCAGCCGGCTCATTGTTACTACAGCCGCTAATAAGTAATCCAGTGCTTAGTACACCAGTTGCTAGCAAAATTGGTAAGCGCTGGAAGATTGGCTGTTTCGTTGTCATATCAAACCTCAAATGTCATGTATTCATTAGTGATCTATTATGACAATTATCAGCAGCGAGCATTGTCATTTCTCATAACAGGCTTGTTTTGGTTTCGTAAGCCCGTCATGGATTTACTTTTACTTTATCCTAACCGTGCTTTAGCTGACGCGGACGGAAACCAGTTGCTAGCAATACTACACCGTAAACCAGCGCTCCGACGGCACACATAATAATCAGCGCGACGATACGTTGCCACTGAGCCTGATCGGTAGGAAAGTAAGGCAGCATAAAATAAAGCACGCCAATCATAGAGCCAGTCGAGATAGCAAACTGCGTAAACAGCTTTTTCCAATGCGGACCGAAACGGAAAATATCACGCTTGTGCAAGAAGTAATATAGCAAGCCTGCATTTACAAAAGCAGCGCCAGTCGTAGCCAATGCCAGACCACCATGTAACGGTATCTCTAAGAAATAGAATATCCCGATAAAAATAACACTAAAGATCATATTGGCGATGACAGAGATGATGCCGATTTTAACAGGGGTTCTGGTGTCTTGACGCGCAAAGAATGCAGGGGCAAAAATCTTAATAAGCATAAATCCTAAGATACCGCCTGCCATACTACGTAGGGCCAGTGAGCTCATTTGGGCATCACGTAAGGTAAACTCACCACGTAAAAACAGCGCTTGCATCAATACATCTGCCAGTACAAATAAGGCAGCTGAGGCAGGCACACCGACCAAGATGATAAGACGTGCTGCCCAGTCGATGGTTTTTTTGAAACTGACGTCGTCCTTTTGAGCTTCACTTTTTGATAGGCTTGGTAATATGACGGTACCAATCGCTACGCCAATCAGACCTAATGGTAGCTCGCTCATACGTTCAGCTGCATAGAGCCAAGAGACGGAACCGCCAATCATTAATGAGGCAAAGATAGTGTTCAATAGTAAATTTATCTGAGTGACAGAGACACCAAAGATAGCAGGTAACATCAGTTTCAAAATTCGACGAACACCTTCGTGCTGGAAGTCAATCTTTGGCGCGACAAGCAGCTTTTGTTGCCAAAGCTGCGGCAGTTGAATCAAAAACTGTAGCAAACCTGCGATAGCAACGGCATAGCCAAGCGCCATAATGGGTGTATCAAACATCGGCGCAAAAATCAGTGCGCCACCAATCATACATAGGTTCAATAACACGGGCGCAAAGGCGGGCGCGGCGAAACGACCGTAGCTCTGTAGAATACCACTCGCAAAAGCTGTCATAGAGATGAATAGCAAATACGGAAAGGTAAGACGCAATAACTCAGCGGTAATGGCAAATTTGTTGGGTTGATCGGCAAACCCAGGGGCAAACAATGTCACCACCCAAGGTGCGATTAAGATGACCACCACCGTAAGCATCGATAACACTAGCAATAATGCGCCCGAGGTGCGACTGACCAAAATCTGCACTTGTTGCAAGCTGTACTTTTCTTTGTATTCGGACAGTACTGGCACGAAAGCTTGGCTAAACGCACCTTCTGCAAACAGTCGTCGTAAGAAGTTTGGGATTTTGAAGGCGACCAAAAAGGCATCCATCAAACCACCTGCACCAAAAACCCCTAGCAATACAACATCACGTACCAAACCTAAAATACGCGATAACATGGTCATACTGCTGACCACCATGGTTGAACGAAATAACCGACTTTTTGCCATGAGAACCTATCTTGCTAAGTTGTATATTGAGTTATATGCTGATGTGATATGGATGAAAAACTGACGAATTATATCACTTTCATCATTGAGATAAATGGATTGAGTGTGGAAATCACTTATGTGACGGTGCATCGTTTTTCGTTGCATTAGCAACTAACTGGCGCAACCTTGCCCATTCAAAAAAATCACCAGGGTCAGTCTTACGCCCAGGCGCGATATCGCTATGGCCTGTCAAGTGGCGACGTGTTTTGGGATAGGCCTTATAGATGGCGGCAATTACGTCGGCTAGCTTCTCATATTGAGCAGAGGTGAAGGACACAAAATCCGACCCTTCAAGTTCGATGCCAATGCTATAATCATTACATTCAGGTCGACCCAAGTAGCTAGACCGCCCAGCATGCCACGCCCGTTCGTTGAAATTGACAAACTGAGTGATAGCGCCATCACGTTCGATAAATAAATGCGCTGATACTTCTGCGCCTTTGATTGTTTGAAAGTAAGGATGAGCATCCCAGTCCAATTGATTAGTAAATAATGCTTTCACATAATGTGTGCCACTAGTGTCGCAGGCACCAAATTCATTCGGTGGTAGGCTGATATTGTGTACGACGATTGCGTCAATACTTAAACCTTTTGGCCTTACATTGTAATTAGGTGAGGCTAGCCAAATGGCTGCTGATAGTAGACCATCTTTGATAGTCATTGGCGACGTAGATGATGAGTTTGGCAATGATGCAGACATAATGCTCTCTTTTTATACTAGTATTGATAATGGTGTGATAAACAATCTATCTAAATAGTTAAATGATAGTGGGCGATGTGTTTGGTTTTTTGACCCAGAAACTTTAATAACGCTGATAGCGTATGAATAATAACGTGCGAGATTCTACCTCATGTCTATAAAACTGACGTCCATACCTATCGATTGTACGCTAATGACCATTGGCCTGCGAGCACGTCTGCCATTAGCTGTAGCAGGGTTATTGCTCTCGGCTCAAACACAGGCATTTCTACCAACGCCACTGTCCGTCCTTGAATCAGATGCATTGTCACCTGACGCATCTAGCATCGTACCTACTAGCATAGCACCTACTTATTCTAATTCAGATGCATTATCCGAGCCGGATAATATTAATAGTGCTGAACCTAATATTCAAAATAGTACTTTATCTGAATCAAGCTTAAAGACAGAGCAGCTGCTATCGACATGGCGTCAACAAGTAAAAGCAGACAAATTGGCACAGCATACAACATGGCGACGCTTGTTGTATTTTTACGATGATAAAAACAGTGTATTCGGTAAAAAGAAAACCGAGAGTTTGGTTGATGATCCAAGCTTTTTCTTAAGTAAAAATGGTCAACGAGATTCAGGTGCAGAGTTGGATGCGATGCTCGCGGCACTTGCACAAGAGTTGGCATCATCAGTAACTGAGCACAACCAAGCAAAAACTGATACCAATAATAATTCTGTCTTATGTCGTTTTCCAGCGCGAGTGGCATGGTTGACAGAGGTGCTATCGATCGATGCTGCAAGTCTATCTGCTGACTGTCCAGAATTGGATGAGTGGATGTCGACATTGGCGCCTGAGCAGCTATCTATTATGTTTGCGCAGGAGTATTTGGACAATCCGCTCTCTGCATTTGCTCATACGTTGCTACGCATTGACTCAAAAGCGAGCATTGCTGATCCAAACCAAATTGATAAGGCTTATGCGCTGAATTATACGGTAGACGGTGATCCAAACGATAGTTTCCCAGTCTATGCTACTAAGTCAATGATTGGTAGCTACAACAGCGCTATCGAAATTGACCCTTATCCAGAGATGCTAGCGAAATACCTGCAAGATGATGAACGTGATACGTGGACATATCAGTTGAGTCTGACGCCAGCGGAAGTTCAGCAGATTATGCGCCACGTTTGGGAAACCAAAGCGTTAAAAATGCCTTATTACTTTACCACGGACAATTGTGCTTCTGAGATTCTGCGTCTTATTGATGTGGTCCGTCCGCAGCAAAACTTACTGAGCCAATTGTCTTACGCAGTCGTGCCTTCTGACGTGATTCAGCTATTAAATGATGAGCAGTTGCTGGCAAGTACCACTTATACGCCTGCTGATAATACCTTACGTCAAGCTCAGATCAATGAGAAAAAACAACAGCGCGCGCAGTTGGGCTATCACAATAGTGCCAAACAAACCGTGAATGAGATCAAGTCTGCGCAGCTCAACCCTGTATCGAGCATGTCAGCTGATGGGCAAACACTGCTCAAGCGTCAAATCGACGTATGGGATAATAATCCAATAGACAGGCATCCGCTACAATTGGGCACGATAGGTATAGGGCAGCGTGGTGACGATGACTATATGGATATTGGGTTTCGAGCGGGATTTCATGATACGCTTGACCACGCTTCAGGGTATCCACAGTTTTTTAATTTAGAAGGGCTGGCTGCGACATTACGATTGTATGACACAGATGACAGTAAGCCGAATCAGCCAGACAGTGTGGTATTGCAAAACGTCACTTTGATTCGTGGCCGCTCTTTTAACCCTGTTAATGCTGCCAAAAAAGGCAATACTTGGGGCGCCAATATCGAGGCGACGCGAGTAAATGATGGATCGCGAGAGGTAGGTACGGATCATTTGGTCGGTAGCGTGGGTTACGAAAAAGGCTGGTCATGGGCATTTGGTACACCAGCTGCAGGTACTGGTGAGATGCCGCCGCAACTGTGCTATACGTTTTTGGCAGGTACGGGGCAAGTAGGACGTGGTATCAATAAAGGCTTTCGTCTAGGCGCAGGTATCAATGCAGGCTGCCGTTACCAGATTAACAATCAGTTACGCGCGCAAGCTGAATTGCAATTGCCATATTGGTATCATGGCAGCAGCGATGAATCCAATGTCCGTGGCCATTATTGGCAACCAATCTCAAGCTTAGGACTGCAATACGATATTGATAAAAAACAAGCACTACGTATCAATGCCAATTACGAATGGCAAGAACGTATCGATGCCAATGATGATATACAGCTATCGTACAGACGGTATTTTTAGGCACTGATTTAGATATTGGTTTAGACACTGAGTTAGCCGTTGATTTAGGTATTAATTTAAAAAAATGGCTTCTAAGCGCTGTCATAGTTGTATAAAGGAAGTTGTATAAAGGAAAACATGCTTTATGAGTACGCGAAATTTACTAATTATTGGACAAGGTGATATCGGCCTACCAGTGACCAATAAACTTGCCCAAGATGGCTATTGTGTGACTGGGCTTGCTCGTAGTGAGCGCCACCATTATGATTTGATAGATAGTGCAGATTTCTTACAGGCTGATGCGTTGACTTTGAGGGCTGAGCAGCTACAAGCATTTACTCATATTGCGATTATCGTCACCCCTGACGAGTACTCGACCAGCGGTTATCACGACAGTTATCTAGCGATTAGTCAGCATTTAGCAACGCTTGCTCCACAGCTTATTAAACTTGAACGTGTGGTATTCATTTCTTCTACTGGTGTCTATGGTCAAGACAATGGTGAGTGGATTGATGAGCATACTGCACCTGTTACGCCTGCGCGTGAAGCCTCGAAATTCATATTGCAAGCAGAACAAGCACTGCAACAAGGCTTTGGTGATAAAGCCATTATTATTCGCCCCAGTGGTATCTACGGTCGCGAGCGCTTAATGCGACTACGCAAGGCTCGTGAGCAAAATAAAGAACCAGTGCCAGTTGAGCATTGGAGCAACCGTATTATGGATCGCGACTTGGTCAATATCCTCGCCAAAGTGTTGACGATAAAAGTACCAAAGCCTGTCTATCTAGCGACGGACTATCGACCTGTTACTACGTTTGAGCTAGGGGTTTGGCTTAGTGAGCAGGTTGGCGAGACACCTCCTACTATTGATAATACAAAAACCTCAGTGACAGGAAAACGCTTGCACAGCAACATTCCGTTAGCTTGGCTTGATTATGCTGACTGGCAGACAGGTTACCGTGATATTTTGAATCATCAAGAGTAAGCCTTTAGAGTTGAGCCCTAAAGAGTAAAATAGCCCTTGGTGTAATCGTTCTTATTTATTTTACAGTCTATGGAGATTTCATGTCCCAGCCTTCTACTTCTGATGACCGTTTATCCCATGCTAATCTGGCAACAGAAGGTGGGCAGCTGGCAGAAGGTCACGTCCAAAAAAAGGCTGAGCAATCGTCTATATTAGCTGATTCACAGCAACCTGCGATCGTACATCCTAACTTTGATCCCAAACAGTCTCCTCTTGATCCTGCCAGACCATTAAGTGATATACCTGAGCCTGCTCGTCGCCTAAATGGTCAACTGCGCAGGCTTTATGGTAACTCGACTCGGTTCTATCAGCCCAATGCAGACAGCTTATCGAAGTGGTCGCTGATTGCTTCAGAAGCACTGGCTGAGCATTTATCGTTGCTGAATGCGGCACAGCTTATCGAATTGCCGGATAGCTTTTATCAGAATCATAGTGAGCAGCCACTAATACCGACATTATCGGATATGACATTGTTAGACATGTCGGATATTCAACAGGCAATTCGGGCTTATCCAAAACTGAACCGTTATGGGTTTTTGCCGACTGATAGCGCTACAGGGGTTGAGTCAAACAACGATTCAGATAATGACTCAAATAATGACAGCAAAGCTCAAAATTCTGCATCATCTATGCGCGCATTGACCAAACGTTATAATCCTGATGAGCTGCTCAATAGTCTGTATGCCGACGATTGGCAAGTGATACTACAACCGCAGCAGTTTGAAACAGGCGAGGGCAGTTTGGCCACGGATATCATGGCATGTAGTGTGGCCGTCCATGTGCTGAAGCAATGTAGTACCCGTAAGAGTATCAATCATAGTTATAGCGCCGCAGAAATATGTCAGCATATGCGTAGCTATTTGCTCAGTCAGATCATTTGTGAGCCGTCACAGCGCCACGCATATCGTCAGATTCGACTATTTGCTGGTCATATTATTGTTGCCGCTTATCATTTGGGTTGGGAGATACAAGTCCGAGCAGATGGACAAAGCTATTTTAATATCTCATCGCGTAGTGGTTTGCTGACTCGCTATGCCAATATGCAGGATTATGAGATCAATGGTTGGTCAAGCTGATCAATAATGCGTACAATAATGCAAATTTTTTGTCCCCTCTTTTTGCTGATAGGAATGTCATAATGTCTCATGTAACACGCCCTCAAGACCCTACGTTTTCATCTCATCAATTTATTCAACTGGCTCTAGACAACCAAGTGCTTAAGTTTGGTGAGTTTGTCCTAAAGTCTGGTCGTATCAGTCCATACTTTTTTAATGCAGGCTTGCTTGCGACTGGTGAGATGTTGTCGTTACTAGCACGTGGTTATGCAGATGCCTTGGCTGAACAAATGAGTGCAGCAAATGATGGTGCTGATGCGCAAGAGCTGGTCATCTTTGGTGCGGCTTATAAAGGTATTCCTTTTGTCGCAGCGACAGCGCAAGCGTTATGGCTACATCATGGCATTAATGCCAAATGGGGCTATAACCGTAAAGAAGCCAAAACTCACGGCGAAGGCGGCAATTTGGTCGGTGCTGACGTAAGTGGCAAGGCCGTTTGGGTGCTTGACGATGTCATCACAGCGGGTACAGCCATGCGCGAAGTGGTCGAGATTTTAGAGCAAGCAGGCGCAAGCGTTGCTGGTATTCTCGTCGCACTTGATCGTAAAGAAAAAGGTCAAGCAGAGCACTCTGCTATTCAAGAGCTTGCCGCGACACTAGAAGTGCCCGTACGTGCATTGGTTGATATTGATGATTTGATCAGTTATTTGGCCGATGACCATGGTGCACAAAACGGCCAGCATAAAGGCGCGACCCAGTTAGCCAAAATGCAACACTACCGTGAGCAGTACGGCGTATAGTTGGGCACTGATGTTGTTTAATAAGTTTGTTTCATATCAACAATATAACGTAAGTGAGTCTTATCATGAGCCAACAAAAACAAGAAAAATCGCTAAAAATACTCGTTATTATGGATCCTATCGAGCGGGTCAATTATAAAAAAGACACCAGTCTCGCTATGATGTGGGCCGCTCAAGACCGTGGCCATCAGCTAGGTTATTGTCAGATTCATGACCTGTGGTTGGACCGTGGTCAGTTGATGGTTGATACGCAGCCGCTTACAGTAAAGCGTGATCCTGCAGATTTCTATACATTGGGTGATAAAAGCACAGGGCCAGTCGGCGACTATGACGTAATTTTGATGCGCAAAGATCCGCCGTTTGATATGCGCTTTATTTATGCCACTTATATGCTTGACCATGCCAAAGCAGCAGGCGTGCTCGTAGTCAATGATCCGCAAGCGATTCGCGACTGCAATGAAAAGTTATTTGCGACATGGTTTAGCGATTATATGAGTCCAACGATTGTGACTAGCAAACAAGCACACATTCGTAAGTTCATTGCTGAACAGCAGGATGTAATCGTCAAGCCACTAGATGGTATGGGCGGCACTGGTATCTTCCGTTTGACTGCTGATAGCCCAAACATCGGAGTGACGTTAGAGGTGCTGACTGAGCTTGAAACTTTGCCTATCATGGCGCAGCGTTATTTGCCAGAAATCAAAGAGGGCGACAAGCGCGTGTTAATCGTCGATGGTGTCGTAGTAGATTATAGTTTGGCTCGTATTCCAACCAAAGGCGAGACCCGTGGTAATTTAGCAGCTGGTGGTAGCGGTGTTGCTATGCCATTGACTGATATCGAACGCCAAGTAGCAGAAGTTGTGGCCCCAATCGTCAAAGAAAAAGGCCTAATGTTCGTTGGTCTAGACTTGATCGGTGGACGTATCACTGAGATTAACGTTACTAGCCCAACATGCGTACGTGAGATTGATGATCAATGCGGTACAGATATCGCGACCGATTTTATCATGGCGATTGAGAATAAATTTACTGCATAGCTTTAGCTATGTTCAGGAAAGTTTTGAGTTCAGGAATATTTTGACTACGTAAAACCCATATTTTGAGGTATTGTTAGTCATTGGGTTTTCTTACCGTTTATTAGCATTACACGACGCCAAGCTGTGACCGATCATGGCTTGGATTTTTGTTATTTCTACTGCATAAAATACTGTATATAAGACAATGATTTCCTCTATACTATGCGGGCTTTGGCTAGGTCATTATTTTTCATAATTGCCACTGCAGCAGTGAGATAAACCCTTCATATAAATAAAGTAAAGATAGGCAGGCGTTCATGAAAACACCGCATATATTGATGATGGCAGCTGGTACGGGCGGGCATGTTTTTCCAGCGCTTGCAGTGAGCGACGAGTTGACCCAGCGCGGTGCGGTGATTCATTGGTTAGGAACGCCAAACGGTATGGAAAATGGGTTGGTTGAGCCAACAGGTTATCCTTTTCATGCTATTAATATGCAAGGGCTTCGTGGTAAAGGCATTGGTCGATTATTGAAGCTACCAATGACTCTGCTATCAGCAACGATGGCTGCCGTGAAAGTGATTCGTAGTAATCAGATCGATGTGGTCGTTGGGTTCGGTGGTTATGTCACTGCACCTGGCGGTATCGCTGCGCGCATGACTAATACGCCTTTGATCATCCATGAGCAAAATGCCATCGCTGGCATGAGCAACCGCTACCTATCTAAACTGTCGACCAAAACGTTACAAGCGTTCGAGAATACCTTTGCTAATAGTCAGCAAGATGCCAAGCTTGAGACAGTGGGCAATCCTGTGCGTAATGCCATCACTGGTGTCGCAGAGCCAACGGTACGCTACGATGTAAATGATAGTTCACCGCTTAAACTGTTGGTAGTCGGCGGTTCACTTGGCGCTCAGATATTAAATGATACAGTACCAAAAGCGTTAGCATTACTAGATCAACCATTTGAAGTCCTACACCAGTGTGGACGCAACAATGAAGCAGCCACGCAAGCGGCTTATAGCGAGCAAAATCTAAACAACCATCGGTTTACTGTACAGCCTTTTATTGATGATATGGCTGCAGCTTATAACTGGGCAGATATCATCGTTTGCCGCGCAGGTGCATTGACCGTGACCGAAATTCAAAATGTCGGAATAGCCGCTATTTTTGTACCACTACCGCATGCAGTGGATGATCATCAGACGGCTAATGCACGCACGTTGACCTCCCATGATGCTGCAGTTTTATTGCCACAGTCAGAGCTAACTGCCAAAAGTCTCAGTGATGAGCTTGGCTTACTCAATCGAGAGAAATGCTTAGCCATGGCAAAAAAAGGCCATGCATTGGCCAACCGTAGTGCGAGTAAGCAAGTTGCCGACATCATTTGGCAAGCGCTATAGTCTGTCGTTTATACCCCTTATTTGAATTTACTAAATTTTATTGACCTTTAATAAAGAGAGATCCTTATGCCTACCTCTGCGAAAGCTCTACCTAAGCGTTTGATTGAAATACCAGAAATGCGCCGCATTCAGCATTTGCATTTCATCGGTATTGGTGGCTCAGGCATGTGCGGTATCGCTGAGGTTATGAACAATCAAGGCTATCAGGTCAGCGGTTCTGACATCGCAGAAAGCTTAGTGACTAAGCGTTTACAGCAGATTGGTATTGAGATATCGATTGGCCATGACTCCAAAAACATTGCCAATGCTGACGTTATCGTTGTCTCATCAGCGATTGATCGTAGCAACCCTGAGGTAAAAGCGGCGCTTGAAGCTCGTCTGCCAGTAGTACGCCGCGCCGATATGCTTGGTGAACTAATGCGCTATCGTCATGGTATCGCAGTTGCTGGCGCGCATGGCAAAACGACAACGACGAGTTTACTAACCACAATGATGGCAGAAGGGCAGCTAGATCCTACTTATGTTATCGGCGGTAAGTTAAATGCGTCAGGCAAAAACGCGGCATTGGGTAGCAGCCGTTTCTTGGTAGCAGAGGCTGATGAGTCTGATGCGTCATTCTTGTCATTGCATCCGATGGCCGCGATTGTGACCAACATCGACCAAGACCATATGGAAACCTACGAAAACAGCTTTGATAAATTAAAAGCCGCTTATATCCAGTTTCTACAAAACATGCCGTTCTACGGTTTGGCAGTGGTCTGCGGTGACGATCCTGAGTTGTATGCAATGATCGATGATATCGGTCGTCCAGTATTGACCTTTGGTCTTGAGCCGTTCAATGACGTACAAGCTGTAGACTTGGTAACGGAAGGAACCAAGACACACTTTACCGTATTGCGCCGTGACCGTGAGCCGTTACGCCTGACGTTGAACATTCCTGGTACACATAACGTCTATAACGCGCTTGCTGCCATCACGATGGCGACCGATGAAGGCGTTGATGATGCAGCGATTGAGCGTGCCTTGCAGAAATTTGAAGGCGTGGGTCGTCGTTTTGAGCAGCATGCCTCTGTCGATATCGATGATGGCAATGTCTTATTGATTGATGATTATGGTCATCATCCAAAAGAAGTTGATGCGACCATCAAAGCCGCTCGCCAAAGCTTCCCTGATCGTCGTTTAGTGATGCTATTTCAGCCGCATCGTTATAGCCGTACCCGTGATTGCTACGATGATTTTGTAGAAGTGCTATCGAGCGTTGATGAGCTATTATTATTAGATGTTTATTCAGCAGGTGAGAACCCGATTACGGGCGCTGATACCAAGTCACTAGCGCGCAGTATCCGTTTGCGCGGTGAAGTTGAACCGACTATTATTGATAAAGACAATCTAGCCCCTGTTATGCAGCGTTTGTTAAAAGCCAACGATATGCTGATTACCCAAGGCGCTGGTAATGTTGGGCAAATTGCTATCGATTTGGCTGCCAATAACCTTTATATTAAGTAAGCTAAAATTTAGGGATGATCCTCATGACAACTGACAATAAAGACAATAAAGACAATAATAGCACTCAAAATGCAGCTATCAACGATACATCTTTAGACACGACGACTCATGCAAAAGATGCCAGTCAATTTGGCAAAGTAGCCGTTATTTATGGTGGCAGTAGCAATGAGCGTAGCGTGTCTTTGGACAGTGGTGCGGCAGTATTGCAAGCGCTCCAAAACCAAGGCGTTGATGCCACTCATTTTGATCCAAAGCACCAAGACATCACTGAGCTACGCAAATTCGACCGCGTGTTTAATGTGTTACATGGTCGTGGCGGCGAAGATGGCTTGTTGCAAGGCGTATTACAGTGGTTTGACATACCGCAAACAGGCTCAGGTATTCTAGCTTCTGCACTAGGTATGGACAAAGTACGTACCAAGCAATTGTGGCAAGGTTGCGGCCTTTCAACTGCACCATTTTCATTATTGACAGCTGATACTGACTGGCAGCAAGTGGTTAATATGTTAGGTCTTCCACTTATAATTAAACCAGTTCATGAAGGTTCAAGTATTGGCATGACTAAGGTCAATCATCTTGATGAGCTGCCTGCCGCTTATGCAACTGCAGTGGAATGTGGTGATGCGGTGATGGCTGAGCGCTGGATTACAGGTCGCGAATTTACGATTGTAATTATCGATGACGAAGCCTATCCAGTTATTCGTCTCGAACCAGCTGATATCACTAATTTCTATGATTTTGAAGCCAAATATAATCGTAACGATACCAGTTACTATATCCCCTGTGGATTGAGCGCTGCTGATGAAAAGCACTTGCAAGATTTAAGCCTTGCAGCATTTCGTGCAGTAGATGCAAAAGGGTGGGGACGTATCGATGCCATGCAAGACGAAGCAGGCAATTTTTGGTTGCTTGAAATTAATACCGTACCAGGTATGACCAGTCATAGTTTGGTTCCAATGGCGGCCAAAGCTCGCGGACTAGATTTTGATGCACTATGTTGGCATATTTTGGCACAAACGCTATAACTGTTAAATCAACCAAATTGAGCAGATAGTGACGACTCTTTGTGTCACTAGAGCTGCTATACCACAGCTTCATGTAAACTTGTGTAAATTCGCTGCTGCTAGTTGGTGTTTGGCTATTGTTTAACCATAAAATACGTTAATATTGTAAGAATAGGTCTATTTCGGTGATATTTATGTTGTTTTGTGAATACAACTGATCACTTATTCATAATTTAAGAAAAATGTTACGTTTAAATGAGCCTAATCGCTGTATATAAGCTATATTTTTAATAAAATTTGATAACATATCGACTTAATAAGCTTCTGCCAAAAATACGCAGATTTATATCAATAAATAGCATGATCAGTTTTATGCAAATATAGGGACAAAGGTCGTTATGGCTCAAACTGTCAACGAGGTAACTGACTTGATGAGTGATAAAGCCGGTCGCCCAAAATCTAAGATCCAAATACCGGCAACGGTAAAGTATCTATTTATGGTACTTGTCTTAGGTTTGCTAGTGCTAATATTAATGATGGGCGGCAAAGCGCTGCGTGATGCGCCGCCAGCAAATATTTATGTCAGTAATCAAGGTTTGTCTGCTGCTCAGTATCGCTCATTACAAGATGTGATGGAACAACAACAAGTAAGTAGCTTTTTTACTTCTGATTTGCAAGCATTGCGAGACATCACGATGGGTTTAGCTTGGGTAGACCAAGTGAGTATCTCTCGTGATTGGCAACGTGGCATCGTCGTCAACGCATTACCCAAACAGGCAGTTGCCAATTTTGGTACAGAACGTTTGGTCGATGCAAAAGGGGCGGTATTTGTTCCTGCTGATAGTAGAGATTTAACACAAGAGCGTTTTGCGACCTTACAGGGTGAGATGTCTCAAGCGCCAGTTATTATGCAACAGATGCAGCAAGTTAATGATTGGTATGCACCGCTTGGTATACAGGTCGAAGATATCATTCTGTCACCGAGAATGACTTGGCTAATCCGCTTTGACAATGGATTACGTGTGATTGTCGACAATGAAAATACGGCGCAAAAACTACTGAATCTAAGCCAACTGCTTGGCAATCAGTTAAGGACGCGTCGAGATGACATGCAGTCTGTAGATTTACGATACAAAAATGGCTTTACCATCGCTTGGAACGTGACACAGAGTGCTGAATCAGAATAGCCTAAGTAAGCATTACATCTATACATAACCGATGTGAGCTAATACGGTTTATTTAGTTTGAAGAAAACATGTACAACATCATAGCGTATTAGTAACGCTTTTTTTAATGATTCAATAGAAGAGCATTACTTGCTCTTCTATTTAGCGATAATTTGTCTGGTACCATGAAAAATAATGAAAATCTGGTTGTTGTCCATCTAAGTGCCACGGCAGTATATGTCGTCATAGGCAATGTTGTCTCTGCAAAAGACATTCGTATTTTGGGCGTAGGACAAGTTAAAAACAGCGATTTTTATCAAGGTCAAATAAAGCATCGTGAACGTCTGCAAGGTGCTATTAAGCAAGCCATTCAAGAAGCAGAAGACACCGCTAACTGCCGTGTGCACAGTGTTTGGTTAACGCTTGCGACCCCTGAGCTATCCAGCAAAAACAGTGCTGGAGAGGTCAAAGTAGAAGATGAAGTCGTACGTGCCAAAGATATGGTACAAGCATTGGCCAATGCAAAATCGCGTGATTTATCATCTGATTATTATTTGATGCATTGCTGTCAGCAAGGTATCTATGTCGATGAGCAAGATTTTATGGTGGATGATGTCATCGAGATGATGGCACACAATATCACCGTAATGTACCACATGATGATGATGCCTGTTGCCAGCCGTCAGAATATCCAAAAGCTATTACAAAGTTGTGACGTCGGCATTGATCATATTGTTTTCGATGCAGTGACCAGCGCTGAGTATAGTTTGATGACTGAGGAGCGCCAGCAAGGCGTTTGCTTGGTTGATATCGGTGCCAGTACGACCAGCATTTGTGTTTATAAAGAGAATAAGCTGATTTTTACACACTGTATAGCAACAGGCAGTCATGAAGTGACAATGGATATTTCAGCTGATTTTGGTATTTCCATGATTGAAGCTGAAAAGCTGAAGAAGTCTCATGGTACAGCTGATGTTAATAGTGTCGATCCAAGCGCCTTCTTTTTATTCAAGCCTCAAGGATCGGGTGACGAAATCAATATTGGTATCTATAACCTAGCACGCATCATTGAAGCTCGTTACGTTCAGATATTTACTGAAGTAGCGCGTCAACTACACGAAGCAGGTTTGATAGGCTATATCGATAAAGGAATTGTGTTGACTGGCGGCGGTAGTACGATTAAAGGTATGATACCCTTTGCCAAAAAGCTACTAAAAATGCCTGTCGTACTAACAAACACCCATCCTGCTATCAGCGCTTATAATCATTTTGATAATGATGAGTCATTTAAGCTATTAAATAGTCAAGTGAATGACCGTGCTTATCAGACAGCTTTTGGCACATTGCTATATAGTCAAAGTGAGCAATTCCGCCGTAGCGAAAAAAGCGAACCTGAAGCGATTCAAAACAATCGAGTATCAGGCGTGTTTCGGAGTGCGGGTCAACGGTTTGCAAATGTTTTAAAGAAAATATTATAGATCTGTTTAACCTCATATCTAGAGCATTCATACATTATGGAATACCTCTAAGTTGGTTAAGCAAGAAAATAAAGTAACATTGCGAATAAATTAGTTTTAAAAATAAAGTATTAAGTAATAATGACATATTATTGTCTATACTGATCGATTTTAGCCATACCCTGTTTTATTTAAATACATTTATATATAGTATGTCGATAGCGCGCCACATGAGTGCGTTACTATGTATCGACTTACACGCTATCTGCAACTGGAGAATCTTTTTTATGTCAAAATACACCATGCCAGATGATAATCAGCTTCAAAACAATGGCCAAGCAAGCTTCACTGTATTCGGTGTTGGTGGCGGCGGCGGTAATGCAGTTGAACATATGGTACAGCAAGGCATCAGAGGTGTAACGTTCGTTTGTGCCAATACAGATAAACAAGCGCTAGATCGTCTTACTGCACCGCACAAACTGCAACTGGGTGCAAAAACGAACCGTGGTCTAGGGGCAGGCGCAAATCCAGAAGTGGGTCGTGAAGCAGCAGAGAGCGAAGAAGAAGCGATTCGCGCATTGCTTGAGCACTCGGATATGGTATTTATCACTGCTGGTATGGGCGGCGGTACTGGTACAGGCGCAGCGCCAGTTGTTGCTCGTATTGCTAAAGAAATGGAAGTGCTGACAGTTGCGGTTGTGACCACGCCATTCAAATTCGAAGGTGGTAAGCGTATCAAAGCTGCTAAAGCAGGTATTGAGCAGCTGACTAACTTTGTCGACTCAATTATCACGATTCCAAATGATAAATTAATGAGTGTATACGGCAACATCTCTATGCAAGATGCTTTCAAAAAAGCGGATGATGTATTGCTGCATGCTGTTCAAGGTATTGCGGAAACCATTGCTAGCGAAGGTATGATCAACATCGACTTTAACGATATCCGTACGGCAATGACTGCGAAAGGTCATGCGATGATGGGTATTGGCCGTGCCAGCGGTGATGATCGTGCGCGTCAAGCGACTGAAAAAGCCATCAGATCACCACTACTTGATGATTTGCGTTTAGAAAATGCAAAAGGCCTATTGGTTAACGTTATTTCTTCAGAATCATTGTCACTAGATGAGATGAGCAAAATCAGTGCAATAGTCGAAGAAATTACTGACATCGACGACGCTCACATTTTCTACGGTTCTGTGATTGATGAAAAAATGGGTGACGACTTACATGTAACCGTTATCGCAACTGGCTTAACGTTAGATGAGAATGCTGGACAAGAGCCAGAAGTAGTAGAGCAGCCAGTACCTTCTGTTAATAGCACGCAACCTGTTGATCCTAATGTGCATACCAGCGCTTTAAATAGTCAGAAGCAGTCTCAAGCTCAGCAGTATCAAGATAGCGTTGCACGTCCTAGTGCAAGTGCACCTCAAGAGCAGCCTAAGACGAAAACAAACAGTATTCAAGACTATTTAAAGCGTCAACAGAATAAATAGTACTTCTAATTTACTGTGAGTAAGAAAAAGCCAGCGTTTTAACGCTGGTTTTTTTGTGGTTAAGGAAAAATGAAACGTCTTGTATAAGAAAAATTATGACAATTTTCTATGTAATCTATATGTATATGATTGTCGAAACGTATATGAGCCTCGTTGTTTTATAGCATTAGGTAGGCCATATAAAGTAAAAATCAGCAATAGAATATTGACGATAAGTGTTATCAATCAAGGAGATAAGAAAATTAGCGCTTTTTATATATAGCGAATAAGGGGTCGGTAATGGTACACTATGTCAATTGTAACAAAATATGTGAGAAGACAACCATGAACCAAAGAACCATAAAAACAGCAATAGCCGTTACGGGTACTGGTCTACATAGTGGTCAGCCTGTTGACTTGGAGTTTCATCCACAGCCGATTGACACTGGTATTGTTTTCGAGCGCTCTGATATAGAAGGTAGTCAACCAATTCCAGCGAGTGCGTTTTTAGTACAAGACACGATGATGTCATCGAACTTAGTGTTTGGTGGTACGCGAGTGGGCACGGTTGAGCATCTGCTTAGTGCCATCGCTGGTCTAGGAGTAGACAATCTGTTAGTTCGGGTCTCTGCTTCAGAGATACCAATTATGGATGGTAGCGCTGCGCCTTTCGTTGCGCTCTTACTAGATGCAGGATTTTGTGAGCAAGAAGCGGCCAAAAAGTTTATTAAAATTATACGTCCAGTACGAGTAAAGCTAGAAGATAAGTGGGCAGAGCTACGTCCTTATGAAGGGTATGAATTAAATTTCGAAATTGATTTTGATCATCCTGCGTTTGATAAGAACTTTCAGCATGCACAGTTGCAGTTCTCTACACAGAACTTTATCGAACAATTAAGCACTGCGCGTACTTTTGGATTTTTACGTGATATAGAAGCGCTACGTCAAAATAACCTAGCATTAGGTGGCAGTATGGAAAACGCCATCGTTATCGATGATGCCAACATACTTAATGCAGAAGGCTTACGTTTTAACGATGAGTTTGTCCGTCATAAAATTTTAGATGCTTTGGGAGATTTGCATCTGATTGGCTACCCAATTTTAGGTCGTTTTAACGCCTATAAGTCTGGTCATGCTCTAAATAATTTATTAGTACGTGAAATACTATCTGACGAAGATAACTTTGAAATTGTAACTTTTGATGACAATGTAACCTGTCCTATCGAGTATTTACCACTTAGTGATTTGGTTATTGAAGGATAAATACAGGAATATACAGGAAGTATCGAAACATTTACGCAATATTACATAGGAAGCCCATAATTACATTTATATAATATGCTAAATTTTGAATATATTATCTATATGATTATATGAATTTTCTGTTAAGGCATATAATACAAAAGCTGTAGATGGTTTTTAAATCCTTCGTTAGCTATATCCATAATCTGGATGTAGCTAACGAAGGATTTTTTTTATCTGATACATTACAAAAATCCATCTTTATCAATGCCATCACCTGCTCTTATTTACATAACTTTACATTTAATGGTCAGTATTTTTAATGATTAATCAAACGCAAAAGAGCTTTTTTGAGATTTTCATCAGTGGTGACATGCTCTGCGGCCTGTGATATAGTCCGTTTTGTGTTCTGGCTAAGCGCCTGATTTTCATTGGCTTTACGAGAATTTGGTAAGTGCAGTGATGATTGTTTAGATGAATAATTATCAGTAGAGTTTTTAGCCACAACGACGCGAATTTGCTTGAGTTGTTTAAATGTAATTGACTGCTCTGTTAGTATTTGCAAATACGAGCTATGTAAATAGCGAATATGATTTGCTGCTGTCATTGAGCTAACACTTAATATCAACTGCTCAGGTGATAAGCCTACAACCCAACAGGTATTGAGTATTTCTTCAGGTAGACAGTCTACCAATAGCTCTTTTATCTCGTTGGTTGCTTCTATATATAGTCGCATGTTGTTAGCAAGGGTTTGAGGTAGCGCGCTACCAGCAAATGCTTGATGATCTATAAGCTGGGCAAGCCGATTAGGCTGTTTTTTTGACATCGTAAGTACTCATCTAATAGGTGACAAACTCGATACTCATAACAGACATGCTAAAAGCAATATATAGCAGATGGCTTATAAGATAGTTGACTAGGTGGGAAGTACTACTGGCACTAGTCACTATTTGAAAAGAATGAACCGTTGTAATAGGGATTTTATCACGTCTATTTGATGATTATATCCTCTAAATTAATTGATGCTTCGTTACGGATGACGAGCAGACTTGTATTAACAATAGGTAGTAAATTTATGAAACAAGCTTTATTAATTTTGTCAGTATTGGGAATGGGTATCGCACAGACGAGTGGTGCTGCCGAAACAACCTTTCAACCAAATAATACCTTGAGTCATACCATCACAAATATTTCTACTTCTGCGAACTATGGTTCTAGTCGCAATATCTATAGCACTAACAGTGGTGCACATGTATATAGCAACGATGAGATCAGTCAAGCAATTGACAATCTAAGCGCTCATGCTAAGCAAAAAGAATATCAGCTCGCTTCACTGACCAGTCGTTTGTCTTATGAGCAACGTCAGCAGCAAGCAAGCCGCGTACCTGACCGCAACTCTGCTCCTGCTATTGCAGCAGCAAATGCCTCTCGCGTCGCTCTATCTAGAAGCTCTGGCTACTGTGCTCGCTATGTGCGTAAAGCATTACAATCAGCAGGTTACGAATTTACGCCTAACCCTTCAGCCTATCAGTACGCCTCTCGTGGCACGCTAGCCCAAGCCGGCTTTACCAAAATCAGTAACGACATGGCACCACAAGTTGGTGATGTCGTTGTCTATAACCGCACGTCAAGCCGTCCACATGGTCATATTCAGATTTTTGATGGCAATGACTGGGTATCTGACTTCCGTCAAAACAGCATCAGCCCTTATAGCGGTACATACAGCTATACGACATGGCGTGATTCGCAGTATGTTGATGATGCATCAGATCGTGGTATCTACCTTGCGATGGCTGACAAATAAAGATCGGTTAAATGAAGTAAGTATCAGTTAAATAAGACTAAAGTTTTCTCCAAACTCAGTAATGCTCTTTATGACATTACTGGGTTTTTTTTGTGCTTTAAACTGGGATGCCTAAGTGAGTACAGCTCATATAACCAAATCAAAGCTCAAATTTTGGCCAATAATCACGATTGTGAAAATCAGGCGGAGAGGCATGGCCCGAGGCAAAGTATAAGTCAGTTTTGCCAAACCATAAGATGACACAAGGATGTATTTGTTCGATCCTCATGTTTGCAATAGCGTATTGTTGATTCGGTAGTTGAGTTATAGGCAGGCTAAAGCTGCGCTCATAACGAAAGGCTGTCTGCGCTACCATTGGAGTGCTAGATAACGGGTTCTCCCCTGATATATCTGCTAGCTCTTTACAGTTATGCCAATTAATAGATGCGCATGTGGTTCCGTCGGTCTCGTACAACGGTACTGGCGGTAGTGTCACAGGGTTACGATAGTTCTCAAATTGATAGAGTGCATAGCGGCCGTCAGGGCTAGTATTGATCTCTATATAAGCGGTTGCTTGCTGAAGTGGTATCTTGTGAGGTTCGGTCTGGTCAGATGCTACGACATCTTCACCATCAGTCTTACAGCCCACAATCTTGCTGCCAGCAATAAAACATTCAAGGCAGGTTTCTTCCCATAGGTAATCAGTGAAATTTACTTGAGTTTGTTGCCATGTTGGCCAATTGAATTGATTGGCTAGAATTTGGCTAGGCAGAGTCACTTGATAGGTCAGCACTAGTTGCAAAGCTGGTTGCTGGATGATCTCTGCACTTACTTTGATAGAGATATTCTCAAGCTCTTCTATAGACACGCCTAATTCCTGAGCATCTTTCGCTATCGTCTCGGTGGCTAGACGGAGGTTAAAAGCTTGTTTCATTATAAGTACATCTCGACGGTAATAATAAAGAGGTGATAGTGACAAGAGAAATTATACTGATTAAGGACACTAATACTATATGGTAAGTATAACCGAGACTATCGGAGAACATAAAAGCCGCGAGCAAGATGCGTCGCGGCCTTTGTATTTCATTATCGTTTGGCTATGATATAAGTGAACATAAAACCCAGTCACTTAATGCCAGTCTATCATGACATATTACTGCGCGTGACGTGCTAGGTTAGACAGTTTTGGGTTGGCATTTGGGTTTTTGCGTAGTAATAATGCCATACGACCAATAGAATGAACCAAAGACGCATTAGCCGCTTTAGCAAGTTCAGCGCCAACGATGTCACGCTCTTCTTTCGTGCCAGCAGGCAATTTCACTTTGATAAGCTCATGATCTGTTAGAGCGCGATCGATTTCTTCAGTAATGGTTGGGGTAATACCCTTGTTGCCGATCATAACGATAGGCTTTAGCTCGTGACCGATGCCTTTTAGACGTTTGATGGTAGCGTTATCGAGTTGCATAGAATTCCTAAGTGTTGGTAAAAATAAAAATGGTACTGTCAAAAACAGTTATTGATCATTATAGATAATCTGTGACCATCTTGCATGAGATCAGCAGGATTTTGCACGATTTTACGTGACGAAAATGTTAAACTGAATGTTTGGTACATTATAAACGCTACTGCCTTATAAAACAGTTATTTAACTAATAGAATTTGGTCAGTTTGCAACCAACCATGAATAAAAAATCTGATTAACACCGTATTTAGAATAATCCGCAACGGATTAATATCAGTTTGTAAGTGATAGAGCAATTAAAGCAGCTAGATTTAGTAAAGCAATAGGAGCAGGTATTTTGGCCACGCGTATCGAAAACAAAAAACTATCAAAGAGCAGCAGTGCTTGGATGAAAGAGCATATTGACGATCATTATGTACAAAAAGCTCAAAAAGATGGCTACCGTGCCCGTGCCGCTTATAAATTATTAGAGATTAATGAAAAAACCAACCTGATCAAAAAAGGCATGACGGTCGTAGATTTGGGCAGTGCGCCTGGTAGCTGGTCACAAGTCGCTGGTCGATTGGTAGGTGACGATGGTATCTTGATTGCCTCTGATATTTTGGCGATGGATACCTTGCCTGATGTGACCTTTATTCAGGGTGATTTTCGTGAAGCTGAAGTGTTTGACGCCATTATGGCAGAAGTGGGTGATAGGCAAGTTGATGTCGTATTGTCTGACATGGCACCCAATACCGCTGGGAACAGTGCTATCGATCAGCCACGTATGATGTACTTATGTGAGTTGGCTGTAGACTTCGCGCTTGCAACCTTACCAGAAGGTGGCGCACTTATTATGAAAGTGTTTCAAGGCGAGGGTACACAAGAATTACGCAAGCAGATGCAGCAGGATTTTAGTAAGATTCGTAGTATAAAGCCAGGTGCGTCACGACCACGCTCAAAAGAGATGTTTTGGATAGCGATTAAATAGTTTTAACATCAATAGGTTGCTGCTCTTGTAAGCGTGAAGGTAAACCACCATAAAGTGTTATTATCGCGATATAAAAGCTACGTCAATTGTTAAATGAATAATCGTGAAACCTGCTTGAATTATGCGGGTTAGCACCACATATCATGGTATATTACCTTTGTTTTTAGCATACGTTTTAGGCAAAGTCGTCTGATAATAAGCGTTTTACAAGCTCAATGATCGTATATCTATGTTTATCTCATACTGATTATTTATAAAAACAATTTTTATGCTACCTATAAATCATATAAGTTTAATTTAGTAGCTTTTTATTATCGGGATATTCGTTAAAAATGAGCAATACGTTTATAGACGTCACGTGTTTAATAAACACACCAATAAGTAAGGGATGGGAATAACTAGTGAGCGACATGGTAAAAAATACCTTATTGTGGCTGGTGGTAATCGGCGTTTTGGTGCTGGTGTTTAGCGGCTTTGATCAATCCTCTGAGCCGGATAACCTTAACTACTCTGAGTTTGTGACCGCAGTGTCAGAAAACCAAGTAGCCAGTGTCGAGATCGACGGCGAACAGATCACCGGCGAAAAGAAAAATGGTTCATCTTTTGAGACCATTAGACCAGCTGTGTCAGATGACCAGCTCATGCCAATGCTACGTGAGAACCAAGTCGAAGTTCAAGGAACTGCACCAAAGCGCCAAAGCGTACTAATGCAACTACTGATAGCCAGCTTCCCAATTCTATTGATTATTGGTCTGTTCTTATTCTTTATGCGTAATATGCAAGGCGGCGCTGGCGGTAAAGGCGGCGGCCCAATGAGCTTTGGTAAATCAAAAGCGAAAATGCTGACCGAAGATCAAATCAACGTTAACTTCGAAGATGTGGCCGGTTGTGAAGAAGCCAAAGAAGAAGTTGTTGAAGTGGTTGAGTTCTTACGTGATCCAGACAAATTTACCAAACTGGGTGCAACGATTCCTCGTGGCATCTTGATGGTAGGTCCTCCAGGTACAGGTAAAACCTTGTTAGCGAGAGCCATTGCTGGTGAAGCTAAAGTGCCATTCTTCTCAATTTCAGGTTCTGATTTTGTTGAAATGTTCGTTGGTGTTGGTGCATCTCGTGTCCGTGATATGTTCGAACAGGCGAAGAAAAGCGCTCCTTGTATCATCTTCATTGATGAGATTGATGCAGTCGGTCGTCATCGTGGTTCCGGTATGGGCGGTGGTAATGATGAGCGCGAGCAAACATTGAACCAATTATTGGTCGAGATGGATGGTTTTGAAGGCAATGAAGGCGTTATTGTTATTGCCGCAACTAACCGTGCTGACGTGCTTGATAAAGCATTACTGCGTCCAGGTCGTTTTGACCGTCAGGTACAAGTAGGCTTGCCAGATATCAAAGGCCGTGAACAAATCCTAAAAGTCCATTTGAAAAAACTGCCAAACACAATTAGTGTAGATGCCAGTTCTCTTGCTCGTGGTACGCCTGGATTCAGTGGTGCACAGCTTGCCAACCTTGTAAACGAAGCTGCATTGTTCGCCGCGCGTCGCAACAAGACCAGCGTCGATATGAATGACTTTGAAGATGCAAAAGACAAGCTATATATGGGTCCTGAACGCAAGTCCATGGTGATACGCGAAGAAGAGCGCCGTGCAACTGCATATCATGAAGCGGGTCATGCGCTAGTAGCTGAGCTATTGCCAGGTACAGATCCGGTGCATAAAGTTACTATTATGCCGCGTGGCTTTGCCCTTGGCGTGACTTGGCAGTTGCCTGAGCATGATCAAACCAGTATGTATAAGTCGAAAATGCTGAGCGATATTGCTATTTTGTTCGGTGGTCGTATCGCTGAAGAAGTGTTTATCAATCAGATGTCAACGGGTGCTTCGAACGACTTTGAACGTGCTACCAAAATGGCACGTGCAATGGTCACAAAGTACGGTATGTCTGATGCACTCGGTATCATGGTGTACGAAGATGACGACAACTCGCAAGGATATTTCGGTGGTGGTGGTCGTACTATCTCTGAAGCCACGCAGCAGAAGGTTGATGAAGAAGTGCGTCGTATGCTAGAAGAGCAGTATGATATCGCTCGTGAATTGATTGAAGCTAACCAAGACAAAATGCATGCAATGGTTGATGCGCTGATGAACTGGGAAACTATTGATCGTGACCAACTGCAAGATATCTTAGCAGGTGAAGAACCGCGTCCACCTAGAGTTTACCAGCATAACGAAGTAAACTTGTCAAAAAACGATGTTAAAGCAACGGGTGCTACACCGCCACCATTACCAGCGATGTAAGTGCTAGCGTATTCATGTTTTATAAAAAGCCCTTTATGATAAAGGGCTTTTTTATTGTCATCATTTTATGAAGGGTTTAGAACCCCATAAGATTTACTGGTATTATAAGCGTAGATAACAATAAATAGGGCGTGTTGAACATTCACAAATAGGCACTGCTAATCGCTAAAACCTTTCCAGACAAGGCATAAAGTGACGGTAATGCTCCAGCCTTAAATAGGTTTGCAACGTACTGCTTGTATGGATCTGGGGGCAGTTTTAGGCTCAGCTCTAATATTAACAGAAGAAAACAGGACTCTTTTTTGCCATTTCATTGTTAAAAATACACGCTTAGAATGACTAAACTTACTATTTTTAACGTCGAACTGTCTAAAAAATAGTCTCTGTCAGTGCCATGGTCGAATGTTCAACACGTCCTAAAGCTGCATTATAAATTTTACTTGTGATGGATTATTCATGTCATTATTCCAACCTTTACCCAACTACCAAGTATTTAGCCGTGATAAAACCTTAGATTTGTCGCAGCCGCATATCATGGGTATCCTGAACGTAACGCCAGATTCATTTTCAGACGGTGGGCAATTTAACGCAGTAGACAAAGCCGTTGCGCACTGTCAGCAGATGATAAATGAAGGCGCTACTACTATTGATATCGGTGGTGAATCTACTCGTCCAAATGCGCAAACTGTGGCAACTGATGATGAGATACAGCGAGTTGTACCAGTGGTCCGAGCCATTCGTCAGCACTGTGGTAATGCCATTTGGTTATCGATTGATACTAGCAGCCCTGAAGTCATGCAGGCAGCGTTTAATGAAGGTGCTGACATTTGGAACGATGTACGAGCACTGAAACGTACTGGTGCGGCAGAGCTGGCGGCTAAGCTTAATATACCTGTTATGCTAATGCATATGCGCGGTGAGCCAACGACAATGAATAATCTGGCACACTATGATGATGTGATCGATGAAGTGCGTACAGAGCTGCTCGACCGTATTAACGAAGTAGTTAGCATCGGCGTCAAACAAAGCAATATCATTATCGACCCAGGTTTTGGTTTTGCTAAGAACTATGAGCATCACTGCGCATTATTAAGCCAGCTGAGTA
This sequence comes from Psychrobacter sp. 28M-43, assembly GCF_014770435.1. Classification (NCBI taxonomy): domain Bacteria; kingdom Pseudomonadati; phylum Pseudomonadota; class Gammaproteobacteria; order Moraxellales; family Moraxellaceae; genus Psychrobacter; species Psychrobacter noctis. The sequence continues at coordinate 2,549,964 of NZ_CP061739.1, read as the reverse complement.
GCTTGCAGACATTAGGGTTGCCGATGATGTTTGGCATTTCTCGTAAGCGATTTTTAGCAGAAGTATTGACCAAAAGTGGGGTGCAATCCGTAAGTACGACGCAAGCGGCGGAACGTGATTCGGCAGGAACGGCAGCTGGGTTGTTTGCGCTACAACAAGGCGCAAGTATCATTCGTACGCATAATGTGGCGATGATGCAGCAAGCAGTGGCATTATGGAGTCAACTGTCAGCATATCGTTGTTAATTTCATTCTACATGTCCGAATGCATAGTGAGATTTTAAGACTATAAATATTCTATACGCTATGCTTAACGTCTATTTTTAAACTATCTAAACCAATAAAACTATCTAAACCAATAAAACTATCTAAACCAATAAAACTATCTCAATTAATAAGAGTAAATCTATGACAAGTACAACTCAGCCAGAACCAACCAATGAACAGCGCCGTATCATTTATCAAGCTCGCCGCGGATTAAAAGAATTGGATTTTTATATTGATCCTTACGTTAAAGAGCTATATCTGACAGCAGATGCTACTGAACAAGCAACATTTGCAGAAATGCTCACTCATGAAGACCCAGACTTGCTAGACTATTTTACCAATCAAAATCGTCCAGAAGAGGATGACATCTGGGCGTTGGTCAATAAGATAAAAACATGGCGCCATACCAAAGACTTGGTTTAGCTTTTAAAGAATGGGTCAGTACAATATCTAACGTTTCCCATGGTACGCTTATATGACGCCAGTAACTTCGCTACGTATTGATACAGCTATCAAGCCTGCCAGTTATGTACGCGCGCTGCTATATGTAGGCTTGACTGGCGTTATGATGATATTGGCATGGTTTGCATCTTTGACTTTGTGGCAGTATTTACTAATCTTAATAGTCTCGGCAGCAGTTGCAAGTTATCTGATTATATCGAGACCGATACTATTACATATTGGTCAGCCTTCGCTCAGTCAGCGTGACGATAAAGAATGGCAGTTACTGATACGAACGGGTCGCGGCGATGAGTTATGGCAAGCAGAGTTAGTCGATATAAATTGTTATAAGTGGGCAATGAGTATCGAGTTCGATATCGTTGAACCTTATCAAAGATCGTTTTCGACTACTATATTCCGCGACCAAGTAAATTCTGAGCAATGGCGACAATTAAATATTTTAACCAATATCAGTAAGGGTAATATTAGATAGCTGAGTATTTATTGGTCTTATATTTCTCCTTTTACGATGAGAAATCCCTACACGTCATAACAAAATAGCTAACTCCAAGGACAAAGAGGTTTGTTATATTAAAATCTGTTATATTAAAAATAGAAAATAAAACTCGTAATTCTGCTGTCCCGTTATTAAAGAACATATAGGCAGATATGAGGTTTCATAAATTTTAGCAGTATTTTTGTACTAAACAATACGATAAAAAGAGGAATAGATAATGAGCTTATTAGGGAATTTAGTGAGCCAAGTGGCACGTAGTGCAATGAATCCAGACGACGCTCAGCGCAATCCAGTTAACCAACGTACTGAAACACGGCAGACTGGCGGACTAGGTGATATTTTAGGTAGTGTGCTGGGCGGTGGCAGTCAGGCAGGTGGTTATAGCCCTCAACAAAATAGCCGTCAAGCAGATAATGGTTTTGGCTTAGATGACATCATTGGTGGTCTCACGGGCGGTAGTCAGCGCGGCGGTATGAGTTCAGGTGCTGGCGGACTAGGTGATATTTTAGGTAGTGTGTTAGGTGGTCAGCGTACTAATAGTGGGTTTGGTGGTAAAGGTATGCTCGTTGCAGCATTGATGCCCATGGTTCTTAGCTGGATCAAACGTAACGGTGGTTTGAGCGGTGCATTGTCGAAAATCACTGGTATGGGCTATGAAGGTCAAGCACGCTCTTGGATGAGTAATAATGAAGCAAATGATAATTTAGATCCAAACGAAATTAACCGTTTATTTGACGAAAATGAAATTCAGCAAGTGGCCGCTCATACTGGTGCTAATGAAACTGAGGTAAGACAGGGACTTGCTGAGCTGTTGCCTGAGGTTATGAATCAGCTAACGCCTAATGGTAATCTAGATAATGAGTCTGAAGCCAATGAAGAGATAGATCAAATCATTAGCCAGCTATCTAGCCGTCTTGGTAATTTTAAGTAGTTTGTCAGCTTAGAATTCGAAAATTTCTAACTGAATTCTTAGAAGTCATGTAGATTAAAATAATTGATAGTATTGATCAAAGGGCACGTTATATAACGTGCTCTTTTTTACGTCTATCACAAGAGTATGACTGTCGATAAATACCGTTTGACAGGGATAGCGATAGTAAGCCCTTAAAATCGTTCGTCTAGCGACTCTGTAGTATGGTTAAGTGCGGCAAAGCAGATATCGGTATTAAACCCTCTATACTGTAAAAAACGTAGCTGCTTAGCTTTTTCCTTTTGCTCAACTGGTATCTCATTACCGTATTTTTTGGTACGAGCTATCACCGCCAGTTTTAGCCAATCTACACCATGGACTAAGTTGTCTGCATCATCATCTACAAACTCACTAAATTCATCAGACTCAGTATTTGCCATATCGATTAGCTCATCGATGTTACCTGGCATAGCAATCTTCTTGCGATAGAACTCTTGTTTGATCCGACCACGTCCGCGGCCTTTACGAATATTCTCACGTATCAGCATTAGGGTAGTGCGGTAATCACTCTGATAACCTTTTTCTTCAAACTCATCTAGCAGTGCGTCAACTTTCTCTGGGTCTTGCTCTTTGTCGATCAGCTTTTGCTTTAGCTCAGCCTTACCGTATTCACGGCGTGATAAATAATAAAATGCGAGCCAACGCAATCGACTTTCTGCTTTGATCGCATCGATTTCTGCTTGTTTTTGTTCAGGGGTTCGTAAGTAAGCTTTGAGCGCGGCTGGTATGTTATCGTTTTGGCTGTCTGTTTCACTACCATTGATAGCAAAAAGTTCAGCTTCATTTTCTGAGTTTTTCGGAAATGGCTCAGTGCTACGACCCTTATCTGTTGCTAAGCTATTGTCAATTTCGTCATTCTGAATGTCGAGTTTGACTTCTGCCAGCATCTCTTTGATGGTTTGCGCTTCAGGGGGTTGATATGTAGGGGTGTCACTAGGCTCAGCGGTAAAATTAGCCGCTGGGTGAAAACACTTTTTACGTTTTTTAGATTTAGAAGTTTTCTTTGACTTAGGGGAGGAGTCTTCAAAAAACGCTGTATCAATAGTAGCGTCATTCGTGACTGAATCATCTTTACTTGAACGGACAGTCCGTTTACTGGATTTCCTTAGTTTTTTAGGCTCTTTAGTATAAGAGTTCTTAGATAGTTTTTTTGGTTTGCTATCAACAGAACCAGCTGAGTCGGCACCCGACTCAGCTAGGATTTCAGCTAAGGTTTTAATTTTCATAATAAATCATAGTTACTGACAACGGTTAATCATTAAACCATTATTGTACAGGTTCAGAAGCCTGTTCTGCTTCTTCAGTTTCATCGGCTTTGCTATTTTTCTTCGTACCAAGCTTTTCGTCACGTATCTTGTCTTCGATTTCTTGAGCAATGGCAGGATTCTCTTTTAAGAAAAGCACAGAGTTGGCTTTACCTTGACCGATTTTTTCGTCGCCATAACTGTACCAAGATCCTGCTTTGCCAACGGCCCCAATCTCCACACCTAAGTCGATGACTTCGGCTAAGTGATTCGTACCTTCACCGTAAGTAATTTCGAACTCAGCTTGGCGGAAAGGTGGTGCCATTTTATTTTTGATAACTTTGACACGGGTCTGGTTACCGATGATTTCATCACCGTTTTTGACCGCACCAATACGGCGAATATCCATACGTACAGAGGCGTAGAATTTCAGCGCGTTACCACCAGTCGTAGTCTCAGGGCTACCGAACATAACACCAATTTTCATACGAATCTGGTTAATAAACACCACCATACAGTTAGAGCGTTTGGCGTTACCAGTGATTTTACGTAGGGCTTGGCTCATTAGGCGCGCTTGTAGACCCATGTGCGAGTCGCCCATTTCGCCTTCAATCTCGGCACGTGGTGTCAATGCAGCTACTGAGTCAATTACGATCATGTCGATTGCACCTGAGCGTACCAACATATCGGTAATTTCAAGTGCTTGCTCGCCATTGTCAGGCTGAGAAAGCAATAAGTCATCAGTGTTTACCCCAAGCTTGCGAGCATAGACAGGGTCAAGCGCATGCTCAGCATCGATAAAGGCACAGGTACCGCCTTGCTTTTGACATTCTGCAATAGCTTGCAGGGTCATCGTCGTCTTACCTGAGCTTTCTGGACCGTAAATTTCAACGATACGGCCTTTTGGTAGACCACCAATACCAAGCGCAATGTCTAATCCTAGAGAGCCTGTAGAGACCACATCGACATCCATAATGGCCGAGTCATCGCCTAGATGCATGATGGTGTTTTTACCAAATTGCTTTTCGATTTGACCTAATGCCGCTTTGAGGGCTTTGGCTTTATTGTCGTCCATATTGGATTCCTTATTTTCGGTAGTTAAGTTGATGCTATAAATAAAATATTGGTACGGTTAAAACTTTTGGCAAACGCATACTGACTGTTATGAAGTCGGCAATTATTGTTTGGCTGTTTTATCAAAAAATAGGTTGTTACGTGACTGGTATAGGTAGTAGTATCGAATGTATCGTTCTACTATACAGTAAAATTAAATAGCGAGAGAAGTAAAAATAAGTCCGTAATACACTGTCGTTATCGTTGTTTTTAAGTCAGACTTGGCGTGCTAATTACTTGACTCAACTTCTTAACACTGTTGATTTGATAAGGTAATTATAACAAAAGCAAAGCACTATAATGAGCGTTGAGGGATGCTAGACGACACTATCTGTCGTATGGCATGAGGTTAAAAATCTACAAAAATGATGCTATAGCTCGCTGTTGTTTTGAACCTGATAATGACTATGCTTGTCAATAGATTTGGGAGTTGTCCACAACAAATAAAAGGCTTATTTTTGCTGATTGTGAAACATTATTAAGAATTAAATTATTTTAGAAATTATTTAAAATAATTTTTTATGTGTATAAATTTAATGTAAGTAACTGATTTTAAAGGTTTTATAAATTGTACAAAAAATGAACGATTTTACCTTATCCTTTAAGTTGCTTAGCTATAAAGTTGTCAAGTAGTGACTTATGCACAGGGTTATCCACAGCTTATGGGGAGAACTCTGTAAAGCCTTATAATACATAAGTTTACGTAGATTATTAGTATTAGGAATGGATTCTATATTTCGTTTCTAATCACTTTAGAGAAGCAGTTTTGTCTACAAACAACGCTATGAGCGCTATGTTTCACAAATTATAAATTTATCTTTTTTTATGCATAATCATACTATAGGCATTAAAAGTCAGGAGTGTGACTCAAGATATACATCTAAGATGTCAGTAGACATAGTTATGTATAGGATGTCTAGTATTTTTAGAGATATTTTCTACAGCCTATAGAAGGGCACAAAAAAGCGGCTACATCAGATAGCCGCTTTGTCAAAACACTTAAAAGTAGAGCTGTATTAATCAGTCTTTGATATAGATCAAATCCCAGACGCCATGCCCACGATCGAGGCCACGACGCTCAAACTTAGTCATTGGACGAAAGTCAGGACGTTCAGTGAAGTTACCTGTACCTGCTTTGTTAGTCAGTCCAGCGAAACCATCCAATACTTCAACCATCCAAAATGCATAGTGCTCCCAGTCAGTTGCTGTATGGAACCAGCCGCCTTGTTTTAAGCTGCGCGTAACGATGGTCATACGTTCAGGACTGACAAAACGACGCTTATAGTGACGCTTCTTTTGCCATGGATCAGGGAAGTATAGCTGAATACGGTCGATATGGTTTTCTGGTAGCTGCTTGAGCAATTGAATGGCATCACCATTGATGATTTTCACATTACTCAAATCTTGGGTGCCAGCCATATACGCACATTTACCAATACCAGGCTCATGCACTTCTACACCGACAAAATTACGAGTAGGGTCAGCGGCCGCCATTTCAATAAACGAATCACCCAAGCCAAAACCAATCTCTACCGTAAGCGGCGCATCTGGACCGTTAGGGCTATCAGCAAATAACGTACGTAAGTTGTCAATACCGGTAAGATCGCCATCACCAAAACTGTTATTGACCAAATACTCAGAAAACTCTGGAGCAGTTAATGCAAGCTCGGCGTTTTTGTTCATGTGCGTACGGCGCTTCATAAACGTATTGACGATGCGGATATGCTTCTCAGAGGTCGGTTCTATCTCTTGGCTAGTGCTGTTATCGATATCGATAGGCTCGCTTGTGCTATTAAGGGTTTGCTCATCAGTAGTATCGGTACTATTGACGTTGTCATTGATATCAGAATGTTGACTCATAGGATTCGTAAGGCTTAATTAGGTGGGTGATGTTTGCTTATTATAAGTCAAATCCATACAACTGTGAACGGACAATCCTATTTTCGCGTATTTGCTGGTCAGTGCTGTGGTTTCTCTCTGTTACACACGGGTTTTAGCGTTATCATATAATGGTATTTTTCAAATGCTTTTCCTAAGAGTCAGTAAGTAGAGCGTGTTGCCATGTTATTTATCGAGACAGATTCACCGCCACCATTTTATCAAGAGTCGTTAACACCTGCTAAACGTAAGCAGTTAGACAAGTGGTTCATCGGTAATCGTACCCAGCGTTATTATCTCAAACGTTTTGAGCAGTTTGATCAGCAAGGTTATCTGTCACCAAAATGGCATTGGGCTGCATTTTTAATCACTTTTCCTTGGTTGCTATATCGCAAGCGCTATATGGATGCGATCGTCTATAGTGTCGCAGGGTGGTCTTTTATCCAGATTAATGTGGCATTAATGCTAGTCGCCTTTGAATTTATAGCGATGTCCTATGTACCAGACGCTTATCAAATGGCAACACGTATCGGTATTGCTGCCGTTATTTGGCTGTTTTGGTCGTTTATGGTGGCACGTTGGACAGATGCGTATTACTACCGAATGGCAAGGCGTGAAATCGCTGATGCGATAAATGATCATCCGCGAGATGAGGCAGCACAGAAGGCGCATCTGCAAAGAGAAGGTAGTGTTAGCTTATTTGGACTGGCATTAGGGTTTGGTTTTTTTGCATTTTCGTTATTGGTGATTAAGGTGCAGTTCTTACCGATTATTGCCAAGCCAAAAGCAAACGAAGTTTTGTTTGATGCTTATGATATTGCAAAGAATGCCCAAAATCGAGTGGCGTTGATTTATCAGCAGACAGGGCAGTGCCCAGTAAATCTGCCCCTGAGTACCGAGCAGCAGCAAATACGTATGCATGTCGATACGCAGGCCGCTGGCGTGACAGAAACCGACTGTGCGGTAGTGGCAACGATTCAAAACGTGACGTTTCCAATACGCTACTTAAACGAGCAGACGCTGGTCTTTTATCATATACCAGATAGTGATAACTGGGATTGCACCAGCTCACTGAATAAAAAACAAGCCCCTAAAAACTGCATAGCTGATTAGGGGCTGTGCTTTACGAGTGTTTGTAGATGCTGCTAGTACTGAGAGCTAATGCTTAGAGTCCGTTGCAGTATCATTCTTTTCCTCAACTGGTGTTGCTTGGCTCTTTAACGCCTCATAAAAATCGGTCAAATCCATTTTTCGTGCTTTACCAATGTCTTCATCAAACAAGCTTTCAAGCTCAGCCATTGCTGATTGTGCGGATTCAATCATGCTGGCTTCATCATCATAGATAGCTTGTTGGCGTTCGATCAAGTCATCATCATAGTCACGGAATGTTTTTACTGTTTCTCGCGCTTTTTCTGGTGAGATACCTAATAATTGTAATGATTCGCGTGACATGTCCAAAGACGACAAATAAGTCTCACGCCAAATATGACGCACGCCAACCTCACGCAAACGATAATAGTGCTGACGATCGCGCGCTCTTGCCAATACAATCAGTTCAGGATAATTTTTACGTAAGTATTGAGCGGTGGTGATAGAACGCTCTAAGTCATCGATGGCAAGAATAAACACCCGCGCTTTTTGAATACCTGCCGCTCGTAAAATCTCGGGGTTTTTTGGATCGCCATAATATACTTGGTTACCGAATTTTCTTACAAAATCTACTCGGTTTGCAGAGCGTTCGATGGCGGTAAATTCGATATTATGCATGCGCAGTACACGGCCAATAATCTGACCGACGCGGCCAAAGCCTGCAATAATTACCTGATGCTCATGATCGGGAATGGTATCGTATTCGCGGCTCGGCTTGCTCTTGGCAAATAATGGCTCACCTACTTTTTCTAATAGCAAGAATGCCAGAGGTGTCAGCGCCATCGAGATGGTAACCACAAGGTTAAGGGTGTTAGCAAGCTCAGGTCGTAAGACATTTTGGGCAGTGGCGACACTGAATAGGACAAAGGCAAACTCACCACCTTGAGCTAGGGTTACGCCCAATCGGATACTGGTCGGCCAGCGATTGCCCGATACTTTTGCAATCCCTGCAATCACTGCAAACTTGATAAACATCAAGGCGAGCGCGCAGCCAATGATAAAGATAGGCTCTGCCAGAATGAGTTTGACGTCGGTAAGCATACCGACCGACATAAAGAAGAGACCTAATAACAATCCTTTAAAAGGTTCGATACTGGCCTCTAACTCATGGCGATACTCGGAATCTGCTAACAACACACCTGTCAAAAATGCACCTAATGCCATTGATAGGCCAATTTGGCCCATTAAGATAGACACGCCCATCACAATAAATAGCGCGACCGCTGTCAGTAGTTCTGAGGCACCACTAGAAGCCACAAATTTAAAGAAGGGTCGAACCACATATCGGCTGGCGAAAATCAGTCCGGCAAAGACAGCAAATACCTTACCAAAATAAATCAAGTCGTAGCTTTGCTCACGCACCCCTGATAAAAACGGAATGACTGCCAACAATGGAATGACCGCAATATCTTGGAATAATAAAATAGTAAAAGCTTCTCGACCATGCGTGCTCGAAAGCTGCTGTTTCTCAGTTAGTATCTGTAGTACAAACGCGGTAGAAGACAGCGCTAAACCAAAACCAACGATAAAGGCGGTATCTAGTTGTAAGGAGAAAAATTGATGTAGGAGCCACATCAGTAGCGTACCAGTCAAACCGACCTGCAAACCGCCCAATACAAATATAGAGCGGCGCAATGCCCAGAGCCGCGAAGGTTGGAGCTCAAGCCCGATAATAAACAGCAACATGACCACGCCAAACTCTGAAAAGTGCAATAGACTTTCAGCGTCGCCTGCCACATCCAAGCCACTTGGGCCCAATATGAGTCCAGTGATGAGGTAGCCTAAAACCGTTGCAATGCCGAAGCGCTTACCAAGGGGTACGAAGAGCAATGCTGCTCCCAAAAAGATAGTAGCTTGCAACATGAGATTTGGTGAGCCGGCGGCAGCAGCGAACATCTGGGCTCCTTAAAAATTTGAATAAAATACACAATATAAAATGGACGTGACTAAAATAAGTATGGCTAAAACAATATCGCGCTAGTATCTATTATTTTTTGCGATAAATTTTCCACACACCATTGTCTGCAAGCGGATTATTATAAGCATCGTTGCGACGTTTACGTGGTGTCTGGCGACTATCTACAATCTTAAAATCAGGCAGAGCATGTACAATGAGACCAGTACGATAAAAGCGTACCCGCTCAGGCTCTAGCATCTCACCCTTGCTATCACGACAAAAAACATAAGCACGCAAATCGATAAATTCACGATGCGCTACCAGTCGAGCTTCATCGTTAGTGTCTAATATCGCTGTCATGCGCTCAATTTCATCATCCGTATATTGACCACACTTATCGGTCAGGGCGCCTACTGATCCAAAGCTTTTGGACTCTTTAGCACGTGTCTTAGTCAAATGTAAGCGCTGAACATGATAGATAAATTGCGGTATTTCAAGACTGGCTGGAAGCGGTAGATAGTCAGGTGGCATGTTGGCCGCTGGATAAAAATCCTTTGCGCGCTCAAGCAGGTTTTGCCAACGTTGCTGATACGTTTGGACTTCGGTTAAGTTACCTTCATAAATAGGCATATCGCGGATTTGTCGCAAAATATCAGGTGGGAACTGTTCATTACGGAAGTTTGCAATGTCTTCTTGCAGCGTTGATAACAAAACTTTGGCGTGTTTTTTGCCATCTTTTGATGCAGGATCATCGATATAGTCTGGGGCGACAAAGGGTGCTGAGCGTCTAGACATAGTGTTGTATCATCAATAGATAGAGTGAAAATACCAAAAAGTATAATTATAAAAATTAACTGGGATGCTAAACAAAACTTTATAATAGTTATTATAACCACATAAGCCGATTCGGACTTAATTTTTTTAAGTTGAATAAAACAAAAGATTGTCGCAAATCACGACTGCTTTAATGTGATCTAGATTCTAGTTCTAATTCTACGTAACTTTTAGTATGAGCCAGTAACAGATGCATATACTTGTATTTTCTAGGTTATGATTCGAGTTACTAACTCCTTTATTCAATCACTTAGCTGAAAATGTATCGTTAATGGTTATGACCAATATGACTATTACCATCAGGTAGCTGTCCCGAAATATCACATACCAATGCATCGCTATGTGAGATATTCTGTGGATGAGACGAGCTTTCAACCTGAATAGTAGCATGATGAATACCAAGCTCCAGCAGTCTTTGCTCGAGACTGGCAATTAGAATATTTGATTCATGGATACTCATTTCACCATCGACTACCACGTGACAAGAGAGTGCATTAAGTCCGCTAGTAATACTCCAAACATGTAGGTCATGTACCTTTTGTACTTGAGAGTCTTCGAGTAATTTTTGCTCCACATCGACTAGCGATATATTGGCAGGCGTTCCTTCCATTAATATATGCACAGAATCACGTACGACGCGGTAGCCACTGATTAAAATAAGCACAGCAACGATTACTGATGCCACTGCATCTGCCCATACCCAACCAAAACCCATCATGAGCAGTGCAGCGATAATCGCAGCCACTGACCCTAACAAATCGCTCAATACGTGCAAATAGGCGCTTTGCATATTGAGGTTAACGGGTTCTGCATTATTAGGTTTCTGCTCTGTGACCTTGGCATCATCCGTACCATGACTATGATTATGGCCGTGTGACTCGCCACCTTGACTACCTCGGTGCATTAGCCAAGCGACCAAAATATTGATCAGCATGCCGATAGTGGCCACGATAAGCATGCCTTGGGTCGCAATTTCTGGCGGTGAGTTAAAGCGTTTGATCGCTTCATAAAAAATCATCAAAGCGATTATGACAAGTGTTGCACCATTTACCGTAGCAACTAATATCTCAAAGCGCTTGTAGCCGAAAGTTTTCTGGTGAGTGGCCGCTTTTTCGCCAATTTTAAACGCGACCAAAGTGGCACCGAGCGCTATCGCATCGCTTAACATATGCCCTGCATCAGATAGTAAGGCTAAACTACCGGTAAGCCAACCACCAATGGCTTCGATAAACATATAACCAGTAATGATAATAAAGCTGAACAACAACGTACGCTGATAGCCTTTGGTATCTCGTGCTGTGGTTGTCTGTTCTAGATGCTCATCATGATCGTGATGGCCTTGATTTCCCTGAGTGTAGTTATTTTCTTCATCTTCGCGAACGTACTTAGGCACATCCGTATTATCATGCTGTTGGCTATGATTGTGCTCGTCAGAGTTTGGATTATTTGCATTCATAATAATACTCAAATTCGCTGATAGTTGCGTTCGATAGATGATGTTTACTGATAAGTGACGTTTACTAATAAGTGATGCTTGCTATGGGTAGAGTAGGCGTAGAGCCTTTGCCGCATACCATTTGATGGTTATAAATTTAACATAGCCAAGCATGAGAAGCTGTAACGACGAAGTAAACATGATGAGAGGAGGAGCAGAAAGATACACACCTATTTGTTGAGAACTAAGTGAGAACTACCAACCGACAGGATCAATGTCCAAAGTAAGCTTAAGGTATTTAGCGCTTGGTAGGGCAAGCACTGGCTGCCACCACTGTCCCAACACATGGTGCAATTGACGGCGGTCTTTAGCCAATAGCAAAAGCTGAGCATGATAGCGACTGTTCTTTTTACTCATGGGCGCATCAATAGGACCGAGAACAGCGAGGTTATGAGCTTTCGGCAAATGCGCAATAGCATCCTTGAGCGCTTGAGTAGTAGCTGCTAATGTTTTGCCTTCACAGCGTATCAATGCAGCATGTCGATGAGGAGGTAAGCCCATCATTTGACGCTCTTGCAATAACTCGCGCGCGAATGACAAGTAGCCGTCTTTGACCAGTTTCAATAGTAACTCGTTATCAGGTTGCAACGTTTGAATCAATACGCGGCCAGCTTTGTCACCTCGACCAGCACGGCCAGCCACCTGAATCATGAGCTGTGCAGTATGCTCTGGTGAGCGGAAGTCTGCTGATAGAAATCCGCGATCGGCATTGGGTAAGCAAACCAGCGTGACATTGGGGAAGTGATGACCTTTGGCAACCATCTGTGTACCGACCAATATAGCTGGGTTGCCTTTATTGATTTGCTCATAAATATTTCCCCAGCTGTCTTTGCGTCTTGTGGTATCACGGTCTATTTGAATAATTGGATAGAGCTCTTTGCTGGTTTGGGGGTTAGCAAAGATTGCGTGTAGATTTTCACTGAGCCTTGTCGTTCCCATACCTTTGGCATCCAGATTTTGACTGCCACAATCAGGGCATACGGTAGGGATATAGGCTTGCCAATCGCAATGATGACATTTCAAATAAGAGTTGCTTGAATAACTGTTTCGCTGGGATTGGCTATTATAGTGAACGGTCAGGTGAGCGTCACAGCGCGGACAATCTGCTTGCCAGCCACAAGCCTCGCACAATAGAACAGGCGCATAGCCACGACGATTTAAAAAGATCAATACCTGATCACCAGCTTCTAGCGTTTGCCGTATCGCCCCGATCATGGCATCCGTCAGCCCTGTATCATAGCGCGCACCGTCATCTTGTGCCTGTTGATGGGTGCTTTGCAAGCGAGCATCGATCAGCTGCATGGTTGCAGGTTTGGCATTGCCCGGACGAGTAAGCAGTTGGTATTCTGCCAGTTTGCCATCATCGACCAGTTTTAAATGCTCGAGAGAAGGTGTGGCAGTACCGAGTATCACTGGGATTTTGTACTGCAAACCTCGATAGAGAGCGACATCAGCGGCATGATAACGCAATGTGTCTTGTTGCTTGTACGAGCCATCATGCGCCTCATCAACAACAATCAGGCCTAAGTCTGCAAAGGGGTATAGCACAGCTGAACGTGTACCGATTACGATTTGTGCATGACCCGTACGGCAGTCTTGCCAACCTTGTAAGCGATGAGTGTTAGTCATGCCAGAGTGTAATAGCACAATATGGGCGGCAAACCGACTGGCAAATCTTGCCCGCGTTTGCGGTGTGAGACCAATCTCTGGTACTAAAATAAGAACCTGTTTACCAGCTTCTAGTACAGCTTGCATCGCTTGCAGATAGACCTCGGTTTTACCACTACCAGTAATGCCGTTGAGCAGAAAACCAGTATAAGTATCGGACTCATGGGCAGCAATAATAGCGTCGACAGCAAGTTTCTGCTCCTCATTGAGATCAAGTGGCATTTTTGCCAGTTTGACTGGAGTAGGTGCTTGTTTTGGCTGAATATAGCGCTCGACTAACCCTTTGTCTTCTAGCGTCTTTAAAAATGCTCGTTGCATCCCTTCTAGTAGCAATACATCTTCGCTTGCACCGTGCTGACCATGTAGCTTTAGCATGTCGAACTGTTGCTTTTGTTTCTTGGCATTGGCTCGAAAATCATCATCAGTGATATGAGGCAAAATCCGCCAATGGGTAATCAGCAAGTCTAATGGTTTGCCTTGACGGACAAGGCTTGGCAGGATAACTGCTAACACGTCGCCAAGTGGATAGTGGTAATAGCGCGCTAACCAATAGGCAAGCTTGAGCATGTCCGCGTCCAAAATAGGCTCAGCGTCTAGACATTTATTAATAGGTTTGATTTTATTGACAGGTACGCTGCTATCGTCTTGTGAAATATGAGCAATCACAATGCCAATCAGAGTCTGACGACCAAACGAAACCTCAACACGGCTGCCAATTTGCGGTATCGCACTGTTTGGCAAAGCAAGCATATCAGCTGGTAAGCTATAGTCAAACACCCGATAAAGGGGAACGGGCAGAGCAACTTGTACCAACATAAACGGCTTCACAGTCTTATTAGGTGAACATGAGATCAGAATAATAGAACGGAGACCAATAAGCTTAGCATGATGCTAAGCTTATGGTGATATAACTTATAGGCTGTTGCTAAAACTAGCACTTAATAATGAGCGCTTAACAATTAGTACCTAATATTAAGCATCAAATATCGTCTTATTCAATATAAAGAATAGACTCAATTTCTACCACACCACCTTTAGGTAGAGCAGCTACTTGGACGGCAGCACGGGCAGGGTATGGCTCGCTTAGATTGGCGACAAACACTTCGTTCAAGACGGCAAAATCACTCAAATCAGTCAAAGATACATTGAATTTGACCACGTCATTTAGACTGCCACCAGCTGCTTCACAGATAGCTTTGATGTTTTCAAATACTTGCTCAGCCTGTGCTTTAAAACCTTCTCTTAGCTCCATAGTGTCAGGATCAAAACCAAGCTGACCTGAGATATAAACAGTATTGCCGACTTTTACAGCTTGAGAATAGGTGCCAACTGCTGCAGGTGCTTTATCAGTTTGGATGGTTTGACGAGTCATGGGGTATCCCTTTTATATTTTATGTGAGTGATTCATTGCTACTAGAATAGCAGTTCTATTTTAGCTATTTGCATCACGACTATATCAGTGATGCAAATCAGCAAATGCGCTTATTATAATTGATATAACCGTATAATGTTAGGGAAACCTAGCAGCGAGCGTAGTTCACGAATGCCCTGTGCTAAGTGATTGCGACTACGTACTACAATATGAATGATGGTATCAGTATTGCGAACATCAACGGTTTCCACACCCATATTGAGCTGGCGTAAGTGATAGATAACTTCACTGATTTGCTCGTCACTAAGCGCAATAGAGAGCTTTAAATAAGCAGGAAAACGAATCTTGCCGCTATTTTTTAGGTCATGCTCGCCGATGTCGCCTTGTTTGACTGCATTGTCATTGCGCCAACGTAATTGGATGACCTGATAAGGATTGTCCTTACGGATATCATCCAGTGAGAAACACTTATGACGATGAACGACCAAACCATGACGCGATAAATGCCCTACGATAGGGTCGCCATATATTGGATGACAACAATTAGCAAAATCAAGCTCGACGCCAGCAGCATTTGCAATCAGCTGTTGCGGTTGGGTCATGTCATCGCTATGTACTTTCGCCTGTAGGTCGCTCAGCTCATCGCTAAATAAACGTGTCACTACTAGCTGAGGAAGTAGCGTACCTGAGCTTATTTGTTCAAATAACGCATCTTTTTCAGTTAGGCCACGCCATTCAGTCAGGTCTTTCCAGTCAGCATCTGTCAAGTCGTCAAAACTTTTCTGATGCGTTCTGAGCGCACGATCTAATGCTTGCCTGCCATGGTGTTGTTTGTCAGCGACAGACAAGTCTTTGAACCAACGTAAAATCTCTTCACGAGCTTTGTTAGTCACTACAAATCCTAGCCACTCCGCTTTTGGTTCTGAGTGGCTATTCACTTCTATCTCAACGGACTGTCCATTTTTTACCACGGTACCAAGCTTTGCAGCTTTACCGTCGATATTTGCACCAACGGCAACGTTACCAATCATAGGCCCGACCGCGTAGGCAAAATCTAGTGCCGTTGCACCCTGTGGAAGCTCGTAAGCACGCCCTTGAGGACTGTAGCAAATGATCTTACTAGAGTGCAGATAATCCATCAGCTCATTGATGGTAGAGACTGCTGCTGAGAAATCAGGACTGTTTTCATTTAGATTGTCTTCGTCGACCAAATCTTTCATGTTGCGCAATGATGCTTGGATAACCGATTGACTAACATCAGACGCGTGCTCTGCCCCGATGACACCAAGTCTCGCAGCGCTTTGCATTTGCTTAGTCAATATAGTGACCTTTACCACGTCATTGTCACGCTCATAGATGAGGGTGAGGGATTGGTTACCACCTGGCAGCGGTCGACGAATATTATCCGCAATATGGGTATCATCAATCTGATATTTTTTGATTAAATAATAGGCCAGCTTGTCGCATGCTTCGATATTGTCGAGGACGATTTCAAACGCATAGTGACGCAGTAGCGCATTAATTTCACCGCGATTGCGGAAAAACTGACGATATATGACCACACGATTGTCTAAGACTTTGACTAGACCATTGAGATCCAAGTTGTTTAGTACGATACTCAAATAACGATGAATCGACTCTCTTTGAAAATTTCGTCCAAGCCCATGCTGTAGCAGTTTATCAGACAGCTTGTTGTACATATCAGAGTCTAAATTGCGATAACACAATACTTCGATATAGTCAGCAATATCATTCAGACCCATTAATCGTGCAAATGGCACATAAAAATCCAAGGTTTCTTGAGCTGTAGTACGCTGTTTTTCAGGACGTACCGCGTCAAGCGTAGACATATTATGTAGACGGTCAGCAAGCTTGATAATGAGTACACGCGGGTCGGCAAGGGTGGCGGTCAAAATTTTATGAAAGGTGGCCGCTTTATTCTGCTGTTTGTTATGTGAAGAGGACTTTAGCTTGGTCACACCATCGACCAGTCTTGATACAATTTCGCCATAACGCTGCTTGATTTGCTCATCGCTAACTTCGGTGTCTTCGACCGTGTCATGCAAAATTGCTGCAATGATGGTATCTCGATCTAAGCGAAAGCCCGCTAGTATCTCAGCGACAGCGATTGGATGCGTGATATAAGGTTCCCCTGATTTGCGCTTGTCTTTAATGTGCGCAATATCTCCGAACTCACAAGCATCAACAATATCACGGCGCTCAGCAGCAGTGAGATAAC
Organism: Psychrobacter sp. 28M-43; assembly: GCF_014770435.1. Lineage (NCBI taxonomy): Bacteria > Pseudomonadati > Pseudomonadota > Gammaproteobacteria > Moraxellales > Moraxellaceae > Psychrobacter > Psychrobacter noctis. The sequence goes on along the minus strand of NZ_CP061739.1, from coordinate 2,532,881 downwards.
CTACCGAACGTAGTAAATTATATTGAGCATCATCGACGAGGTGATGACTGAGTTTGGGTAGGGTTTGACTCATAAAATGATGATCCTATTTTCCATGACCTACTTGTTGGGCCACTTACCGAAGCAAATGGAGGCTAAATAATGACCTACCATACAAAACTTAAGGATGAGTACGCCATTCTCTAATTAATCGCAAATCGCTTTCAATGTCAACTGATAAGCGTATGGGCGATGAAAAAATTTCACTCAGTGGTCTATTTTGGGGATAAATGGTGACCAAAATAGCCAATACATTATTATTACAACCAAAAAACCACAGCCTATGCTGTGGTCTCTATAGTTGATCAAGATGTGTACTTATTTTATAAAAACGCTATTGGCTCTATAAAATACATCTTATCAAAACAACTTATTAGAAGCTGTGGTCGCCTGACAATGCTAAATCTAATGAGCTAGTAGCAAAATTATGCTCTGGCTGATTTAGGATGTCGCGTGTGATTTTGCCAGCGGCAATTTCACGTAGTGCCAATACTGTAGGCTTGTCGTTATCAACGTCAACCAACGGCTCGGCAATACCTTTGGCCAATTGACGGGCGCGTTTGCTTGCGACCAAAATTAGCTCAAAGCGATTATCAACATTATCCAAACAATCTTCAATCGTCACTCGTGCCATAAATAGCTACCTCGGTTGTTTCTATTAGTAACGGACCTTGCCCGCCACTCAATAAAAATAATATCAAAAATATAAAGGGGGATAGCTAAATATTATAGCATTTTTTGCCAAGCCGCGTAGTTGCTTTTTATATCTACTTACGAGATTAGCTGCTTGTGCTTAGTTTACTCTTCTACCTGAGTGTTTAGCAAGTTGCTAATCGTGCGATGATAGCGCTGCTGCTGACGACCAAGCGTCTGTCTGTCGGCCACGATAATGGCTTTTAACTCAGCTAATGCTACGTCAAAATTATCATTGATCACTACATAGTCAGCATTCACGTATTGTGCCATTTCGGTGACCGCGCCAGCTAGACGGCGCTCTATAACTTCTACAGAATCCTGCGCGCGGGTTGAGAGACGTTGACGTAATGTCGCAATGCTAGGTGGTAGAATAAAAACCATAATGGCATCGGGAAAGATATTTCTGATTTGCGTCGCGCCTTGCCAGTCAATCTCCAAAATAACGTCGATACCCGCCGCTAGCTGAGTACGTACACTTTCCTCTGACGTGCCATAATAGTTACCAAATACTTCAGCATGCTCTAGAAATAGACCCGCATTGATACCATTGGTAAAGCTATCGGTATCTGTGAAATGGTAGTGCTGACCGTCAATCTCGCCTGGGCGTGGTGCGCGAGTGGTATGAGAGACGCTGACAGTCAAGTCATTGGTGGTAGCAAGCAATTGCTTAACCAGTGAGGTCTTGCCAGTACCTGAAGCGGCAGTAACGATGAATAATGAACCTGTCATACAATTTATCCTAATAGAAGGTGTCTTAGTAACTCGTAAAATGTATTGTAATAAATGCGTGTTGATAAAAAGTTAAGCAGTGCCTCAGTCAAAAACAAAGACTGGAAAAAATAAAAAACGCCATCATGTATGGCGATAGAAATTATAATAGATGCATTATTATAAACTGCTTTTATACAAGTTAAAGCTGGTTTTGCAATATGTCGTAAGTATGCTGAGGTTTGCCTACAAAATATTGCTATGAGCAGACAGCTATTTTAGAGAGCGACAAAAGCAAATTATGCTAAAGTAGAGCATTGATTTCGCCCCAACTTTTGAATAAAAAATTCAAAAATACGTTTTAACTATAAATTATCCAATGATAGGCCTTTTTATGCAAATTTATCTTGCCAATCCCCGTGGATTTTGTGCTGGTGTGGACCGTGCAATTGCGATTGTTAATGAAGCATTGACACGTTTCGAGCCGCCTATTTATGTCCGTCATGAAGTTGTGCATAATAAGTTTGTGGTGTCAGACTTGGCCAATCGTGGTGCGGTATTCGTTGAAGAGCTTCACGAAGTGCCAGATGGATCTGTTGTTATCTTTTCTGCTCACGGGGTTTCTAAAGCAGTTGAAGATGAGGCTAGTCGCCGTGATATTACTGTTTTTGATGCAACATGCCCGTTAGTGACTAAAGTACATATCGAAGTGGCAAAGTTTGCGCAAGATGGGATGGATGCGGTGTTGATAGGGCATGCAGGACATCCAGAGGTAGAAGGCACTATGGGGCGCTTTAATCGTCGCCATGGTGGGCAGATTCATCTGGTCGAAGATGAAGGTGATGTGGCTGCATTGACTGTACAAGATGCCGAACGCTTGGCATTTGTGACTCAGACAACCTTGTCGATGGATGATACTGCGCGCGTCATCGATGCGCTGCGTGAAAAGTTTCCTAGTATCCAAGGCCCTCGCAAAGACGACATTTGCTATGCCACTCAAAACCGCCAAGATGCGGTAAAAGATTTGGCCAGTCGCTGTGAAGTAGTCTTGGTAGTTGGTTCGCCAAACTCATCAAACTCTAATCGCTTGCGTGAGCTGGCTGAGCGTATGAATTGCCGAGCGTATTTAATCGATAATGCCAGTGAGATGGACAAGCGTTGGTTAGATGGTGTGCATAGTATAGGCGTGACCGCTGGTGCATCCGCGCCCGAAGTGTTGATCCAAGAAGTATTGCAACAGCTGCAAGACTGGGGTGGCGATCTACCTAGTGAGCTATCTGGTATTGAAGAAAATGTGACGTTTAGTCTGCCAAAAGCGTTGCGGATACCTGTCACTCAGGTCGGTAAGTAACTAATATTCGTGTTTGTATTTATATTTGTATGAACCATCATTGATATGGATAAGGTCGCATGAAAGAACCAAAAGCCAGATTTGTATTGGCAGAGGCCACGCTCGCTGAAGTCAATAAGCAACTAAAACTCAATATGCTAGTGATGGCAGCAGTGGTTTTCGTATTGTTTATGAATATCATGAAGTTTATGGCAGAAAAAAGCTTTTTTTATGCGATGCTCGCAGTAGTCATGATCTGTTTGTTATTTTTCTTACAAAAGGCGCGCCGTATTCTCACGCTAAGAAAACAAGAGCTTATCCACAAATAAAAAGTACAAGCTTAAATAAAAAATACAGATGAAAGTGCCAAATATAGGATAGCTATGACTGCTTATTACAAGTTTATTAAACGAGAATTACAAGAAGACGGTATCAGTGTGGCGCATTATCAGCCAACCAAGCATGCTCAAGGTGCTTGGAATGAGCATGAGCAGCACATGGCGCCAGCAACAGGCCTATTAACAGCCGAGATTAACAGCTTCGCGCCACAACCTAATACCCGTATCGCACGTGTGAGCCTCGATATCTTGGGGCTAATACCGCTTGACGATTTTACTATCACTACTCGCTGTATCCGACCGGGTAAGACTATTGAGCTGGTCGAAGCGGTCATGAGTAGCCGTGGCCGCGATGCTATCATTGCAAGAGCGTGGCGACTAATTACTCAAGATACCAGCGAGATTGCCGGACTTGAAGATCAACCAGCAGAATATAAACCTGAAGAATTACCAGTTTGGGAAGGTATGAAAGGCTGGCCGGGCGGCTTTATTGAAAGCGTACGTCTAGTAGCGACAGAAGACCGTCGATCTGGTCGTGGTATGGTATGGATTACCAATGATCTAGACATGGTAGAAGGCGAGCCGACTGATGACTTGGTGCATCTATTAGGTATGGTCGATACTGCCAATGGTGTTGTACCAAGATTGGGTCTTGGTTTATCTAAGTTAGAATGGATGTTTCCCAATACTGATTTGCAAATCCATATGCATCGCTCGCCAAAAGGTCGCTGGCTCGGTATCGAGGCTGTACAACAATATGGCGATGATGGTATCGGATTGACCAGTGCGGTATTGCACGATGTATACGGCCCTTTTGGTCGTAGTGAGCAAATCCTTACTATTCGTCCGATGCCACGTTAAAAGGCTAAGAGTCAGTCAGTTTATAGTTTTGTAAAATAAAATAATACGTTGTAATCAATTAATTATACAAATAATAGAGAAATGGTTTTAATAGTAGCTAACAAGACAATATTACTAAAAAGATAATATTACTAAAAAGATAATATTACTAAAAAGATAATATTACTAAAAAGATAATATTACTAAAAAGATAATATTACTAACAAGCCGATGTTAATCGACATAGAGGTTACTATGAAAACCCATACTCAATTTTCAAAAAAGCTGACGACTCTCTGGGATATATTGATAGAAGCATATTCAGAATAGTCGCTGTTATTTGCGCGTTGATTGCTATATCAGAAAATAACTGAGCAATTAAATGCGAAGCAAGTAAATAGCCTAGTAAGCAAATAACTGACACCAGAACACCGCCTTAGTAAACAAGCGCGGTGTTTTTTATTGAATAGGGCTTTTGAGCTTGAATTTTTTTTCGTTGCCCCTATTAGTATAGACAGTTTAACGGTATTACATACGGCAAGTTCTCTAACATTACGAGAACGGCTTTAGTGAGTATATTGTTATCTGATAATAGGTCTTTCATAGAATTTAAAGGAGTTTTTATGAGTGAAGCAACTCAAGCTGAAGGTCTGAATCCAGAATTAAAAAAACATACGTTTGAAGCGGAAGTGGCGCAGTTACTGCATTTGGTAACGCATTCACTATATTCTAACGCTGATATTTTTGTCCGCGAGTTGGTATCTAATGCGTCGGATGCTTGTGATAAGTTGCGCTTTGAAGGCACAAATGATGATAGCCTCTATGAAGATGATGGCGAATTAAAAATCCGCATCGCTGTCGATGAAGCCGCCAAAACTATTACCTTTACCGACAATGGTATTGGTATGAACGAAGCCGATGCAATCGAAAACTTAGGTACGATTGCTAAATCAGGTACCAAAGCATTTTTGGATAAATTGTCTGAATCACAGAAACAAGACGGTCAATTGATTGGTCAGTTCGGTGTTGGTTTTTACTCAGGTTTTATTGTGGCTGATACCATCAGTGTCGAATCACGCAAAGCGGGTGAGCCTGCTGATAAAGGCGTGCGCTGGGTATCAGATGGTACTGGTAGCTTTACTGTTGAGCCTATTACCAAAGACACGCGCGGTACGGCGATTACTTTGCATCTAAAAGAAGAATATAGCGAGGGTGAAGATAACTACTTGGATCGCAGCAAAATCAAGCGCTTGGTTAATAAATACTCTGACCATATCAGTTTGCCGATTCAAATGCGTAAAGAGATCTGGCAAGAAGATGTAAAAGAAGACGAGAACGACGACACGCCTGCTGGTGGCGAGATGGTACTCACTGATGAGTGGGAAACAATCAACAAAGCCAGTGCACTATGGACTCGCTCTAGCTCTGAAATTGAAGATGATGAGTATGTCGATTTTTATAAGAATATTTCTTATGACATGGATGCGCCGCTTACTTGGACGCACAACCGTGTAGAGGGTCGCGTACAGTATACGCAGCTACTATATATCCCTAAAAAAGCGCCAGTTGATCTATACACTCGTGAGCAGCAGCATGGTCTAAAGCTTTATGTGAAGCGCGTCTTTATCATGGACGAAGCTGAGCAATTGCTACCGATGTATTTGCGTTTCGTGAAAGGTGTGATCGATTCAGCAGACTTGCCATTGAACGTGAGCCGTGAGCTATTACAAGAGTCACGTGATGTAAAATCTATTCGTGATGGTAACGCTCGCCGTATCTTGACCTTACTCGCAAGCCTTGCTAATAGCGAAGACAGTGACAAGCAAGAGAAATTTGCCCAATTCTATGCAGAGTTTGGTGATGTTGTCAAAGAAGGTCTAGGCGAAGACGCAGGCAATCAAGAACGTATTGCCAAGTTATTGCGTTATGCCACCAGCACGCAAGATGGTCTGGTGACAAGCTTTGAAGACTATAAAGGCCGTATGAAGGATGGCCAAAAAGCTATATATTACCTCACCGCTGATAATCTAGCCGCTGCGAAAAACAGCCCGCAACTTGAGTTATTCAAGAAAAAAGGCATCGAAGTTATCCTGATGACTAGCCGTGTTGATGAATGGGCAATGAACTTCTTGACCTCATTCGATGAGACACCGCTGCAAAACATCGCGAAAGGCGCAGTAGACCTAGGCGACTTGCAGGATGATGAAGAAAAAGCGGAAGCGGAGAAAGCCCAAGAAACGCTAAAGCCTGTTGTTGATAAACTAAAAGCTGCATTGGGCGAGCGTGCTAAAGACGTCAAAGTGTCTACTCGTTTAGTCGATAGTCCAGCTTGTTTGGTCGTTGGTGAAGGTGAGCTATCACCACAAATGATTCAGATGCTACAGCAAATGGGTCAGGACGTACCAGCAAGTAAGCCAACGCTAGAAGTAAACCCTGATCATCCACTCATCAAGAAGCTTGAGAGCAGTGAGCAGTTTGATGATCTGGCGCAAGTGATCTTTGATCAAGCGTTATTGGCAGATGGCGGTCAGCTAGACGATCCAGCCGCTTACCTAAAACGCGTCAATGAGCTATTGATGAGATAATGTTTAGTAATGAGTAAAAAAGGGAGGCTTTATATAAGAGGCCTCCTTTTTTATTTGAATTTTTGGCCGAATTTGAGTGAATTTTACAAATCAGCCTTATCCTCTTAACCGACAATCCGTTACAATCGCGATAGATTAGCGAGCTAAAATATTAAGCAGTGCTAGTCATCTTCTATAATCACTCCATCGTGAATTCAATATAAATCGATGTCTGCATGCTGTACAAAAAATCGTCAATTGATTGCACCGCGCGGCTGTTACATTAAGATAATTATCATTGAGTCATTTTATTTTTCTCGACTGGCTAGAGGTCTAAGTCTTTGTCACTTACGTCGTTAAAAACCGTCTCGCTTCAGCGTTTTTCGCTCAATTTCGCTGCCAATATTATTGCAACCTTATGGATGCTGGTGGGCTCAACACGGGCTTTTTCTTGGGTTAAACCTACTTTTGTACAGTTTGCCGTATTTGCACTATTGGCGCTTGGTAGTAATGTCTTATTTTCATGGTTAGCTGCTGAAAGTGGCAGCATATTTAATGAGCAAGGATTGGTCAGTTATTTGATCTGGCCGATGATTATTTTGCTTGGTGGTATCATTTTGGCTCGGCGAGCCAGCAACCAAGCATTGGTATTTGTACCAGTAGTACTTTGGCTGGTTGCTGATACATTGTCAGCCCTATTACAGAGCTTGGTGCAGTTTTTTGGTAGCTATGGTTGGTTGCCAAATTGGAGTTATTCGTTCTTACCAGTACTGTTTTTAGTATTGTTCTTATGGCAAACGCTAGCGTTACTTTGGATATTTTCCCGACGTCTGCGTATACCATGGTGGGAGCGAATCATTGTATTAGTTGGCGCGGTAGCGTTGCTGACTATTTGGCAACGTAATGTCGCTGATCAGCCGATCTTTAAGCAAATACCTGTAGAGCCTGTATTAGAAGAGGCGGCACTGTATCAGCAGCCACGTCTATTACAGCAAGCATTGGATAGTATAGACTCAAGTATCGATGGCAAAACCGACTGGTACTTTATGGGAGTCGCAGGATTCTCTGATCAAAACGTCTTTCGCTCTGAGATTAACAAGGTGCGCGAGCTGTTTGATGTGCGCTTTGGTACCAGTGGGCATTCACTATCGCTGATTAACAATACTTATAGCTGGTTAGACGAACCAATTGCTACTAAGACCAGTATTTTGCGCGGCTTAAAGAAAATCGGTCAGCAGATGAATGCTGATGAAGATGTATTGTTTTTGACGTTGTCTTCACATGGTAATCAGGATATCGTTCAGTTGGCAAATCCACCGCTTGCGATGGATAATTTAGATGCTACATGGTTGCGTGACGCGCTAGACGCATCTGGTATCCGCTGGCGTGTGATTGTGGTGTCTGCCTGTTACTCAGGTTCGTTTATTGACGAATTGGCATCGCCAACCACGGTAGTTATTACTGCATCAGCCGCTGACAAAGCATCGTTTGGCTGCACAAACACAGCTGAAATGACCTATTTTGGCCAAGCGTTTTTTGCTGAAAGTCTACGAGGGAATACCAGTTTTGAGTCGGCTTTTAAGGATGCCAGTATACGGGTCAATGAGCGTGAGAGCGCCATGGGCTTTGAGCCATCGGAGCCGCAAATGGTCATTGGTAGCTTAATGGAGACGGCATTGCCTGCGTTTGAGCAAGTATTGTTTGATAAGGCGCGCCCATCCGTTGCTAGTATTACAAATAATGCTACTTCTACAACGGTTAATATTCTACCTGACAGCGCTACTAATCTGTCGGTAGACGAAGTAGAGATAGCTGCTGAATAGCTGAATACATACAAAGTATGATTTGGCATTTAATAACTGCCAATATTAGATTTACTATTAGATGATGAGCATTTATTAAACATCACCATTGGTTCTATTTTGAATAAAAGGATATCACTCATGCAAAATTCCTATAGTCATAGTTTATCTACCAATAAACAGCTTACCCAAAAAAGCGTGAATCGCTGCTTTAACGGTGAGCAGCATTATTATAGTCACGAGTCGACATCTACCAAAACCTCTATGACGTTTAGTATTTATCTACCTGATGAAGCCTTGGCTGGACGACGTTGTCCTGCGATATTGTACCTATCAGGTTTGACATGTAATGCTGATAATGTCACTCATAAAGCGCATTTTCAGCAAAAATGCAGCGAGCTTGGTATGATACTTATCGCACCTGATACTTCGCCTAGAAGTAGTGAAGACAGCGATGTACCAAACGATGATCGCTATTTTGTCGGGCAAGGCGCTAGCTATTATGTTGATGCGACCCAAGCGCCGTGGTCAGATAACTTCAATATGCAAAGCTATATCGTTGATGAGCTATATGACTTACTACGTTCAGAGTTTCCTATTCACAGCATCGGTGTCACAGGACACTCAATGGGTGGTCACGGCGCATTATTGCTAGGGTTTAAGTTCCCAAGTAAGTTTGTCAGCGTATCGGCTTTATCGCCAGTATGTGCGGCGAGTGAGTCTGCATGGGGGCAAGCCGCTTATACAGAGTATTTCGGTGATGATAAATCTCTATGGGCGCAAGCCGATGCCTCACAGATGATTGAAAAGGTTGGTCAGCAGTATTCGAGCATTTTGGTTGATCAAGGCGCGGCTGATAACTTCTTAGCAGAAGGCCAGCTACAGACATCTAAACTACAAGATGCTTGTGCAAAAGCCAAACAGCCCTTAACATTACGCTACCAAGCCGGGCATGACCACAGCTATTATTTTATCCAAACGGTAATTAATGATCATATCGAACATCATTGGCATATGGCTCAAATGAGCTAAGATGTCTTTCAGATGACCGTGATACATTTTTCGCTATCCCATTCATGCTCAACAGGTGATTTTTATGGCAAGTTATCAAGATTTGACCGCTTCTAATTCGAAGAATAAGTCAGCAGATACGAGCTCTACAAAAGCGACTATGCAAGCTGATATGGATGCTGCTCTACAAAACAAACAACGTAACATTGATTATAGTGATGAAGTGTCTCAAGTTAAGTCTGACGAGCTGATTGCAAAAACCGTCAACGACGCTGGCGATAGAGTACTTGATGATGTGCAAATATCTCGCGTGATAGAGATGGCGTGGGAAGATAGAACGCCATTTGGCGCTATAGAGCATAGCTATGGTCTCGATGAGACTGGGGTTATCAAACTCATGCGCCAAGAGCTAAAGCCGTCATCTTTTCGCTTATGGCGTCAGAGAGTGAGCAATCGCGCTACCAAGCATGAAGCAAAGCGCTCTTTCGAAGTTGGCCGTGCTTATTGCAAAACTCAATATAAGCAGCGCTAAACCATTAAGTATTTAACATCATTATATAAAAGGCTCTCAGCATATGTGAGCCGCTTGAAATTTTCTTTTTAATTTATCAGTATCTTATATAAACATGAATTAGGTAGCTCAATTATGAACAGTCCTGCTAAACCTTATCTTATTGCACCGTCGATACTCTCAGCTGATTTCGCGCGGTTGGGCGAAGAAGTGGAGAAGGTACTAGAGTCGGGTGCCGATGTGATTCATTTTGATGTAATGGACAATCATTACGTACCCAATTTGACGTTTGGTAGCATGATTTGTAAGGCGTTGCGTGACTATGGTGTTGAAGCGCCAATTGATGTGCATCTGATGGTTTCACCTGTCGATAGTATGATTGAGCAGTTTTTGGAAGCGGGTGCTAGTATCATTACCTTCCATCCTGAAGCCAGCGCTCATATCGATCGCTCACTTCAGTTGATCAAAGATGGCGGCGCGGAGTGTGGCTTGGTATTGAATCCAGCGACACCATTACATTATCTTGATTATGTTATGGATAAAGTAGATCAGATTTTATTGATGAGTGTGAACCCTGGCTACGGTGGTCAATCGTTTATCGATAGTACTTTGGATAAAGTCCGTCAGGTACGTCAGCGTATCATTACCAGTGGTCGAGATATTCGATTGGAAGTTGATGGCGGTATCAAAGCCAGTAATATACGTGCGATTGCTGAAGCGGGCGCTGATATGTTCGTTGCGGGTTCTGCAATATTCAATCAAGAAGATTATAAAGCGGCTATCGATGAGATGCGCGCAGAGTTGTTATTAGCCAACAACAGCTAGCGAGTGTGATATGGTTAATAAACGCTATTAGCCATGCCATAATAATATTAGAATGTGCTGTATAACTTATGACTATATAGTTAATCCTCTATAAAAGAGCTACAGCGTTAACCTCGCTTGAAGTATCACGTATACATCTGCGCTCAGTTGCCTTGTATCTCTTTTAAATTGAATCAATTCTATATAACGGTCAGTCACGTAAAGGTGAAATATGGACACAAACAATTCTAGCCGTTCAACAGAACCTTCTGAGCAAGTAAACTCTCATGAAGCGTTGAATCAGCAGGCAAGGCAGTCACTTGAAAGTGAAACACCGCAGCGCAGTTTGGTGCCTAGAGGTATCACTATTGGCTTAGCCATGTTTGCACTGGTACTTAGTTTGGCAGGTTATGGCTTTCGTCTGATGGTAGGTGATGACGTCGAAACCGTACTGCGTCATGCTGCGGTCATTGTGCCTGCATTTATGCTAGGCATTCCGCTGTTTTTTTGGGTAGGCTCTCGCATACTCAATAAAGTTAAAGGCCTGCATATCGAGAGTTGGAATGCGATTAGTTTGGGTTATTTGACCTCTTGTATATCGATGCTATGGCTGATGGGTACTTATAGTTAAGTAGTTTCGCTGTAAATATAATGCTTTTCCACGCCTGTATTGTTTATTCGCACCTGTATTTTTTACTCGCATCTATATTGTTTATTCACGCCTATACAGTGTCGTAATATTTTATATTTTTAATCATTAAGCCATGTTCTACAAGCATGACTGGAATTTTATATGAGAATCGTACCAGCCAGTATTGCTAAAATTATCTATCCTAAAGACTTACCAAATGGCTTATTTACCAGCTTAATTATCGCTTGTTTATTAATGGGATTGGCGTCATTACGTCACGGAACCGATTTACAAGGTTGGCTAAATGTCATTGAAAACTGGCTGCTTATGCTGCTGATATTGCCCACTGCGACTGCCACCGTTGCACTGCCATTTAAATATCGTGATCCTAGCCTTGAGCTAAAGCTGGTTTATTACCTTGGAATGTTTGTGGCCTTCTTATTTACATTAGGAAAGTTACGTTATTGGCACTAATATATACAAATGACATGGCATTCAAGTTTGCTTTTATAGCGAAGACTTATGTGACAGCCCTTGAATTTCAATGTTAAAGCGTCCATTGTATGAGTAAGACAGATTTACCCGCGTTACTGTAAGACGATAGATTTGCCGAATGAGTTTATTTTTAAGAAATGACTGCTTTGCAATGACTAGTTTCTCTACCAGTACTAAACGGGATAATAAGGAACAGATTAATGCCATACGATATCGATAATGATATAGAAGTAGATAACGAGAATACCGACCAATTTGCAGGATTTGCCAAAGAAACCACGTTAGAGCTGGTGGAAGCTGATGACGGTAGGTTGTTATTGCGTGATGCTGAACAAGATGAAGCGCCGCTGATGACTATTGATTTTTCTGACAAGCTAAAAGAACTACTTGGTAGCGATACTCAAGCCATTGGTCAACATATGATTCATGCTGCGATTCAGGTCATTATGCAAAAGCAAATGAGTAAGTGGCATGCGCATGTATATGATAAAGAACCAAAACACTACAGCTAATTTTTAGTTGTTTCTGAGCACTAATTAAAGCGAATAATTGAAGACGTAGCTTAGCAACATGAAACTACAGCCATAAAAAAAAGGGTTTATCAATTGATAAGCCCTTTTTTTGTTCAAATAACGTCTTTATAGAAAGTATTTATAAAAACACCTTCTACAAATGATGGCAGTTATTTGATTTTAGCTTCTTTGAAGATCACATGCTGGCGTACTTTTGGATCAAACTTTTTGATTTCCATTTTGCCAGGCATAGTGCGCTTGTTTTTAGTAGTGGTGTAGTAATACCCAGTACCAGCTGTTGATACTAATTTAATTTTATCTCTCATGATAGCTTTCCTGTAAATGAGGGGTCTTCAAACGATAGGTACGTGTCTCAAAGAGTGAGTTGCCACAATTAATGTAGCAAAACAGCAGCCTAAATGATGAGAGTCATCATCCAGCTGCTATTTTTAACTTAAACTTTTTGACCTTGTGCGCGTAGATCCGCTAACACTTTATCGATACCAAGTTTGTCAATGATGCGCATACCTTTGGTAGACACACGTAGACGTACAAAGCGGTTTTCAGACTCTACCCAAAAACGATGGTTGTGAAGGTTTGGTAGAAAGCGACGACGGGTTTTGTTGTTTGCATGCGAAACATTATTACCCACCATAGGGCGCTTTCCAGTCACTTGGCAAACTCGAGACATGGCGAACTCCTAATCTATGAGGTATGAGTTTTTCTCATACCAGTCTGGGCAAGTTGCACGTTTTTGCGGCATGGACACAGCAAGCGGCAGCTTTGCACCAAACAAAACTATATGAAGGTTGAGCTGGTTTTGCTGCTATCTAAAGGCAAATAACAGGCTGACCAATTCAGAAAATTTTAAAGCCGACATTTATACCATAAAACAGATGAATACTCAAATATTTTTACAATAACTGTCGAATTAAAGGAGGGCTATTATACCCTGAAATGAGCGCTCTATGTTGTTGATTGTTTAATAGTAAAGATTAATTTTTAGTTGTAAGTTATAACAAAAGTCAGTAAAGTTGCTGTTATATATTTAATACAATCTGTTAATACGCCAGTATTACTGTAAATCTATGTATCATTACCAATCTCTTTTGATTCTGGGTAATGATTTTTTGCTTATTTGCTCAGATAAATTACTGCTCATGCGGAGTCAAAAAATGTCATATAGCTCTCTACCCCTTACTTCTAAGTTGTTTCAGCTCACTTCTTTGACTTGCGCATTAGCATTAGCAGGTTGTGGTGGTGGTGATGGCACTGATACGATTGCGCCAGCGCCTGATTTAGGTGTAAGTGTAGGTACTAGCGACGGTGGCGTAGGTAGTGGGGATATTGGAGACGTTTTGAATGTTAGTACGGTATCTCTACTAGACGCGAATTCTAATCTGACTAGAGTAATTTCTATGTCGGGTGTTACGGCTAGAGTTGTTGTTACAGACTCTGAAGGTAATGGTGTAAGTGGTGCTTTAGTGACATTTAGTGGCGAAGGAGTTAGGTTTGGTACATCTAATGGAGCCGTACTGACTAATGCTGAAGGCGTAGCAACAACATCTGTCGTACCATTATCTTCTACTGATACTGGTAGTTACAGCTTGTCTGCGACAGCAACATATGACGATGTGAGTGCAACCACTGCTAGTTATAACTATTCATTACAAGCAGCTGATATTACGTTAGTAAATTTTTCTACGGGTGAAAGTCTTTTGGAGTCTGGCGGTTCTACAATTGTTACATTGCAAACCAAAGACACAGTAACTGATCAATTTCAAAATGATGTGACTGTTAATCTGTCATCAACATGTGGTTCGTTTGAAGAGGCTAGCGTAAGCTCTTCTAATCAAGGGAATGTAAGCACAACTTATAATGCTATTGATAGTAACGGTAAGCTATGTGAAGGTACTCAAACGATCACTGCAGTTGCTGCAAATAGCACTTCTTCCTCGCAAAGTATTAATGTCAATATTAAAGCTATCGAGGCAAGCTCTATTGTATATACAACTACCAATGCAGTTATATTGGGTGCAAAAAACAGCGGCTCGTCTTCATCTAGCCAAGTAGAGTTTACTGTCTACGCTAGTGGTGTGCCTGCAGCAAATCAAGAAGTAGTGCTTAGTTTAAACGAGTCATCGCCGTCTGACTTTGCATTCATATCACCAAACAACCGTAGCACGCAAACGATAAGAAGTAATGCTTCAGGAAAAGTAACGGTAAATCTATATCCTGGGAACATTCCAGGACCAGTGGAAATTAAAGCTTCCTTAAAATCAAATATTAATACTTTTGCATTGGCGAAAAATATATCTGTAGCGACGGGCCGTCCTACTCAAAATGGTGTCACATTAGCAATAGGCAAAAATGTCTTGGCTGATAATGCCATCGATACTACAAATATAGCAGCATATCTAACGGATCGCCAAGGTAACCTTGTTCCCGATGGAACCGTAGTAAGTTTCGTATCTGAAGGCGGGACAGTGACACCCAATTGTGCAACTGTTGGTGGTAACTGTTCGGTAACATTCACATCGCAAAACCCTAGACCTGCAAATGGTCGAGTGAGTGTTATTGCCTATGTAGAAGGGGATAAAGCGTATTCGGATTTGAACAGAGATAACGTATACACTGCAGGAGTAGATAAACTACTAGACAATATCGGTCATTTTTTCCGCGATGATGACGAAGATCTAAAATATACTCCGGGCGAGTTTGTCTATAGAAGAGGGGCGTTACCTGAAGGTTCAAAAACTGAGTCTTGCTCTGCAAGTACTTTGTCTCAGCCCAATTTACCAAATTTTGTAGTTGAACCTAATGAAACTGAGACCACATGTGATGATTCATTATCAACAGTATTACGCAAACAAGTTATTATGGGTTTTGCTAATGACACTCCAACTTTTTACAACTTTCAAGTAATGCCAGGTTCTATCTTATTTGAGATGTATGGTAGCAGTTTGAAAACAGTGTCTATGCCTTCAGGAACTGCTCTGAGTCTAATCGTTAAAGATAATACTGATAATGATCTCACTTGTGAGCCAGAAATTACAGATGGTAATATGACCGTACCTGCGCTTGTTGCATTAAATCGAGTAGATGGTACTACGAATCAGAACTTCTTCGAAGGTAGCGATGATGTTAGTTATATCGTCTCAACTGAAGGTTGTGCTAATGGTGATAGTATTAAGCTATCAGTTACTACCCCAGCACCAACGTCAAAAAATACTACAATTCGAATTTTCTAGAAAATCTATCCTGTTTGATAAACTAAAAACCTCTGACCACATGTCAGGGGTTTTTGCTTTATTCTTCTAAACAACTAAATCATCCTAAATAACCAAAAACAACCAACTCGCTCAGCAAAGCACCGCAAAAAAGATTAAAATAACTGGTTTACTACGCTGTCAGCAATTTTTCAGCGATAAGTCATCAT
Source organism: Psychrobacter sp. 28M-43 (assembly GCF_014770435.1). Classification (NCBI taxonomy): domain Bacteria; kingdom Pseudomonadati; phylum Pseudomonadota; class Gammaproteobacteria; order Moraxellales; family Moraxellaceae; genus Psychrobacter; species Psychrobacter noctis. The sequence goes on along the minus strand of NZ_CP061739.1, from coordinate 2,517,161 downwards.
TTTTATATTGGGCGAATTATGTCAGACAACACTAAAACGGTTTCATTATCGACCATAGCTTCTCAGAGCAAACAGATTCCTAGCGCTATTGATACAGCCACGTTGCTCATCAAATGCAAAGATCAGGCAGGTATCGTACAAGCAGTCTCTGAGTTTATTCATCGTTATGGCGCTAATATCATTACGCTTGACCAGTATTCAACGGCGCATGAAGGCGGTCAATATTTCATGCGTTTAGAGTTTGCTTTGGCAGGATTGAGCGATATTATCGAGAATTTTGAGGCCAGCTTTGCGCATACGGTTGCTAAGCGACACGATATGGATTGGCGTCTACATAATAATGCAACGAAGACCAAAGTCGGTATTTTGGTATCTAAGTTTGATCATGCGTTGTTAGATTTATTATGGCGACATCAGCGTGGACTGCTCGATTGCGAGATTACTTGCGTGGTCAGCAACCATCCTGATTTAAAGCAAGCAGTACAAAATTTTGGCATTACTTTTCATCATGTGCCAGTGACCAAGGATAATAAAGTAGAGGCAGAAGAGCAAATCCATAAGCTGATGGCAGGTAACGACTTGCTGGTATTGGCGCGCTATATGCAAATATTGTCATCAGATTTTGTCAAACGTTGGCCAATGCAGATTATTAATATCCATCATTCATTCTTACCGGCATTTGTGGGCGCAGATCCTTATCGTCAGGCTTATGATAAAGGTGTTAAGCTTATCGGTGCAACTGCGCACTATGTCACAGCAGAGCTTGATCAAGGGCCTATCATCGAGCAAGACGTACACCGTGTGACGCATCGCCAAGGGGTAACAGAGCTGCGTGCTATCGGCCGTGATATCGAACGCAACGTATTAGCACGTGCCGTAAACTGGCATGTGCAAAACCGTGTGATTGTGGCGGGTAATAAGACAGTCGTATTTAACTAAGAAAAATGAGTAGTGAGTCTGCTAAGAATAGAAAAAGGCGGTCAGTAACTAGTGTTGCTGACCGCCTTTTTTGAACATATATTTTATAGGAGCATTTCTAAGACGAACTTGCTACCAACAAAGCCAATGGCTAATAGAATAAAGGCATAAATAGTGATATTGGCCGCACGTTTGCCTCGCCAGCCTGCACGCCAATTACCAAATAGTAGTACACCAAATAATAACCACGACAGCAAACTAAAAACAGTCTTGTGTACGATGTGCTGTGCCATCAAATCTTCTACGTATATAAATCCAATCCCCAGTGCGATACTGAGCAATACAAAGCCAACCAAGAGCATATCGAATAATAAACTCTCCATACTTTGCAGGGAGGGTAGCTTATTGACCCAAAAGCGGTGAATGGTATGATGCTTGAGCTCACGTATTTGTAGACGTAGAAATAGCGCTTGTACCGCCGCCATCAACAGCACACAATAGGCAGCTAATGATAATATGATATGGATTTCAAGTCCGATACTGACATCCGTTAGTGGTTGATAAGGGGCGCGGCCGACATAACCGATAGTCATACCTATCAACGCAGTGGGTGCTGCCAAAATACCAAGACTAAGAATAGGGCGATATAAACAGAACAACAGGTAAAAGAATAAGAAAAATAAACTGGTCAGACTGATTATATTGAATAAGTTGAAATTCAAACCATACAGCGTCACAACGTATGGATATAGCAGTGCCGCATGTGCAGCCATGCCAACCAGCAATAAGCCCAAACTGAAGCTTTTGTGGATAGGTTTGTCCTGAACCAGCGCCCAACCAATATGGATACTGACTAAGACATAAGCCATGCTAGCAAATAAGAATGCAAAGTGCACAGATAAAAAGCCTCATCTTATACTGAGCATAAACTGCCGCTCAATGTGTCGCTAAAGTGGTATTATCAGAATGATTAGAATAATCGTCCAATTTATCATAAAATGGGTGCCAATTGAGCACCATCTTGCTTATAACTTATAAATGATCGGTAGTGCTGCATAGCGCAAAACATAAAATATGTCATCTATAAAAAGTTGACTACAATTATAAGCGCTGTGTCCTTTGCGAAACGACTATAAGTTTTGAATCATGTTAATGCTATAGTATTGATAATATAATTCTTTTATCATGTCCCTTGTCATGCAATATCCTAATATCTTATAGCGTATCCTAATATTATTTATGAACCATTTTAATGGTTTGATTTAGAGTTATTTTAATTGCGTATTATTTAATTGAAAACCATTTTAATTGAGAGTTATTTATGTTTGATACCTTAACAGAACGTTTATCGTCGAGCCTACGCAACATCGTCGGTACCGGGCAGTTGACCGAAGACAATATCAAAGACACGTTACGTGAAGTGCGTATGGCGTTGTTAGAAGCCGATGTAGCACTACCTGTCACTCGTGATTTTGTAAAACGCGTCAAAGAACAAGCGCTTGGTGCTGAGGTGCTAAAAGAGTTGGCGCCAGGCCAAGCCTTTGTCAAAATCGTACACGACGAGCTGACCGAAATGATGGGCAGTGCCAATCAGCAGTTAGAGATGACAGGTAAACCGCCTGTTGTCTATTTGCTAGCAGGTTTGCAAGGTGCAGGTAAAACGACTACAGCAGGTAAGTTGGCCAAATATTTACAAGAGCGTCAAAAGAAAAAAGTGATGCTAGTTTCTGCCGACGTTTATCGTCCAGCGGCTATCAAACAGCTTGAGCAAGTAGCCGGTCAAGTGAATGCTAAGTTTGTGAACTCAAGCACAGATGAAAATCCAATTGATATCGCAAAGCGTGCGATTGAAGAAGCCAAAATCCAATATCAAGATATTCTGATCATTGATACCGCGGGTCGTCTACATATCGACGATACCATGATGGATGAGATTAAGGCGCTAACTGCTGCGGTTAACCCATCTGAGACGCTATTCGTCGTCGATGCAATGACGGGTCAAGATGCCGCCAATACCGCAAAAGCCTTTAATGATGCATTGCCATTGACGGGTGTTATCTTAACTAAGACTGACGGTGATGCTCGCGGCGGTGCGGCGCTTTCTGTGCGCGCTATCACTGGCAAGCCAATTAAGTTCTTGGGTCGCGGTGAAAAACTAGATGAGCTAGAGCTGTTCCACCCTGAGCGTATCGCTCAGCGTATCCTTGGTATGGGCGACGTACTGAGTTTGGTCGAAGAAGTTGAGCAAAAAATTGACCGTGATAAAGCCGAAAAAATGGCGAAAAAGATGCAAAAGGGCGGTGACTTCGACCTTGAAGATCTATTGACCCAGTTCCAGCAGATGAAGAGCATGGGCGGTATGGCAGGATTTTTAGACAAAATGCCTGGTATGGGCGGCTCAGACATGCAAAAAGCGGTCGAAGATGCTAAGCCAGAAGAAAAAGTACGTGAGATGGAAGCATTGATCAATTCAATGACACCATTTGAGCGTAAAAACCCTGACAAGATTAATCCAAGTCGTAAGCGCCGTATCGCTGCAGGTTCAGGCCGTGAGATTCAAGATGTTAACCGCTTGCTCAAGCAACACAAGCAGATGGCAAAGATGATGAAAATGATCTCAAAGCCTGAAGGCATCAGTAAAATGATGAAGTCTATGCAAGGCCTCATGGGTGGCGGTAGTGCTGGCGGTGGCGGCGGTCCATTGTTTGGTGGCGGTCAGCAAGGTGGCGCTAAAGACGTGAATCCAGAACAAATGGCCAAGCAGATGGGACTGGATCCAAACAACATGCCAAGCACCGAAGAGATGCAAAAGCAAATGCAAGAAATGCAAAACCAAGCACCAAAGAAGTTCAAAACCCGCTTTTAGATAACAACTAGTTATTTTTAAGAAGTTTGAGCAAAGCCCCGAAGCCAATGAAGCTTCGGGGCTTTTTATCGTTATCAGTTGTAGATAAACACTGATGGATAAAGTGTGAAAAATATAGAAATTAATAAAATTCGTGTACCCTAAATGCTATGATAGGCGCTGCTTCACTCTGTCTAGATTATTATAGGACATGAATGATAGATCGTTATAAAAAAATAGTAAAATCTGATAAATCAATTTAGAACGCCAAAAGTAAAAGCCGAGGTTGTGATGTTTTTAGCAATGGATACCGTGTTCGATCAGTGTTCGATCGCGATTTTAGATTCGAGCGGACAGGTATTGTCGAGCCATACCGAAACAGGTAAGCGTCAGCAGACTCAACAGATTTTACCGATGATTGATGCTGCATTGTCTGAGGCGCAGTTACGTCTTGCTGATATACAGGCTTTAATATTCAATCGCGGGCCGGGTGCGTTTAGTGGTATCCGCATTAATACGGCAGTGGTACAGGCTCTGTCTGTAGCGCATGATTTGCCTTGTGTTGGCGTCTCAAGCCTGCAAGCAATCGCACAATGCGCGTATCAGAAGTATGGTCTAGCACATCTATACAGTGCCCTTGATGCTCGTATGCAGCAAGTCTATTTTGGACAGTATGAGTTGGTAACTGACGACCAATTAGGTTATAGCATTATGCAGCCAGTCTTGGCTGATGGTGGCGATAGTACAGAGCAGCTATTAGATTATGATAGCCAAACAGAGCTCAACCTGCCTATCGTTGGTAATGGCGCGCCGCTATTGGCACGACATGATCAGCAAGACTGCCATGAAGATGTTTGGCCAGATGCGGTTGTCATTGGGCAGCTTGGTATTGCTCAGTTTGCAAACGATGGTGGTACGGAAGCATCACAGGCATTGCCAAAATATCTACGTAATCAAGCTTGGAAAACACTTAAAGAGCAAGGTAAAGCATAGCTTTATAAATATGCTTTTTGCAGCGTCAATTGATAGCAGCTAGCTTTTTAGTGTTTAGCAAGTGCATACCAATATAAAATCAACGTTAATATAGGACAGCCAATAGGTCTGTTTTTAGGCCAGTTTTTTTAGGCCAGTCTGTTTCTAGGAAAGTCACTGTGGATATAGTTTTATTCGTTCAAGCTGTCATCATGGGTATCGTTGAAGGTATCACTGAATTTTTACCCATCTCTAGTACGGGATATTTGATCTTATCAGCAGATGTGATGGGTTTCTGGACTAAAGAAAAAGTTGATTTATTTGTTGTTGTTGTGCAGCTTGGCGCTATTTTGGCAGTGATTTATGACTATTGGGGTAGATTGTGGCAAGCGCTGATGGGCTTACTGACTGGCAAAGCAGAGGGCATGACCAATCCTAGACAGTTGGGACTGAGTCTGATTGTCTCTACTATTCCTGTGATGATTGTTGGTTTTACCTTTGCCGATGAAATCAAAGCTTATTTGTTTAATCCTATCGTCGTTGCCATTATGCTCATCATCGGCGGTCTACTGATATTTTACGTGGAAAAGCGTCCTAAAACGGTCATTGCAGAAGAAGCGGAAGATGTCAGCATAAAAACTGCGTTGATGATTGGTTTGTTCCAATGTTTAGCTCTTATACCAGGGACGTCACGCTCAGGTGCCACTATTATTGGCGCGCTGTGGTTAGGTGTATCACGTAAGGCTTCTGCTGAGTTTTCTTTCTTTTTGGGTATTCCTGTCATTGTAGGCGCGGCATTATTAGATTTGATCAAACATGGTGACGTATTAACCAACAGTGAAGACTGGCTGGTGCTAGGTATCGGAACCATCGTATCATTTGTAGTAGCGCTACTCTGTATCCGCTTACTTGTGGCATGGGTAAGTCGCCGTGACTTTACTATTTTTGCTTGGTTGCGCATTATCACGGGTGTTATTGTGTTGGTCGCCGCTTGGGGCTTTGGTTATCAAATGGCTGGCTAGATTTGCGTTATGATTTAACACGCCAGCAATTTATAGTGAAAATAATCAGCAAATAGGATGATGGTTATGACCGATGTGCCCCAAACGTATGACGAGACAGGTGTTGTTGTACATTGTCAGTTATTCTACGTCAATGACAGCCAGCAAGCACAGGTTGAGAGTCTACAGTCATTGATAGCTGAGCATACATTACCAATTATCTTAGATATTAAAGTCGCTACAGAGAAATTAACTCAAAAGCACCGTCAGCAGTTGAGCCAAGCATCTACTCAGCCTATTTTATTATTAGATGATAAAGACAAGCTATCATGGTTAAGTGATGGGCTTAGTGTGGCACCTGAGTGGGACAAGTTGCAGCGCCGTGTAGTGAGTGCTGGCCGTAAGTCTGAGCTGCTATTACAAGCGGCCAAAATCACATCAGATAGTCACATTATTGATGCAACTGCTGGCTTTGGGCATGATAGTTTGATATTGGCCAGTACTGGTGCCCAAGTTACTATGCTTGAGCAACAGCCGTTGATGGCATTGCTATTACTTGTAGAGCAGCAGCGTATGAGTGCGCTACCCAATTGGCAAAAGCTCATGAGCCGTCTACAGATTATTAATGCTGATGCGCTCAGTTATTTTGCGAATCTAGAAGCAAGCACCGCAATAGACGATGCTATGGCAGTCGATGTCGTCTATTTGGATCCGATGTTTCCAGAGGATAGCTATCAAGATAGTAAGACAGGTAAAGGGGCAAAAGTCGGTAAGCATATGCAAGCACTGCATCAATTGGCTCGCCCACCAACGTTAGATGAAGAGCGACAACTGCTAAGTAGTGCGCAGGTCGTTGTTAAACAAAGTACGCAAGGTCAAGGTCGCGTGGTCGTAAAGCGTCCACAGTATGCACCGCTGCTCGCTGACGAGCCTGCTAGCGAAAGCTGGCATAATGAAGCCGTACGCTTTGATGGGTATTTTGTCTGACAGATGCTGTTTGTGATAACTAATGTACGAGTATAAATGTACGCAATTAATCAGCTTATATGTGCAGAATTAATGGTTTTAGGAGCAAGGAATGTCAGCGTTAATCATTTGGGTTATGGGTGCAATTCTATTGTTGATTAATATCATGCTGCGTACTCGAATTCTTCGGCTTGAGGCACGGTTAAAAGAACTGAGTAATCCACAAGAGCAACTGACATTTTTACGTCAGCAAGCTAAACAGAAAGACAAAGTCCCAGCGCTGAAAGCTTTGCGCAAGCAATATCCTGAGCTATCACTGATCGAAGCGAATAAATTATGGCAACAAATTCAGTAGCCAGGCCATTAACTTAGTAATTAGTCTATTAAAACTCAGTAACCAGCCCCTTCAAAAATTAATTTAGTTGTTCTGAGCTAAGTATATAAGCGCACATAAAAAGTATTCAAACAATGATAATAAAAAGCCATGACATTTAAAGACAAGCTACAAGCCTACATCCAGCTAACCCGTTTTGATAAGCCAGTCGGCATTGAGCTGCTCTTATGGCCAACGCTTTGGGGCGTACTACTCACTGCAATGGGTCAAGCGCAGCAGCAAGGAATGACGGCAGCGTTACCAAGTATCAAAGTATTTGCGATATTTGCCCTTGGTGCAATATTTATGCGAGCGGCTGGTTGTGCGATTAACGACTTTGCTGATCGCAAAGTAGATGGTCATGTGACTCGCACTAAAGGCCGCCCGTTAGCAGATGGACGCTTATCTGGCAAAGAAGCCATCGCTGCATTCTTAGTACTGGTGCTATTAAGCGCCAGTCTGCTATTTTTTCTGCCTATAGCAGTATTCTACTGGTCGCTTGGTGCTGTTGTATTGGCATTTATTTATCCATTTATGAAACGTTATACGCATTTGCCGCAAGTATTTTTAGCAGCTGCTTTTGGATGGGCGATACCGATGTCCTATGTGGCGGTGCAAGGTGCTCCCGATATTTGGTGTTGGCTGCTATTCTTAGCCTATATGTGTTGGACAGTGGCCTACGATACCCAGTACGCCATGGCTGACCGTGAGGATGATTTAAAGATTGGCGTGAAATCAACAGCGATACTATTCGGTCGTTATGATGTGATTATCATCTCAATATTACAGATGCTATTTTTGCTGACGATGGGCGCGGTTATGTGGCATTACTTTGCCCCGACCACATTAGGCGTAACCCCAGTATTTGGATTGGCGCTAGTTGCGATGATGTTTGCCAAACAAAACAGCGCTTGTGCCAGTCGTAACCCTTTGGCCTGCTTTCAGGCGTTCTTGGCCAATATCTGGGTAGGGCGCTATGTCTTTGCGCTCATCGCAGTTACTTGCATATGGACGACGCTAAATGGATAATTTCGATAAATTACCGAGATTCAAATCAAAGAAACTGTCTGATACGAATGCCTCAGTCTTAGACTATCAAGCTAAACTTGCCGAAAATGGGCTGACTCGCGAGCAAGTTATCGCAACTGAGCGTAAACTGGCAAAATTTGCTAACACCATGGATTCACTAGTACGAGTGCCTTTTACCAAGCAAGGAATGGGTGCGGATGCGGCGCTTTCGACCATTCCACTCGCAGGAGATTTGGCAGGATTGGCGTTGACCAGTTATGCATTTATATTAGGGCGTCAGTTAGGTGTGCCTGCTCATAAAATGACGCCAGCGGTTAGATTAGCACTTATTGATATGGTCGTTGGTATCGTACCTGGCATTGGTACGCTATTAGATATTTTTATTCGCCCTAGCCGTAAGGCACTGGGTATCGTGCACGAGCATCTACATCATGAGTATGGTATTACCGAAACCATGCATATGGATCGACCGTTTCTGCACCAATCATTAGAAGACAAGCAGAAGCAAAGCCGTTTTGGGTTTTTTTGGCGCAATCCAATCGTTGCTTGGTTATATCTGCATATCCCTGATTTTCTTGGACTGCTAGTCATTGTATTTGTCGGCTGGGGGATATGGACATTGATAAGTTGGTTGGTCGGACTTTTTGGGCAATCGACTGGGTTTGGGTGAATACAATCACTCATCAGATAGCTCAGTAGAGACAATTCAGTAGAGAGCAATACACAGAAACGAAAAAGGCGGCAACGACAATAACGTTTGCCGCCTTTTTTATGGTTTTAAATAGGGTATTAAAACAGAAGGCGAAGCAGGTTTTATTCAGTGATGACTTCTGCTTCAGCACTAACGGCATCAAAGCTAGTGACTTTATTGTTTCGGATAAGGTCGATAGTGCCGCCACCAGCATGACTGACGAGTTGGATGCTACCGTCAGCTGATTGATAGGTAGGATTATTGCCTTGGCCTTCGGGTGCGCTTAAGGTTGTTTTTGGCTGGTTGGGACGAGTAATGATCGCGTTCAGCATACCAGCTGCCGACGTCTCAAAGACCACGGACAAACTCTCACCTGCTGCACTTTTATAACGGACATCAGTGATTTGTGCGCCTTTGATAGCTTGTTCTGGATTAGGTTTTTCAGCGCTAGCATTTGCAGTGAGCGTAGTATCACCAAGATCTTTATCTAACTCTGTTAAGCTCATATCACGTTCTGAATCAGTATCGGTCTGCGCTACATTTTGAGCATCATCTACGTTGCTATCTTCGGCTGCATCAACGTTGATATTGGTCGTTACGGGCGTGGTTTGCGTTGAGGTTTCAGCTGTAGTTGTATCAGTTGCTTCAGGTTCTGGATCTTTTTGACAAGCAGTCAGTAGCAACAGGCTGAAGAAAATAGCAGGAGCCGTACGATAAAGCAGTTTAGATTTTCGTAAGTTTAGTTTTTCTGAGAGAGAAGTATTCATAATCAGCTTTATCCGTTAATGGCGCTCTACGTAAATGTGGTAATTTGCAAGGGTCAACCTGCTATTTATTGACAGTATATTATTACGTATTTACCGTAATCACCAGCTTGCGCTGTCCGCCATATTCTTGCAGGTTTCTATGCTCACATAAGTAAATACCTTGCCACATGCCTAGACCTAACTCACCATCGACAAGCGGTATAGTCAAACTAACCCCAAGCATCATGCTTTTGAGATGCGCTGGCAAGTCGTCTGAGCCTTCTAAGGTATGGCGATACTCTGGCTGATCTTCTGGTGCGATTTTATTAAGCCAATCCTCTGTATCTAGTCGGACATCTGGATCAGCATTTTCATTGATCGCAAGACTGGCTGACGTATGCAGCAAAAACAGATGAACCAACCCTACCTTGGCAGAGTGAGGTAACAGCTGAGAAATCGCTTCTTCAATCCTCGGAGTGATGATATGAATGCCACGCGCATAGGCGGGTAGAGTAAGAGTGGTTTGGTAATAGCTCATAGGGTATATCTCATTATTAGAGTCGACATCAAATTAAGATATCATAAGACAGAATAAACCGTAGAGGGCATTGTTGTTATTTACACGAGAACTAATTTCCACAATATTAAACAAGCGGCGTCTGTAAACGTGTACGATTGGGTGATAGGCGTGCGAGCATTGCCTCTGACAGTGGTGCAAATGACCCTAGCATCATATCTGCTAATGCTTCAGCACAAATAGGTGCTAATGCATAACCCTTTGCGCCCATCGCACTCATTGTCCATATCCGCTGACTGTTTGCCAATTGTCCAATGATAGGATGGTAATCAGGCGTTTGGGTGCGAATGCCAGCTCGTCCCTGCCATAGACTCGTATCTGCCGGAATGACAGATGCCATTTCAGGAATGGCGGTAATGAGCTTATCACGACTAATTTGATGTTCCTCGTCACGTATATCAGTGTCCGTATCATTACGTATAAAGCTTGCCCCTAGTAGAAACTGAGGGCTGCACTCTGTAAAATCGTTTAATTGTCCGTCATCTGCTTGGGCAGTGAATGGCGTACAGTAACCACTATATTTGAGTGGTATTTTAGGCAGCTTAGCGTACTGCTCAGGGGTTGGCGTAAACCAAGACAGCTGCCCACGAATTTTACGGCAATCAAAAATACGCTGATCCAATTGATGACTTTCAAAAGCCGCGCAAATGACGATATTATCAGCAGTCACAGTGACATTATTACGGTTTCCATCAATACCTTCGATACGAACCTGCTGCTCAATCTCGTTGATTTTATTCACTTCTAATTGCTGAAAGCGAATGAGTGGATGAGTCAGTATGATGTCTTTTAATGCTTGCGGGTTGACCAGACCAGACTGAGGTAAGTACAAGTTCTCTGATAAGTTCTGCTCTTTTAGGCCACTAGTAACCTGTGCTTGCTCATGCGATAGGGTGGTCGCCATCTCGTCAGGATAGTCGGCAATTTGTTCCGTACCGATATTGGCTTTTATGAGTAAATCAAGGGCGCCAGTCAGTTCAAGTACCGGTGCTGTATTAAGCTGTACAGCTATTTGATTAAGGTCTCGATATAGCCTGCTGCTATGGAGATAACCTATAGTATGCAGATGCTCGTCAACATGGTGAATCGGCGTCATTTTGGGCGCAAGTAACGCTCTAGGATTGCCTGATGCACCTGCCAAGGGCGCTAATTTATCTAATAAGGTGACGGTAATACCACGATTGGCAAGCGACCAAGCTGTGAGCAACCCTGATACACCTGCACCAATGACGACAGTATTATCGAATGTGCTGTAAGTTGTTTTCTGCTTTGCATCGTGGCTTTTATTATCACAACTTTTATTATCGCTAGTAAGGTCACTACTTTCTATATCGATCATAATGGCCGTTAGCATTTCTCGCTTTCGACCAAAACCTCTGACTTTCTTAATTTGAAAGCCATGCTCTCTTAGTCCACGCTTGGCGATACCTGCACAGCTGTAAGTAGCGGCAGTCGTATGAGGGCGTGATAGGCGCTGCATTTGTGCAAAGATACTGTCAGCCCACAACGTACTGTTGCAAGAGGGCGCAAAACCATCCAAAAACCAAGCATCAATACAAGGCGTATGCTGGTTAGAATGGTCTAATACCAGTTTGCTTAGACTTTCTGCTGCATCACCAAGCCACATATCGACAGTTAAGTTATCATGAGAAAAACTTAAACGATGACAGCCTGCAATTAGGGGCGGATATGCAGCCAAAAGTGGCTTAATAAATGCCATTAGCTCAGGCGCACGCTCACCCCATAGCGCAAGTATCTGCGTCAGATCTGCTAGCGGTATAGGGAACTTTTCAGTAGTAATAAAGTGTAAACGAGCCGTTGCTAGCTGTGGGTTGGTTTCACGTAATTGTCGCCACAATTGCCACGTCGCTAGTAGATTAAGCCCAGTTCCGAAGCCTAGCTCAGCAATCGTAAAGCATTGCTTTGGTGCAAGGTGTGCCAAACGCTCTGGTAACTGATTGTGCTCTAGAAACACGTGACGCGTCTCTGCCAAACCATCTGCATGAGAAAAATACACATCCCCAAACTCACCTGATACTGGCACCATATTGCCGGTATCATCCGTTTGCCAGTCAATCTTGGCAGGCGTGATAACGTTTAAGTGTTCAGAGTTTTGATGATTAGCGGTAGACATGAGGCACTTCTTAGGAATATCAGGAACGGTAGCTAAACGGTCAGCAGTGACGGATCAATGATATCGACATTTGGTTAGACGTAGCGAAGTAGAGTAATGCAAGTCAGTGCTAGCAAAGCTTACACTACCAGCGCTCACGACGGACAAATACTAACCACGAGACAAAAATACCGACTAATAGACTGATCAAAACGGTAAACGCACCGTATAGAAACAATTGTCCTTTACTTTCGTAAACCAAGACATTTACTTGGGTCTGCAAGTCGTTCACTTGGCGCTGCAGCTGTGCATTACGGCTGAGCAGTTCTTGATTGGCAGCTGACAATGCTTTAGTAGATGGTTGCAACTGTGCCGCCAAGGTATCATTGATATCTAGCGCTGAGTTTTTCGTTGGTAAAGCGCGCGCCGCTACTGGCCCAGTCAACGGCAGCACTGCTGTCGGATCGGTTGCATCGACAGCAGGTGTTATGGGCGCAGTGGGTGCAGCCTGCGCCGAAACAGCTATCACTAACATAAGACCAATCAGGGCACTTTTGTAGAAACGGGTAGGTGAAAAAGAGACTCTCTGAATCACGATGCAGCTACTTGATTGTTGCTATCAGTTGGTGCTGGCAATGCTTGAATAAATGGTTTGATATCGACATGACTATACACGCCATCACGTAAGTAAGGCTCATCGTTTGCCCATGCTTGAGCCGCTTCGATAGAGTCAAAGTCTGCAATGATTAAGCTGCCAGACATATCACTTTTTCCATGCTCGATAGGCGTTGGACCTGCGATAACGAGGCGTCCCTCTTGGTGTAGCGCTTTTAAGCGTTCAATATGTTCAGTACGAGTGATCAGACGTTGTGCACTGCTATTAGCCACGTCATGACCAATGATGGCAAATAAAGACATGAGACTTCCTTAGTGAATAATAAAAAAGTAGTAATGAGCTTAGTATAAAGATCATAGCGACAAAGTGATTGCTGCTATGACAAGGCAACAGAAACTATTTAGTGGCTTTGTCCGTCAGCGCAGGGTTGAGATGCTTTTTCAACACGGCAAACTGAGCCACGACAAACACCAGCATAATCGGAATCCAGCCATAGGTCTTAAAGTTGATCCATGCTTCATCTGACATTGTGAACGCTGTGATATAATGTAGTACAGCCATTAGGGCAAAAAACAATGCCCAAGCAACGGTCAGCTTTTTCCAGCCGCTAAGCGTCAGGGTAAATACCTCTTTCATAGCAAGCTGCATCAATGGCTTATTAATAGCGGCACTGATGAATAGCGTCAATGCAAAAATACCATTGATAATGGGCGACTTCCAACGCAAATAAATATCATCACGCAGCAGTAATGTGCCGCCGCAGAATAAAATCGTTAATAATAGGACAACCCATTGCTGCTTATCAAACTTACCTTTTTGACGAATAAAATGAATGGCGTAAACGATAATAGTGGCGACTAGCAAAGCCCCTGCCGCTGCTAAAATACCGTTATAACGCGCCGCGATAAAAAAGGCAATTAAGGGAATAAAGTCTAATAATGCTTTCATAGCAAAGGGTATATCCAACAAAAACGTATGGGGTAGTTTACACGTCTACCGCACCAAAAAAAAGCAATCAACACGATAATCATGCGATATACGCAACCTACAGAGTAATACTTTCTTATTGCGGCTGATGATCATGCCACTGGCCAAATATAAACACGAATACAGCACCGACAACTGCTAAATCTACAGAATCGTCAAGACAAACTACAACGCACATAATCGTAACAATGACTGTCTGCTACCTAATTTTTATTCTACTTTTATTTTATTTAACACTTTAAGGCTCAGCTTATGAAAATTGACTTACATTGCCATAGTACTTGTTCAGATGGTACCTACGCACCGACCGAGGTCATACAGTGTGCCCATGCAGCGGGTATCAATGTATTGGCATTGACTGACCATGACACGCTGGCAGGGATTGATGAGGCAAGAGACGCTGCCAGTGCCTGCGATATGCAAATTATTAATGGTGTTGAAATCAGCTGTGAACATACGTTAAGCGGTGGTTACGGAAAGAACAAATCCACCAATAAAATTATTCACGTACTTGGACTGGACTTTACTGATCGCGAAAAAATGCATGCAACGTTGCAGCAACTGCAAGACAGTCGAGCCACTCGTGGTCAGCGTATCGCTGAAAAATTGAGTGAGTTATTAGATATTAATTATGATGAGCTATGGCAAGCAGTGCTCGATAAAGCAGGCGGCAACCCACAAGCAGTCGGGCGCGCCCATATTGGACAGGTATTGTTTGAGCGCGGTGAAGTCAAAACCGTTCAAAAAGCCTTTGATAAGTACCTAGCAGATAATAAACCTGCTTATGTAGCAATCGAGGCGTTAACGATGCAGCATGGTATCGAGCTGATTCATGCTTGCGGCGGCAAAGCGGTGCTCGCACATCCCACGCGATATCAACTATCAGCGACACGCGTGCGTAAACTGATCGAAGAGTTTGCGCAGCTTGGCGGAGATGCTTGTGAACTACCAGCCACTAGTGAGCCAATTAGTACTCGCAGAATGGTCGACCGTAGCATTGCTGAGCATGGTCTTGCGGCATCTATTGGTAGTGACTTTCATGGTAGTAACATGCCTTGGCGACGTTTGGGCGATGTTCCTACTTTAAATAATGATCAGCAAGGAGTTTGGGAATCTTTTGCAACGCTTGCTTAGTGAATAGGATTTACCTTGTTACAGTTACTTCTAATAAGGTTATTTTCAGTAGCGATAGGGCCTTATTTATCATGATGAATAAGGCTAAGAATGGGTAAGTAAACAAAATTGCATTCATAGAGAAATTATTGGGAAATAAATGCGTAAAATAGATTGATAATAAGGCAAGAACTTGTAACACTTGATATGAAAATTTCAGAGCGGATAATATGATTTGGCTTTGGTTTTAGCACTTATATATTCAACGCATTTATACCTTTTAATGTATTTATACTCTCTGCGGTAGCCCTTCTATGGCTGTATCGATATCCCATCTAGGTTACAACAAAATCTCTCAAATGATTTTTGAGTGGCAGGCTGCTGACCGAACATCGCTGATGGCCTTATTTATCGTGTTAGAAGTGTCATTGCATTGGTTCTGGTGCTTGTATGTCTGGTGGCAGCAGGATGCGTTAAACACCTATGTGAACATACATTATTTATATCCATTATGGCTTGGGATTAGCTTTGTTGGACTGTTCTTTTTATGCATGGTCAAAGGCTTATTTCATTCGAGCAATGACAATGAAATTGTTTTAAGTCGATGGCAGATAGCTTTGGTTTTGGTTTACACCGCCTACATTTCTACTGTTATTGTGATGATAGGGTACAGCAGTCTGTTTGCAGGCGTGTCGCTCGTCGGCGCTGCTATGCTAGGTATGATGTTGATCAGGCGCCGCTATGCTTGGCGTATGTTTTGGCTGCATATTATCTTGATGCTATTAGCGATCATGTCACCTTACTTTGGTATCAGTTTGCCCAATTTACGCCAGTTTACCGTTATTCATCCCATGCTTGAGAGTCATAACTATCTAACTTATAACGAGATTATGGCCGCTGAAAATATGGTTGCTGCGTTGGCTTTTGAGAACAACGTCTTAAATTGGGATAGTATCAACGAGCTACAGCGCTCATCCGCATTTTTTTGGCGGTCGACGCATTTATATTTAGCGCTGCCAAAAGCGATTTTTATCGTTTATATGTTCCGTGCTTTGCTATTGGTATTAGATGATAGTCGGTTTGAGACCTTACGACATGCCAATCAGGACGAGCTTACCCAGCTTAAAAATCGTCGCTACGGTCTGAAAAAGATGAAGTATGCCTTGGCTACTGTGCGAGAATATCAAGATTTAAGCGTCATGCTGTTAGATTTGGATTGGTTCAAACAGATTAACGATAACTATGGTCACGATGTAGGTGATCAGGTTCTAATTGAAATCTCACAGACGCTATCGCAGTCATTAACAGATGAGTCGATCGTTAGTCGCTACGGCGGCGAAGAGTTTTTGGTTGTAATGCCAGATACGAAGCATGATAGTGCTATGATGATTGCCGAGCAATTACGCCTCAATATTGCTGAGCATGTCATGAAGATTGAAGGTCTGGCTGATTTTAATGTGACAGCAAGTTTTGGATTGTATACCTTAACTCATGAAGAGCGAGATTGTATTGCGCAAGGCTACAAAACGATCACACAGCAAAAGACTGTCGCTCGAACGTCACCTCTTATCAAGCCAATTGCTACTCAGCGCGCGGAAAGCAAAATCGCCTCAATGCAAAAGCTGCCTAGTGATATCTGCCAACGACTTATTAGCATAGCGGATAAAGCCTTATATGAAGCCAAGCACCGTGGTCGCAATCAAGTTGTCAGTGCAAATGAGATGTGGGCCGAAAAAGAAGGCGGTAAGCAATCGCTTTACAAAAGCCGTTAGCCATTAATTTATTAACGATCAGCCATGCCGCTAACACTGTATAAGTATTATCGGCATGGCTGATATTCTATTGCTTAGTCCAATTTAGATGCCAGTTTCATTAATCCATCCAATCAGGACGCTAATTGCTGCACCAAGCTTGCGAGCACACTTGTGGCAAAGCTACCTGTCGTCAAAGTAAAGTTTAATACTAGCGTCTGATCGTCCGACCACTCCCAACTTAACGCCTCAATCGGCAGGCGTAGCGCTCGTCTTTGCGCCTTAATATCACGCTGCTCTAATCCAGTTGCCAATTGCATAAGTAGTGGGCTGTGTTGTACTACCTCGGTCTCTAAATCTGCAGCGCTACCGGTAACTTTATCATTACCCGTGCCCCATAGCACAGCAGTTGGGTGAATATCGCCACTATCAATACGAGCATGCAACGTATCATCTAGTGTCTCACTAGTGAATATCGATCCTGAACCATCTAAATTAAATACTTCGCCTGCTAGGCCGGTGTTCCAGCTACTATCACGTACTCGCGCTGCCAATATTTCATTAAATATCAAGCTACGTGCAGCAGACAATTCCATCGTATTTTGCTCGCGCGGGGCACGCTTACGTTTGCTCTTTTTTGGTTGTGGGCGAGGCTCTCGCGGCGGACGAGAAAACAGTGATAAAGCCTCTCTGACGTTATTACCCTGACGACCAAAACGCTGTGGACCAAAATAATTGGGTACGCCATTTTCACCAATGCGCGTTAAATGCTGCTCGACGGCCTCTTTTGCAGATAGTAGTTGCTCGGGTGATACGTTATTTTCGTCACTAGCGCTCGCAAACTGAATATCACGTAAAGTAATAACAAACTGATTGGCACGGTGCGTACCGCGATTGAGTTTTTTATTGTGCCAGTGCTGCGCAAGGATAGTGACAGACTCATTTTCGCCAATGTCCACTGGTGCAAACTCAGTAGGCGGTAATTGTTTTTTTGGTATACGAAGGCTAAACCACTGAGTCGTCAACGCGTGACGGTCTTTCAACCCTGAGTAGCCAACATCACGTAATGGAATGTCTGCCCACTCTGATAGTAGTTTCGCCAGATAAGCAGTATTCATGCCTGATTTTTCGATATGTAGCCACAAATGCTCACCTTCACCAGTGAAATCTAATGGCAATAGCTCGTTAACGATAAAATCAGTCGTATTGGCTTTATAAGTCGCTTGCTGTATTGGCTGCAAACTTGGCTGTGGCAAATTTGCAGTATCTGTAATAGCGGCGATATCCATATGAGCTAGGTCAATTTGCTCACTGGCTGTTCGTTCATTAACGTTTTGATCATTAGCTGTTGGATTTATAGTAGCAGCTTGGCTATCTAAACTATCTTGAGAAGTAATAGTGATTTCGTTTTGGTTGTCTTGAGAAGTCATAAGGTCGTCTTTTATTTTGTTTATTAATGATGATTAGAAGTAAAAGGAGTGCGGAAAGAAAATTTGCATAATTACGTTTTGCAACGCAGCAAACATACAAAAAAACATCGTGTGCGAGGCGCTCTTGCTACTATCAATGCATAGCATATTAAAAACAATAGGATAAGTTGAATTTGTCTGGTTGGTTACGGTCATTTTCAACCTGCTGTCATTAGACATCATTATAACTGTTAAGGAAGCATTATGACCGACGCAACGATCAACACAGTCACCATCAGTAAAGCGGATATTCCAAGCGGTGGCATGAAATCATATAAGCAAGAAGACGATAGTATCATTTTAATCACTCGAGATGACGATGAGTTCCGTGCATTCGATGGTAAGTGCCCACATGCAGGTGCGGATTTGGGTAATGGATTACGCTGTGGCAATCGGGTAGTTTGTCCTTGGCATCATGCAACTTTTGATAGTCGTGATGGAACCCTATTAGAGCCGATAGCGACAAAAGGTTTGACCCAGTATGAGCTGACTCATGATGGTGATAATTTGACAGTCGATACCTCAGCTCAGGTAACGGGGCAGGTAACGGGGCAGGTCGAAAATGACAAATTAACTGACACCCATACTATTATCGTTGGTGGTGGCGGTGCAGGATTTATGACGGCCGACCAGTTGCGTCAGGGTGGCTATGGCGGCAAGATTACGTTGATTAGTAAAGAGGATAAGGCTCCTTACAACCGACCTTTATTATCCAAAGCGTTTTTGGCAGGTAAGATGGACGAGGATAAGCTGCTATTGGGCGGTGTTGACTGGGCGGATAATAACAATATTGAGTTACGCCTCAACCAAACGGTTAGCGAAGTGCTACCCAATGAAGCGACCGTCGTCATAGAGGATAATGATGGCAACAGCGAGCGACAAACTGCAGACTTCTTGGTCGTCGCCACTGGCGCTAAACCAAACTTACCACCTATTACAGGTGCTGAGATAGATGGCGTATATACGCTACGTAGCATGAGTGATGCCAAATTAATTAAAGCGGCCAGTCATGATCAGCGCGTGGTAATCATTGGTACAGGTTTTATCGGTATGGAGACCGCTTCGGCATTAGCACAAGCTGGTACGACAGCTTCTATTACAGTGATTGGGCAAGGTAGCCGTGTGATGGGCAATATTGTCTCTGAAACGGTGAGTAACGCCTTAATTAAATTGCATGAAGAGAAGGGCATCAATTTTGTGTTTGACGCAACCGTCAATGAAATTACTAAGGTTGACCGTCAAATGGACAAGGATGGAGATAATAATAATCAGGCTTTCTCAAATGTAGGCGGTGTCACGCTGGCGAATGGTGAGCATATTGACGCCGATATCGTGATATTGGGTACTGGCGTATCTCCACGTACAGAGATATTGAGCGAAGTCAACGATCCAGATGGTGTGCAAGTCGATGCGCATCTACAGCTGCGCGATGGCGTCTACGCGCTAGGTGATATCGCTAAAGCTAGCAACCAAATGGGTCGCATGCGTATCGAGCATTGGCGCGTGGCGCTGCAGCATGGCATTGTCACAGCTGCTGCAATCCTAAATGACGACAGTGTTGACTCATTAGAGGCGCGTATTCCTTTCTTTTGGACCATGCAATATGGCAAGAGCCTACGCTATAGCGGTCATGCCGAGACACCAGATCACAATATCCTACTTGGTACGCCAGATACGCATGATTATATCGAATACTATTTTGATGATGAAGGCGAGGATACACGGGCTAGTGCAGCAAGTACGCTTGGACGTGATAAAGAGCTGGTCGCCTTCTCTGAGCTATTACGCCGTGGTCATACACCGACGCGCGCGCAGCTTAATGCAGGGTTTGACATTATTGAGCAAGCGCATGCATTATCGCGCTAGTACTATCAAGCAATAATTATTAGTATCTGGGGCATGTCATCAATTAGCACATAAATACATTTAGTGGTCTTAAAATGGCTAAATTTTGCTAAACATTGTCAGAAATCTTGCAAATATGTTCATATTAACGGCAATTTTTTCCTCGTTTATCTACAATTTTTCTCATTTTAAGCTGCACAATCTAAGTAATGACATACCCTAGACTGGCTTAGTGATCTAAGCCAGTTTTTTTATAGTCAAATTCATATAAATCTGCTACATCGTCATCTTCGTTAAGTATACTAATGTATAACTTGCATTCGTTTTTCTTGTATCGAAATCATTTGAATGTAACTATACATAGGCGGAAAAGGAAAAGTTATAATATGAGCGAAAATAATATAAATAACAGCAATGTAAAAACAGACCACTTTAATAAAGAGTCGGTATTTCTACGTGAAGCGACATTAGATGATATTGGCGCACTTGAGCAGTTATTGAATTGCTGCTATCGCGAGACAGCAGGTTGGACCAATGAGGCCGACTTAATCGGTGGTATCAGGACTACATCAGCGGAGCTCGCTGCTGTTATCAACGACCTTAATCACTATTACTTTGTCTATCCGAAAACCACAACGGGCGACCGTGATGGAGAAGAAACAGGTGAGATAATTGGCTGTATCGCTGTCGATATCAAAACCGATGCTGACTCGAACAAAAAAGCCTATATCGGCATGTTTGCGGTACATCCTGTGTTACAAGGGAAGGGTGTCGGCAACGTGATTTTACAAGCGGCTGAGACCTTTGCAGATCGTCATTTACAGTCACTGAATCAGCCTAGCCGTCTGACCATGTCTATCTTAAGTCATCGTCCTGAGCTTTTAGCGTACTATCAGCGCCGTGGTTATCAGTTCAATGGCAATAAAATGCCGTTTCCAAATGATGGCAATAATGGCGAGCCAAAGCGTGATGATTTAGAGCTATTAGAACTCGAAAAAATCGTTAGCTAACCAAGTTGGCTTAGTAAAAAACAATAAAAAATATTCTATCTCGCTCAACCCCAAAAATGACCAAAGGTCATAAACAGACCAATACTCAGCAGCACAAATGCCACAATGATTAAGCGCTTGAACCAGTTAAATGCTGGCAAGCGCGTGGCATTATCATCCGACATTAGATAAGCGAACAAAAACAATAGGCTTGCTGCCAAGGTCATGATGCCAAGCCCAATCGGTAATATAAATAAGTACACCTGCCACACAGTCATCTCTCAACGGTCAGTATTAATCGCATCATAACAGCATCGGGATTGCGCTGTCAGTATGCCTTGCTTTAAATTTTTCAATGCAAATAATGATTAGGAAAATACAGTAGTTATCAGGGCGATATAAAAGTTATAAGACGTTTTAGGTATACGAGAATATATGCTTGCGTCATGACTGACAATAAAAAAGGACGCTCAAATGGCATCCTTTTTTATAATAGCTAAGAATAAGAGTAATACTGTCCATTAAGCTTAACGCATCGTCACAAACTCTTCCGAGCCAGTTGGATGAATGGCAACGGTATTATCAAAGTCAGCTTTAGTCGCGCCCATTTTAATAGCGACGGCAAAGCCCTGAATCATCTCATCAACGCCAAAACCAATGCCATGCAAGCCAATAACTTTTTCATCATCGCC
The DNA here is from genome assembly GCF_014770435.1 of Psychrobacter sp. 28M-43. Lineage (NCBI taxonomy): Bacteria > Pseudomonadati > Pseudomonadota > Gammaproteobacteria > Moraxellales > Moraxellaceae > Psychrobacter > Psychrobacter noctis. The sequence continues at coordinate 2,495,468 of NZ_CP061739.1, read as the reverse complement.
CAAGCATACTAGCTTCATGGTGCATTTTTGACGACGCTGAGTGACCGCGCTATACATATCGGTAAAGCTTGAGGTATAACACTTGATGTTTTCTTTGCCATAGCGTTCTACCGCGTCGATTTCAGACAGGCCAATCGTACCGATAGCTGGATGGGTAAAAATCACGGTCGGTATCAACGTATAGTCTAAGTGCTCATTAGGTTTGTTGTTAAACAAACGCTCAGATAAACGGCGACCAGCGGCAATCGCTACGGGCGTTAGATCTACGCTGTTTTCGATAATATCGCCAACCGCATAAATACCATCGACGTTGGTGTTTTGGAATTTATCAACTTTGATTTTACCCGTCTCGGTTGTCTCGACCCCTGTCACTTGCAGGTTGATACCGTCAGTTGATGGCGCGCGACCAATGGCCCAAATCAAGCAATCGACAGTATCGATACAGTCTTCACCGCCATCGTTAGTGGTTAAATCGAGGCTGTCATCGTCATTTTTGTTGACTTCACGGATCACCGTGTTGGTGTGTAATGTGATGCCAGCTTGTTCCATTTCTATCAGCAAAGTCTCTACGATAGTATGGTCAAACGTACGTAGTGGCGAGTGTTTGCGTACATACAAATGCACCTCGGCACCCAGACTGTTTAACACGCCTGCGATCTCGACAGCGATATAGCCAGCACCTACAATCGCCACGCGTTTTGGCAAATGATTCAAGGCAAAAAAGCCGTCAGAGTCGATGCCGTATTCTGCGCCTTTGATATCTGGCTGAATAGGATGACCGCCGGTAGCAATCAAAATATGGTCTGCGGTAATCAGCTCGCCATTTACTTCTACGGTATTGGTATCAACAAACTTAGCAAAGCCTTTGATCACTTCTACGCCGTTTTTAGCCAAGTTATTGTCATAAGCGCGGTGAATATTTTCAATATATTGTTGACGGCTCTGTACCAGCTTTTGGAAGTCAAAACCTTTAACATCGACATCAAAACCATAGTCTGGCGCATATTTATGGATAGCTTCAGCGACTTGCGCGCCATACCACATTACTTTTTTGGGAACACAGCCCAAATTCACACAAGTGCCGCCCAGTTGGTTGGCTTCGATAATGGCGCATTTTTTGCCATAGCTGGCTGCACGGTTGAGTGACGCGATGCCGCCGCTACCGCCGCCAATAGAGATATAGTCATAATGTTTGGTCATAATACGGTCTCTTTATTAAATTGTTATTGGTGCTGTTTCCGACTCTACTGTAATGGGTCTTATCATCCATCTTACAAGTTTTTTATGGTTAGCGTATGTTGAATCGCTTGACTATAAACGGTGCTTGGTTAAGAAAAGCCTAGCATTTAGATATTTAAATTCACTCAAACCCATTTATACAATAGGACGACGTCTATAAAATAACAGCCCTGGAATAGACAAGCCAAGCACCAATCCTGAGGTGACAAACAGCGCTTCAAACAAATACACCATCATTTGGCTAAATAACTCATCTGAAAAGCCAAAGTAACCAATCTGTACCATACTGACCATCGCCTTATAAGCGGCGATACCGGGCATCATACAGATGACGCTAGGCGAGATAAGCGCCTTGGGCGGTAGGGTATATTTCTTAGAAAAATACACACCCAAAAAGCTGGCAAGCATCGCGCCAAAAAAGCTAGCAACTACAATATGAATGTGTTGATAAACAAGCGCTGTCTTTAACCCAAAGCCAAATGCGGTCATCAGCAGACACGGTAAGATATAGCGTTTGGGTACGCTAAACATCAGCGTCCAACCAAGGGTGATGATACAAGACAGTACGACGGTCTCAATAAACCACATCTTAAAACCCCCAGTGCTGTATGCGCAGTAAAACCAATGCCATCACGATACCGACGCACGCGGATAAGGTGAGCATATAGGTAAAGACCGCACGCCCAACGCCAATATTGACATAGCCTTTTAGAATATCGGACAAAGAGTTAATCAAAGGAAAGCTAGGCACCAGGAGCAACACACTAGAGGCAACAGCGATATCGGCGTTATTACCAATATCAAAATAATAGGTCGTTGCCCCAATTAGTGAGGCAATAAAAGCGGTCACAATGACCGTGATAAAAGGGTTAAAGTGGTGCTTGGAGAGATAGATACGAGTAAACATCGCTACCATACCCGCGATGAATGTCACCGCCGTAATCGACCAACTACCACCATTCAGATAAGCAAATGCGGCACAAGACGCACCAACAAATATACTTACGAGCCATGTTGGATATACGGTCTTATCCAACTCATCAAAGGCGAGGGTAGTGCGGTTAATCAAGTCATTATGATCGACAGTGGCTTCGGTTTTATTGACGATTTGCTGGATTTGTACCAATAAATTGACATTGATGCTTTGATTGATGGTGTCTCTGGTAGTGGTGATACAGCGCTCGTCACAGATGGTCGTCAAGGTAATAGCATTGAAGTTCAGCGAACATTCGACGCTATTCATCCCCAAGGCAAGCCCCAAGCGTTTGGACAAGTCCACCACCACAGCAGACTCAGCGCCATACTGCATAAGGAGTAATCCGCAGCGTACACATAGTCGAGTAATGCGTTGCTGCTTTACGTAGCTGATAGAGGTCATGAGTTAGATACGCAGGTTGGTTGGTATTGATACACTATTATAAAGGGTATAGGTGCTGACGCGCAGACAATATCAGTCATTATCGAATATTATGTTGGCTGTTATTATAAAAATTTTTGGCAAGGAGTATAAAATGCACATCGCTATTTTGACTTTGACGTTTTCATTGCCCAGTTGTGGTTCGCTAAAAGAGAAACGCCACCGTATGGGCGGCTTGCATGCGCGCTTTGGCAATACGCCAAGCGTTGCGGTCTGTGAGAGCGGCGAGCGTGATCGGCATGATGCCAGCGAATGGACGTTTGTGATCGTTGGCCTGTCTAAACGTGAGGTTGAGTCGCAATGTAGTCAAATTGAGGAAAAGCTAGAACGTACGGTAGATGCACGGTTGATGAATGTTGAGAAGGAGTTTGTTTAGGTTAAACGTTAATTACCTTAAGTCTGAAAAATGTCTAATTTGTAGGTTGGGTGGAGCTTGCGACACCCAACATTTACTTTAAAAAAATATCCTCATCCGCTCCAATTAATAGGAAGCAAGCCATCCGTCACAAATCGATGGAATGAGGAATATGGCCAGTCTTTAACCTGTTTAACATACCCATGTTTAATAGGGTTCATATGAATATAATCAATATGTGCTCGATAGTCTGATTCATCGCGAATGCAATGCTCCCAAAATCGACGTTGCCAAATACCACGCTCGCTTTTTTTAAGTCTACTACTCGAAATAGATTCTGTTTTGGCAATGTTATAAGAAAAGTAATATTTAATGAGTTTTATTCGTTTAGAGAAGTCTGCATCATTATTTGGCATAGTACATAACATATGCAAATGGTCTGGCAAGATAACAATGGCATCAATGTAGAAAGGGTGTTTTTGTTTAACAAGTTTGAAGGAGTGTCTAAGTGTTGCAATTTCTTTGATTAGCAAATCGCTAGACCTATCAGCTAGGTTGATAGTGAAAAAGTAGGTTGCTCCTTTTTGATAGTGCCTTCGATACTGCATGCTATTCTACAAATTATAACTAATAACTGATATTACTTAATTTTGTTGGGTGTCGCAAGCTCCACCCAACCTACGGATTGTAGGTGATTCCACGTTTAAATTGTAGGTTGGTGTCGAAGGATGAGACCCAACGAATTGGTTTTGATGAATACGAGACAGTTGGGTTTCCTTCGTTAACCCAACCTACGACAGATTCAATGTTAACTTAGCTTAATATTGGATTGTTGGGTTTCCTTCGTCAAGCTAATCTACGAGCTGGCTTTTTGCCGATTAATCACTTGTAATACAATCATACAAGTAATTAACTTAAAATTTAGTTTTACAAGTAATTTACTTGTATATATAATTAAATTTTATCCAATAGGGAGTTGAAAAGTATGGGACGCGAAAACAGTGGTAAAGCAACGGCTTCAAAAATGACAACATCAGAGCGTAAGGCTCGTGCTATGAAAGGAGTAGAAGCAAGAAAACATAGAGCTAGCTTGCCTAAAGCAGGTTATGAAGGTGAGATAAAGATCGGAGATAATAGTTTAGATGTAGCAGTAATTGAAGGGGATGTACGTGTTATTAGACAGAACGCTGTTTTTGATGCGCTTGATAGACCCGGAAGAGGAAATGCAAGATTAGTCAATATTCCTACTTTTATGGATGCTAAAAATCTTCAGCCCTTTGTATCTGATGACTTAAGGAAAGTAATTAAGAAGATTGAGTATGTCGATTTAAAAGGTAATATTCAAAGCGGTTATGATGCGAATATTCTTCCACTAGTTGCTGATCTTTATTTAAAAGCTAGAGAAGAGGAGAAATTGCACCCGTCTCAAATAGGCACCGCTAAAAAAGCGGAAATACTAGTGAGAGCATTATCGCAAGTAGGAATGACTAGTTTAGTCGATGAAGTTACAGGCTATCAGGAAGCTCGTAAAAAAGATGCACTTGCTAAGCTATTCGAAAAGTTCGTAGATAATGAGTTGCAAGCTTGGATTAAAACTTTTCCTGACGACTATTATAAAGAATTGTTTAGATTATACGACATGCCATATCCCCCTGAAAATGGGAAGGTAAAGCGTCCAGGATTTTTTGGACATGTGACTAATAAAGTTATATACAAAAAACTAGCGCCTGAAATTTTGCCAGAGCTAAAAAATAGAGCTAAAAAACTAGGTAATAAAGGCACTAGATTACATCAGGTATTGACTCCGGACAAAGGTCATCCAGAACTAATGCAATTAGTATCATCTGTTACTACTATTATGAAACTGTCTAAAACAAAAGAAGAGTTTTTTGAGACGGTCGATAAAATACATCCAGATTTTTCAGAAAATTATGACTTACTCTCAAACAACTAAATATTTTATGCTTAATCAAATGAAACCCTAGGCAAGTTTTCGCTTAGTGTTTTTATATGTCAACATCAACCAAACCTAATCCAACAAAAAAAGGCCACTCCCTAAAGAGTAGCCTTTCATCATCAGTCATCTAAAAAGTATTAGTTATTGCGGACGGCCTTGACCATGTCCTTCAGGTTTTTTATAGCCTTTAGCCGTCATACAGGCTTCTAGTTTTTTCATATCACTTTTACTTGGACGACTCTCTTTAGACATTTTTACGCCAGCTCGTTGAGCACAATCATCCATCGCTTGTTTCATATCAGCGGACATCGCAGGTCTTTGATGATTGCGATCGCTTGCGCCATTTGACGTGCCGCTTGATGCGCAGGCGCTAACGCCAACAGTAGATGCTAATACAATAAATAGTAACTTTTTCATAAGAAGTCCTTAAGAGTTTCAGGGGTCGTACAAGAGTGGGTAGCGTCAATTCGTACGTGCTATACCGTTATTAACCAGTTGTTTCTATATCGTATGCGCTTACGTGTCATATCTCACCAGTTAAATATTAACGCATTTAACTTTTAAGTATTTTTAATAAATATTAAGAAAGGTAACATAGCGAAGTAACTTAAGTTTTAGTTTATATATCGATTTCCATTCATAGCTTACAGTTTGCGCTTTGCCTTATACCAACCAATAAAAAAGGCCACCCTATAAAGAGTGGCCTTTTATCAATCAGGACTAAGGGTATTAGCTGACTTCTTTCATACCTTGCTCAAGCATTGGCTTTAAGAATATACCCGTGTAGGATTCTTTGACTTCAGCCACTTGTTCAGGCGTACCTTCAGCGATGATCATACCGCCACCTTTACCGCCTTCAGGGCCTAGATCAATTACCCAATCGGCCGTCTTGATAACATCCAAGTTATGTTCGATGACGACGATAGTATTACCTTTATCACGTAGAGCATGCAGGATATTGAGCAGCTTATCGATATCATGGAAATGCAAACCAGTGGTTGGCTCATCCAAGATATAAAGCGTCTGTCCCGTATCACGTTTAGCAAGTTCACGCGCCAGTTTGACACGTTGCGCCTCACCACCTGATAGTGTTGGCGCAGACTGACCCAAGCGAATATAGCTCAGACCGACATCCATCAGTGCTTGCAGACGACGATAGATGGCTGGTATCGCTGAGAAGAACTCAACGGCATCTTCAACGGTCATATCGAGCACATCAGCGATGGTTTTGCCTTTATAATGAATCTCTAGCGTCTCTCGGTTGTAGCGCTTTCCTTCACAGGTATCACACGGCACATACATATCAGGCAAGAAGTGCATCTCAACTTTGATAAGACCATCACCTTGGCACATCTCACAGCGTCCGCCTTTTACGTTGAAGCTAAAGCGACCAGGCTTATAGCCACGGGCGCGCGCTTCTTGCGTCTGGGCAAACATCTCACGCACAGGGGTAAACACGCCAGTATAAGTCGCTGGGTTTGAACGCGGCGTACGACCGATTGGGCTTTGATCGATATCGACCATTTTGTCCAAATGCTCAAGACCGCTAATGCTTTCAAATTTATCGGCAATCAGCGTTGAGGCGTTGTTTAACTGTGTCGCTGCCAATGGCATAAGCGTACGGTTAATCAAAGTTGATTTACCCGAACCTGAGACACCCGTCACACAAGTCATGATACCAACAGGAATGGTCAAATCTACATCGTGTAGGTTGTTACCTGACGCGCCTTTTAGCTCGATAGTCATCGGTACTTTCTTGGCTTTGGCCTTACCTTTGACTTCTACATCGATAGTTTTGGCTTTATGACGCACAGTTGGAATCTCGATTTTTTTCTTACCAGACATATATTGCCCAGTCAGCGATTCTTTGTTTGCCATGATGTCATCGACCGTACCTTGAGCGATAATATGACCGCCATGTACGCCTGCACCGATACCGATATCAATCACGTGATCTGCTTGGCGAATCGCATCTTCGTCATGCTCTACGACCAGTACTGTATTGCCCAAGTCACGCAAGCGCGTTAGGGTTTTTAGCAGACGATCGTTGTCACGCTGATGCAGACCGATTGATGGTTCATCAAGTACGTACATGACACCCATCAAACCTGCACCGATTTGGCTAGCCAGACGAATACGCTGTGCTTCACCACCCGATAGTGTCTCGGCGGAGCGGGCTAGTGTTAAATAATCAAGCCCGACGCTGACGAGGAAGTTTAAGCGCTCATTAATCTCTTTAAAGATTTTTTCGGCGACTTCACCTTTATGGCCGCCAATCTTTAGCGTTTTATAATAATCTGCCGCATCACCGATAGACAGCTTAACGATTTCTGCAATGGTCTGATCATCAACACGGACATTGCGTGAGATTTCATTCAGGCGCGCGCCGTCACAGACGTTACAAGTAGTATCAGCCAGATATTTTGCCAGCTCATCACGCACAAGGTTACTTTGCGTCTTGGCATAACGACGCTCTAGATAAGGAAGCACACCTTCAAACGGTACGGTCTTATTCGTTTTGCGACCGCGCTCATCAGTAAAGTTGAAAGTCAGCTTTTCTTTACCAGAGCCTTGCATGATTAGGTCTTGCTGCTCTTTTGACAGATCTTGCCACGGCGCATCCATATCGATTTTGAAATGCTTACAGACCGTGCTAAGCAAGCCAAAATAGTACGCATGACGTTTGTCCCAACCATTGATTGCGCCTTGGTTAAGTGACTTCTCATGATGAGTAATCAGTTTTTCAGCGGCGAAATATTGACGTTTCCCGAGGCCATCACAGCTTGGGCATGCACCGTATGGGTTGTTAAAACTGAACATACGTGGCTCAAGCTCAGGCACCGCACGATCACAGACAGGGCATGAATGCTTGGCTGACATCACTTGGTTTTCGTCACCGCCTTCTTTTGGATTACCATCCATAAAATGCAGCGTGACCAGTCCTTGTCCCAAACGTAGCGCCGTCTCTAAGCTCTCAGCGACACGGTTGCCCAAGTCATCACGAACTTTAAATCGATCGACTACCACTTCGATGGTATGTTTTTTCTTTTTATCTAGGGTCGGTAGCTCATCAGTGTCATAGACATCGCCGTCGACGCGCACACGGACAAAACCTTGACCAATCAGCTGCTCAAGCAAGACGGTATGCTCACCTTTACGCTCACGAATGACCGGTGCCAAAATCATAATCTTAGTATCATCTGGCAAGGCCATGACCTGATCGACCATCTCAGTGACCGACTGCGCGACCATTGGCTCACCGTGCTCAGGGCAATATGGCGTACCGATGCGTGCATATAGCAGGCGCAGATAGTCATAAATTTCGGTAATCGTACCGACGGTCGAGCGTGGGTTATGGTTGGTTGATTTTTGCTCGATAGCAATCGCGGGGGATAGACCCTCGATACTATCGACGTCAGGTTTCTCCATTTGCGAGAGGAACTGACGCGCGTATGCCGATAAGCTTTCGACATAACGACGTTGCCCTTCGGCATATAGCGTATCGAATGCCAATGAAGATTTACCAGAGCCAGATAGGCCAGTGATTACCACAAATTTATCTCGTGGGATGTCTAAATCAATGTTTTTTAAATTATGAGTACGTGCGCCGCGTATTGCGATATGGTCATGTGCCATCGGTTACAGGTTTCCTATTTGCTAAAAGGGGATTGGGAAATATCTCAAATCAAAAAGTAAGTACAGATCAATAAAATGATTGGTTAAAACGTGAATAATTCTAAATTTATGATGTTGTTATAAATAGTGTTGTTATAAGTAGCGTTGTTATAAAGGGTAACGTTATAAACAAAACAGTCGTTATAAATAGTGTCGTTATAAAAGGTACATATATTGATAAGGTAAAAGTTATGCCAGCCTAGTTATTCATTTTCTATTGTTGTTTGGCTTTATGTTGCTTGTCGCTCCTATGATGATTTTTTATAGGACTAAGCAAATCTAAATCAAATCAGTGTTAAGTAACAGGCATCATTTGTTATGGTTTTGACCAAAAATGTCATTTTATAGAAGCGTTCGTCGTTACGTGGATATGGTGAGTTAGCCATTAATTGTGCTGATAACGTTTTACTTTATTGTCATGGTGACAGCATTATTCAAGGCATGACTGTACATCTGATGCACTTGGTAACAAAATAATCTCGTAATATGAATGGCTTGGGTTGAGGGCGCATACGTTACTGCACCAGTAAGACAAAAGTCTCGGCAACCAAACGGCGAATGTCTTATACTAGGGGGCTTGATTTATAGGCCAATGCCTTGATAAACCAGTAGTGATAAATCATGGTATGGCGCAAGTGTTAGTCGCGAAAGATAGCAATGAGCAACCAGCAATGATCAACCAGTGAGGCAAGTATGAATAGCGTAGAGAAACGGGCAATCCTCGGAGTCGGTGGCATCTTTGCCTTACGTATGATTGGCTTGTTTATGATTGTGCCGGTATTTTCTGTCTACGGTGACAATTACGCACACGCGACGCCGTTTTTGATTGGGTTGGCCGTTGGTATTTATGGATTAGGGCAGGCCATCTTTCAGATACCGATGAGTTTGGCTGCTGATAAATTTCCGCGTAAGCCTATTATCTTTTTGGGATTGATACTATTCGCTGTCGGCGGCATGATTGCGGCAAATGCGACAGATATTTACGAAGTGATCATTGGTCGGGCGCTGGCAGGTAGTGGCGCGGTCTCTGCTGTGCTGATGGCGTTACTGGCTGATGTGACTCGTGAGGAAATGCGTACCAAAGCGATGGCCACGATGGGTCTGACGATTGCGACCTCTATCATGCTGGCTTTTGCTTTTGGGCCATTATTAGTCGGCTCGCTCGGTATCTCTGGACTGTTTTGGCTAACATCAGGATTTGCTATATTGGCGATGCTGCTATTAGTAGTAGTACCGACACCTATGCGCGTGCTCAAGCACAATCTAGATAACAAAACCATTGGTCAACAGTTGGCTACTGTCCTCAAGATTGGTGATCTTAACCGCTTACATATCGGCATCTTTGCGCTACACCTAACGATGACGGCGATATTTGTGATATTGCCGCACCAGCTCAGTGACGTACTTGGCTTGTCAGTACGTCAGCAAGGCATGGTGTATTTGCCACTATTGTTTATTGGTTTCGCCATCGCGATACCTTTTATTATCATCGCCGAAAAGAAACGCAAAATGCGTCAGGTGTTTTTGGGTGCAATTGCATTAATGACCGCCGCTTTAGCAATACTCGCGCTTGGTAGTCAGGTCGGTGTTGGTATCATATTGGGTTTGCTGCTGTACTTTATGGGCTTTAACCTACTTGAGGCGACGATTCCTTCATGGATATCTAAGCGCGCACCAGTCGCCAACAAAGCGACCGCAATGGGGCTTAATTCTTCTAGTCAGTTCTTTGGTGCATTTGTAGGCGGGGCAATGGGCGGCCTGTTATTAAGCCAACCTAATTTGTTGGCATGGGGCATACTGGCTATTATTATGGGTGCCGCATTGCTTATCATCATTCCCATCTCTCAGCCACCTTATCTATCGAGCACAACGGTTACTATTCCCAAAGATATCAATATCCAAGATTGGTCACGACAAATGCTAGCAGTAGATGGCGTTGACGAGCTGGTCGTCATGGCAAAAGAGCAAGTCGCCTATCTAAAGTTAGATAAAACACAGTTGACGGACGATTCACGTCAGCAGCTATCGAGTTTGGCGCAGAGTCCGCTAGATATATAGCAGCTTTATACTTGTAGTTGTATACGGAAGTGAAGCCAAATAGCAAAAATTGCACAGACAGCAATCTCATAAACCATCAGTATCAATAAGTAGAAACTAACTATTTATCTCTATTTAAAAGGAATTAATATGAGTAAATTTAAGATGTTGTCTGGTAGTGTCATCGAGGGTAGAAAGAAGGTGCATCGCTCAATAGCCAAGTTAACCGTAGGTCTTGGTTTATCAGCCATGCTGCTGACCTCTGGTTGCGCTACGCAAAATATTCAGGCATATCAGAACGCCACACCAACGCTCAACATGCATGAGTTTTTTTCGGGTCAAATCGATGGTTGGGGTATGTTCCAAGGTCGAAATGGCGAAGTCAAAAAGCGCTTTTATGTCGACATTGATGCAACCCATGAGGGAGATGATGTCATTATCTTAAACGAGAAGTTCTCGTGGGCAGATGGCACGAAATCGCAGCGTATATGGCGTCTGACTGAGCAGACAGATGGCAGCTGGAAAGGTGTGGCAGGTGATGTTATTGGCGAGGCAACAGGGAAAGTGGTTGGCAATACGTTGCACTGGAATTACTTATTAGAGTTACCTGTCGAGGACAAAACCTACAAAGTAACGTTCGATGATTGGATGTTTCTTATCAATGAGGATGTCATGCTCAATCGCTCAGTGATGAAAAAATTTGGCGTAGAGCTGGGTAGCGTGACATTGAGCATGCATCGCAAGCCTTCCGATGCTAACTAGAAATTTCTAAATCATTTGATAATAAGTTAGGTGCTATGCAATATTGATAAAGGTAGACGGTGTTCTTCAGCGTCTTAAAATGGCAAAATAGCAGCATATTTATCTATTATCTATTGAACTCTACAATACGACTAATGTACCAAGATAGAGTATCTAAGCGACATATACTGACGTGCACCATAGGTAGCCTATAGATATTTCGATAAAAATTGGTTAAAGTAAAATTATACAATCGATAGTATCAAATGATGCTATCAGATAACGATTAAAACAGTTTATTAAATTATTCATAAGTAAAAGGACGGTATCATGCGCGGAGTCAATAAAGTTATCATCATCGGTAACCTCGGGGCAGATCCTGAGGCACGCCAATTCAGCAATGGCGGTAGCGTAACCAATATCTCGGTTGCGACATCAGAGCAGTGGACAGACAAACAAAGCGGCGAAAAAAGAGAAGCGACAGAGTGGCATCGTATCGCACTTTTCAACCGTCTAGGTGAAATCGCAGCGCAATACCTGCGCAAAGGCAGCAAAGTCTATATCGAAGGTAGTTTGCGTACACGTAAATACCAAGACCAAAGTGGTCAAGACCGTTATATTACTGAGATTCGTGCTGAACAAATGCAGATGCTTGATGGTCAAACTGGCGGTGGTCAAGGTGGAGATAGCTTTGGTGGTCAAAACCAAGGTCAGAGTGGCGGCTATAATAATCAAGGTGGCCAAAACAATCAAAATAACTTTGGTCAGCAAGCAAATAATCAGATGGCACATCAAGGCGGCTACAACCAACCAGCTGCTCAAGGTGGTCAGAATAGCTTTAATAATCAAGCGCCTGCTCAGCAAAACCAGTTCAATCAGCCAGCACAGAAACCTGCACAATCTAAGCCTACAGCAATGCCAGACGGCCCTGTAGATGATGATATTCCGTTCTGATGATGATAAGACATAGAATGTAAAAATGCTAAAAAAGCCCTGCAACTGCAGGGCTTTTTTAATGCTTGCTATAGTTGATTCAATTTAAAAAAGATCTAAGGCAACTGAGTGCAGATGTATATGTCATACTTTAAGCGAGGTTAACGCTGTAGCTCTTTTATAAAGGATTAACTATATCCAAAAATATAATTAAATTGATGCTTTTTAACATAACTAAACTAATTTGTTATTAAAAATGTTTTTAATTTATATAATATACTCTTAATATTTAAACGATTAAACTTAAGTTTATTTAGTACTGGTTTAATACTATTAATTATTACATTAGCTAGTATACTTACTACCTTCTATACTCTATATTGACCGTTTATACCAAAAAATAATTATGATTAGTGACGTTTGGTTTTAAAAATTGCTATACTGACTTTATATGGCGTATAGTTAATATATTGATCGTATATAAATAAAATAAATTTCGATGATAATAGCCAAAGTTTTACTTGTTTCTTATTAAGAAATCGAAAGCTATTTGGATAATAGATTTTTATATGAAATGGTTAACTTCTTCAGAAAGCACTATAGGAACGACATAGCAAGTTATAGAGCTAATGCAAAACTATCCCTCAAGATTAGCAGTATTTGAGAGTATAGTGCATTGACTTACTACTCTATTATTTTAACAGTAGATTTTTGTCGAAATAGTATTGTGAAATTCTAGCAGTAGTTATAATACTAGAATTTTATTTTATTATTAGAAAGTGATTTCGAAGCTATAATAGTAATATATAAAGAATGATGACTTGTGTGTTTAGATTTATCTAAAACTAATTTTATTTAAAATGGATACAATGAGCATCTATCGCTATATATTTTCTATTTATAATGGATTGTTCGGGCTGTTATTAGAAATTAAATATTCTTTAGAATTAATTATATTTGATGAATAGATTTAATGGCTAATGAATAATTTGTTCACTGCATTATTTCACGAAAAACAATACCTCAATAGAGGCCACACTCTTATTTTATAGTTGGATTTATTATGAGCAAAAATAACGCAATTGATTTAGAAAATTTGAACGTAGATGAGTTACGTGCTATCACTGAAAACGCTCAACAACTTATCGCTAAAAAACAACATCAACGTTTGTATGATGCCTATATGCAGTTCGAGCAGATTGCAGAAGATAGCAATGCAACGATCGAAGAGATACTGAAAGCTGGTGAAAAGTTAGAGAAAAAACGCAGTATTAAATATCGCAATACTGATGATCATAGTGAAACTTGGACTGGACGTGGCCGTAAGCCAACGTGGTTGGTTGAAGCGCTAGCAGCAGGTCGTGATATCGAAGATTTTGCTATTTAATTAGCTGTTTTCTTATAAAATACCTTTCTGTGAGCCAGCTTGAAATTGCTATTGATAATGGTTTATTTACAATCATTTAGCGATAGATAGAGCTGCTTTCGAGAAAATAAAAGCCAGTATCTTTACTGCCAGTATTTTGGCAAAAAGATACTGGCTTTTTTTCTGTCATCTATATGCCATTGTTTGTTATGATAATGACGTTTTTGTCTTATATAAGAGTTGTACGACTGTGGCCCAAGTATCTGAGTTTTCTCATAAACGTCCCCGTAAGCTCTGGTGGCTAGTGGGGTTTGTGTTGTTTGCGCTATTTGCTGTTTTGCAAATGCCAGCAGCATGGTTACTTGAGAAATACGCGCCAGATACGCCTTATGTCCAGCATGTATCTGGCAACGTATGGCAAGGTGCTGCCATTTGGCAATTGCCTATGTCATCGACGTCGCTTACAGGTATGGCAGAATGGTCATGGCAGCCTTGGCAGTTACTCATAGGTAAGCTAGGTGCGGATGTTAATATCCACTCAGCACAGACACGTCTGAATGGGCAAGTTAAACTTGGTTTGAACTCATGGCAAGTTGACAACATGAGTGGGAAAATTGCACCTGAGACGCTAGCGAGTATGGTCAACTGGCAGCTGCCAAATACCCCTATTCAAGTAAACAATGTATCGTTAACGCGCCAGTCTGATAAAAATGACGCATCTAATAGTGAGCCTGCTAAAGATGTTGGCGGATTTAGTGCAGCGGATGGTCAATTGACTTGGATTGGTGGTGAGGTAGGCTATCCTAGTGGTGGCAAAGTTTTTTATATTACGATGCCTGCTCTAAGAGCTGAGCTTAGTACAGAGCAAAAAGACAATAGAGATTTGCTGCATATCAATTTATTGAATAATCAAGATAAGCGTTTGGGAGATCTGTATCTCGACAGCGATAATATGCTCGATGTCAGTCTGACGCAGCGCTTGCTAGAGAACATGCCTGAGTATAAAGGACAAGCCCCTCAAGATACGCCAGTTGTCAGTGTGCGCCAGCCATTGTTAGCTGGTTTGGGGGCGAACTAAATGCTTAATATCGCCGCAAGCCTAAAACCTATTATCAATACTCTTAATCGCTTTTCAGGTTGGCTATTATTGTTAGCCATTGCTTGGTTATGCTGGACAGCGGCCCGCCTTTTATGGCTATTGCTAGCAGCGCCTTTAGCACCTGCATTGCCTTTAGCAACTCTACAAAATAGTGCCAAATCTACCAACGATTATAGTGGCTTATTTGCAATCTTTGCTGATCCCGATCCTATCACTGCAGCCGTGCAACCACCTCCCAACATTGAGCTCAAAGGCGTACTGCTAGCCATGCCTGAGAGCATGTCTTCCGCCTTATTGAATGTCAATGGCGAAGTCAAAAATTACCGCATCGGTGATGGGCTAAAAGACAGCGATTATACGCTCGTGGCTGTTGATTGGAATTCAGTCATTATCGCTGATGCTAACGATAAAGAAACCGTTATTAAAATGCCAGAGGCGATGCCATTAGACCAAAGTGATATGCTAGCAAGCGGAATAAGTAATCAGCGTTTGCCAAATAATAGCATGTTGCCTACAGCGCCCCAGCCAGTACAAAACGCTGTTCCTGAGGCAGAGGGGACAACTGGCGCAGACACTTCAAGTAATCCACAATCAGCTATCGAAGAAGCGGTTACGGCCTTGCAAGAAAACCCTGCCAGTTATCTAAGTAGGATGGGGGTGATGGCATCAGGTGAAAGCTATCAAGTCACAGCGGCGATGCCTGCTGGCCTACGTAATCGTTTAGGGCTAGAGCCAGGCGATAAAGTACTAACTGTCAACGGACAGAGCGTGGGTAATAACCCTGCGCAAGATGCTGGTGTACTTCAGCAAGTACAGCAAGCAGGTGAAGCGCAGATAGAGGTTCAACGTGGTGAGCAAGTTATTACGATTCGCCAGCAGTTCTAGCAAGGTAGGTTTTTAGCAAAATTGCTCCTTAAAAAACTCAGCACATAGTAAGCAATATCACTGTAGGTAATCATCAATATGGTAAGTTTTCAGAATTTTTCAGCCACGCCTTTGTACCGTAGCCTGCAGGGTTTGATGCGCCTGTGTCGTTCACTTTGTCTGGCAGTGCCATTATGGGCTGCTGGTGTTGGTCTTGCCAATGCTGAGAGCTGGAAAGTCAATTTGCAAGACGCTGATATCAAAGCCTTTATCAATGAGGTCGCGACCATCACGGATCAAAACTTTGTACTTGATCCGCGTATCAATGGCAACGTCACGGTCATCTCCAACAAAGCCCTGTCCCGTGATGAGATATATCAGCTATTTCTGAGCGTGATGCAAGTGAATGGTATCGCCGCGATTGAATCGGGAACGACGACAAAACTGGTACCAGATAATATCGCTAAGCAATCTGGTGTGGCGGTTGATTTACGCGGTGATAGTGTTGGCGAATCGCTCGCCACTCGAGTTATTTATTTGACCAACACCCAAGCTGCAGAAGTGTTAGGGGTTATTCGCCCATTAATGCCGCAGTCGGCTCACGCGGCCGCTGTACCTGGTGTCAATGCGCTGGTTTTGTCCGATCGAGCAGACAGCCTTAATCAACTGACGGCCCTTATCCGTGATTTAGACAGCAATGTGAATGACAGCTTGCAAGTGATACCGCTACGCCACGTCGATGCCGAACGTATGATGGAGTTGATTAGCGCCTTAGTCTCAAGTGCGGGTAGTGGACAAGCTCAAGGTGGCAACAATCAGCTAAAGGTGATTGCTGATACGTCGAGCGATAGACTGCTAGTCAAGGGCAGTCCTGAAATGATTGCCAAAGTCCAAGAAATGGTCAATCAATTGGATACTACGCCGACCAGACGTTTAAGTGGTTTACGTGTCTTTCGTTTAAAGTATGCTAGTGCTGGTCATATCGCCGATATGTTACGCGGTTTACTTGCTAATCAATCTATCAACAGTGCTGGCGCGACCTCGACATTAGAATCAGCTTCGCTAAATGATGTAAGTAGCACAGGCGCTGCAATTAATAATGCAGCTAGCGATAGCCTTGGTAGCAGTGCGGCCGCTGTCTCGACTAGCAGCACAAGTGGAACAAGCACAGGAGTGGGCGGTCGTCCGTTTAGTATTATCGCTGATGAGACTCAAAATGCCGTTATTGTCAACGCCGCACCTGAGCTAATGTTCGAGATTGAAGATGCAGTCAACCAATTAGACAGTCGCCGCGCACAAGTATTGATTCAAGCCGCTATTGTTGAAGTGTCAGGCGATGATGCCACCCAGCTAGGTGTTCAATGGGCGCTAGGTAACGCCAATAGTGGCTATGGAGTGGTCAATTTTAATAATGTGGGAGCCAGCGCGACGACGCTTGCGGCGGCGGCTTTAGCAGGGACGAGTACGGCAGGTATTAGCGCTGCTGCTAGCTCTATCGCAGGTGCATTGATAGGCATTGGAGACAGTCGCAAAGACAGTCAGGGCAATACAGAGTTTTATGGCGCTATTTTACAGGCGCTTGACTCATCTACCAGTGCTAATCTATTGTCCATGCCATCGATTTTGACACTCGATAACGAAAAAGCCAGTATCTTGGTTGGTCAAAACGTACCTTTTGTCACAGGTTCTTTTACCACCAGTGGCAACAATTCAAACAACCCATTTCAGACGATTGATCGCCAAGACATTGGTATTAATCTGAATGTCATTCCTCATATTGGTGACAATGGCACGGTACGATTAGAAGTGTCGCAAGAAGTATCGTCAGTCGTACCAGGTAGTACGGGTAATGCCAGTGGATTGATTACCAATAAAAGCCTTATTAATACGACCATTCTAGCGGATGATCAGCAGACGATTGCCTTGGGCGGCCTGATGCGTGACAACACTACTACACGTCAACAGAAGGTTCCTGGACTGGGTAACGTCCCTGTTATCGGTAGACTCTTTCGTTCTGACAATGACAGCACCCAAAAGAGCAATTTGATTATCTTTTTACAGCCGACTATTTTACGTGATGGCGGCGCGGTAGCGAGTGTGACTGAACGCAAATTCAATCAAATGCGAGTGTTGCAGTTGGTCATTGATAAAAATGGTACGATCAAGCAATTACCACTGAGCGGCACTGAAGGTTGGAATGGTAACGTCAGTGCAGATTACGAGCTCATGCCGCTAAATCCCCTTATCCCTAAACGTGATCAAGCGCCAAAATCTACTTCGCAAGGTTTTACGAGAGTAGATAGTCCTAATAGCGGTATCACGACCTATCCTCTTAATCGTTAAAATATTAGCTCTATATATAACGGTTAATATGATTTAACTAACATAAATTAATGTACGATGTGATAGATAATAGTTGCATCGTACATTAGCTTGCGTATTCATAACACAGATAAACATAGCCGCTTTTATATTTGGGTATATTGGTTACTAATAAAATAATGAGTTACGTATCATGTTTTTCACTATAGTAAATCAGAAACTAAAATGACAGATTATAAGAATACAAAAAAATGGCTTTTACTAAGTGTGGCTGCAACTGCGCTATTGCTCATCCCTAGACGCAGTAGTCGAAAGGACAATACGAAGATAGTAAATAACCATGATACCGTATCTGAGGGTAGTGATCTTGACGATGCTCATGAAAATGCAGCTAGTAAACAGAAGCTAGTAATTAAAAAATAGAAGATCAATAATGCGTCTATAGCAATTTATCATTTAATTCTATGTGTTTAAAAGTTAGTTTTGGAGTCTATTGATGTGTGGCAACGAATCAGCGACCATTGCTGAGAGAACAAATGCTAGAGAAGTTTTAAAAAATGTCTATCCTCTTATAGATACGCATACACATTTTGATGCTCCAGTATTTGATCCTGACCGAAGACAACAGGTGGATCAAGCTTATAGTCAAGGTATCCGTCACTTAGTGCTAGTAGGTTATTTATATCAGTATTTTGATCGAATGTACGATACTCAAGGTTTCATCAATGAACTGTCACAATCGTCTGCGACAAAGGAGAATCATCAAGATAAGTGCGAAGTTGCAGCGTATATTGCGCTCGGTTTACACCCATTTTATATTGAGCAGCATACTGATGATCATCTAATACAACTTGAGCAAATAGTGATAGAGCGTCGTCCATTAGCTATTGGTGAGATTGGATTAGACACCTTTACCGATGCAATGAAGCAGCCTGATGTGTTTGCTAAACAAAAAAGGTTCTTTGCGGCGCAGTTGGATATAGCAGTGGCTCACAATCTGCCAGTGATGCTACATATTCGTAAAGCGCATGCTGAAGCACTCGCAATATTAAAAGCGCATAAATACGATGCGCATACATTAGGCGGTATTGCCCACAGCTTTAGCGGTGGCGAACAAGAGGCGAAGGCTTTTGTAAAATTAGGGTTTAAGCTTGGTGTTACGGGTCAGATTACCAATCCGAATGCCAAAAAACTGCGCCGTGCTATTCAAGTAGCAGTTGAGAGTCATGGCATCGAATGCTTGGTCATTGAGACGGATTGTCCAGATATGACACCTATTATGTGTCAGACAACGGATGATACTGATTCATATAATAGGAATTTACCAGCCAATCTGTCATGGGTATTGGCAAGCTTAAGTGAGCTATTAGAAATACCACATGATAAACTTGCTAATCAATTGTGGCAAAATAGCTGTGATGCTCTAAAAGTGGACTGGGCTTATTCAATGTAACTGTGCTACTTATAAGAAAAGCATCGTTGTAACTAGAAGCTAAAAAGTATGAGCCGTATAAATGACAACCAAAATATTTGAAAAGAGAATTTGATCTGTTATGAGTGACACGCGACAATTTGAACAACTAGAATCCGTCGAACACAGTCTTGCACAAGACGAATCGCGCCAACAAGATGAGCAGTACGATCGTCGTTTTCAAGGTACACGGACACTCTATGGTACCTCTGCGGTTGATACTTTTTCGGCAGCTCATGTCTACATTATTGGTGTAGGAGGGGTTGGCTCTTGGGCAGCAGAGGCACTAGCTCGGACAGCAGTGGGAACGATTACGCTGATTGATTTGGATGTATTGGTTGCGTCTAATGTCAATCGCCAACTGCCTGCATTGGACAGCACATTTGGTCAAAGTAAAATTGAAGCAATGGCAACTCGTATTAGAGAAATTAATCCCACAGTAACGTTAAATTTAGTCGATGACTTTTTGACAGTAGATAATGTCGCCACACTTCTACCAAGTCGTGAAGCAGTTAAATCTGCCAATGCTCAAGGGAGACCGATTGTTATTTTAGATTGTGTAGACGATATGAATGCTAAATTGGCAATCGCTTTACACTGTCGTTTTAATAAACTAAAGTTGGTCTGTGCGGGCGGTGCAGGTGGTAAGATAGATCCAAGTCAAATCAGAGTAAGTGATTTGCGTGACTGTTATCAAGATCCACTACTTGCCAAGTTACGCAACAAGTTACGCCACGAGAAAGGCATTAACAGTGCTTTAAAAGAAAAATTTGGTATCAAATGTGTCTATTCGACAGAGCCGCCAATTGTAGATAAGAGCTGTCAGACAGGTGGCCTACAGTGCGGTGGTTATGGCTCAGCAGTGGTCGTTACGTCAGTAGTGGCGATGATTATGGTGAGTGAAGCATTACAATTATTAATAAGACAGACGAGTCGTAACTAATGCGTCTGATATTATTTAATGGAGTTTACCTTGTCTATATCTAACTCGCCAAAGCAAAGCTACCCTGTAGCAGTAGATGAATCAGAGCGTATTAACAAGCTGAAAAAGTATCAGGTACTCAACGAAGATGATGAGCCTGCATTCGATCGGCTAGTCGCGCTGGCAAAGCTGTTCTTTGATGTACCAGTAGTTACGATTACCTTTATGGATGAGGACACCCAATATCTAAAACCAGCTTGCACATTTGAAGATGCGCCTGAGAGTATAACCAAAGGACCACGTGATACGGCTTTCTGTAATTATACAATATTGTCTAATGAAGTATTGATAGTACCAGATACATGGAACGACAGTCGTTTTAGCCAGAACCCTATGGTCACAGGTTTCCCATATTTACGATCCTACATTGGGGCACCTATTATCTTATATGAAGACAATAAGAATTACCGCCTAGGGACTTTATGTCTTATGGATACGAAGCCTAATCACAATTTTAGTGAGCAGCAATCAGCGATATTAGTAGAGTTTGCAAAAATGGCAGCTGATGCTTTGCAGTTGCAGGATAAGCAACGTGATGCAAAGCACGCTAATGAAATGAAATCGAGCTTTTTGGCTAATATGAGTCATGAGATTCGTACACCGATGAATGGAATTATCGGTATGGTAGATATGTTAGGTGATACCGATCTTAGTGATGAACAGCGAGAATACGTTGATAATATTAAGGTTTCTAATGAACATTTGATGGTCATCATTAATGGTATTTTGGACTTATCGAAAGTCGAGTCTGGAAAAATGACGATAGATTCTATTCCATTAAATTTATCTAGCTTATGTAATGAAGTCGTCAGTTTGTTTGCTATAAAGGCGCGCCAAAGAGGCTTGACTTTAGATTATCATTATACTGAAACATTATCGCCCTATGTTAAAGGGGATTCTGTACGGCTTAAACAGATTATCGCAAATTTAGTGAATAACGCGATTAAGTTTACTCGTGAAGGTGGTCAAGTAAGTATCGATGTCAAACATATGGACAATTGCTACTGCCCAGATAACATTGATGAAAAATTCGTTAGTACGAGCCAAGAGAAAGAAGCAAACAAAACAGAAGGCGATAAAACTAGTCAAAATATGACTTTGTGTATAGAAGTTAAAGATACAGGGGTCGGCATTAAGCCAGAATCGTTAGAAGCTATATTTGATGCTTATGATCAAGCAAACAAATTTACCCATCGTCTTTATGGTGGTACTGGACTTGGACTGTCTGTTTGCAAATCTCTAGTCGACTTAATGGGTGGTCACATTCATGTGAGCAGTGAGGTAGGAGTTGGTACTACTTTTAGCGTATTGTTGCCGCTACCTACTATTGCAGAAGACAAATATGAGGTATGGCAAGACTCTAACGATATGACGATGATCGAACCTAGTCACGAGCGAGCTGGTCATATATTGTTGGTTGAAGATGATACTGTTAATGCGATTATTGCCAAAAAAGCACTAACCAACAGTGGTCATACCGTCACTCATGTGACTGATGGTCAGCAAGCAATTGAGGCTTTTGCTCTATTTCCTGAGCGTTATGATGTGATATTAATGGATCATCACATGCCGATTTTGGATGGGGTACAGGCTACTATTAAGCTGCATAAATTATATGATCCTCAAGTATTGCCGCCCATTATCGCTCTAACTGCCAATGCAATGGACGGCGAGCGTGAGAAATATCTAAAAGTTGGTATGCAGGACTATTGCACCAAACCTTTTAAGCAAGAGCAGCTAAATGCTTTAGTACAGTATTGGCTGATACAGAAGCAATCATTGGAGGAAGAGTAACTTACTAGTTATTAGTATTAGCGCCCTTGATTAGTATTTCGACTAACCATGCTCGATAAATATAAAAAAAGCTTAACCGCCTATATAGTGGTTAAGCTTTTTTATTGATGATAGAGGTATAAATAAATATCAACTACCAGTCATGTTTAGAGCGATATTAGTTCACGCGAGTTTGGTAGTCGCCAGTACGCGTATCGACACGTACCACTTCACCTTGTTGCACAAATAATGGAACACGTACAACGGCACCTGTCTCTAATTTAGCAGGTTTGCCACCACCGCCTGAAGTATCGCCGCGTACGCCAGGATCTGTTTCTGTGATTTCTAACTCAACGAAGTTAGGCGGCGTGACTGACAGAGGAGCACCGTTAAATAACGTAATGGTACATAGAGCATTGCTGTTTTCTTTTAACCACTTGATTGAGTCACTCATTGCGTTTTTGTCCGCTTGGATCTGCTCAAAGCTCTCAGGATGCATAAAGTGCCAAAACTCGCCATCGTTGTATAGATAGTTCATTTCAGTATCCATCACATCAGCAGCTTCTAGGCTGTCACCTGATTTGAACGTTTGTTCCAGCACTTTACCACTACGAAGATTGCGCAACTTAACACGGTTAAAGGCTTGACCTTTACCAGGCTTGACAAACTCGTTTTCAAGAATGGCACAAGGGTTGCCATCAAGCATCACTTTTAGACCAGCTTTAAATTCATTAGTAGAAAAACTTGCCACAAGAAACTCCTAGGGGTTGTAAATATAATAGTAAGACATAGGGCTGACTGTACCAAAATTTTCTGTTATGCCAAGTATTTACGGATTAACGAGGATACTTTGATAGGCTAGACACTAAGGGCGTATAATATCGGATTTTGGGCACAGGTAATAGGCTGTCATGATAAACCATTTAATCACACAAAAAAACTGGCAAACGCAATTATCGGAAGCTATTACATCTGTTGATGAGCTATTGAGTATCCTACAGCTTGAATCAATGCGTGCAGAAGTTTACGTACCTAAGCATTTCGAACTGCGTGTGCCGCGTGGCTTTGTGGCAAAAATGGCTATTGGCGACCGTAATGATCCCCTGCTTAAACAAGTGTTGCCAGACCAACAAGAGCAAATCAATGTCACAGGCTACGTGGCAGATCCGCTAAGCGAAAACACTCAAAACCCTGTAAAAGGCTTGCTCCATAAATATCAGTCGAGAGTGTTGTTAACGATTACGGGTGCGTGCGCTATTCACTGCCGTTACTGCTTTCGCCAGCATTTTGACTATAGTGCCAACATGCCGACTGCTGATGCTAAAGAAAATATCATTAATTATATTAATGCAAATCCTGAGGTCAATGAGGTAATTTTGAGTGGTGGTGACCCACTAAATGTGACCAATAGACGATTGTTTGCATGGTTAGATACTTTGGAGTCTCTTCCGCAGATTACTACCATTCGACTGCATACGCGTTTGCCATTGGTGATACCCGCACGCTTGGACGCTGCATTGTTAGAAAGGCTGTCTCAAAGTCGCTGTCATATTGTCATGGTCATTCACTGTAATCATGCCAATGAGATAGACGCACTAACCGCTGAATACTTGCAACGTGCGAGAGCAGCTGGAGTTACGCTATTAAACCAAGCCGTGTTGTTAAAAGGTGTCAACGATACTCTTAACGCGCAAGTACAGCTTAGTCAGCGTTTGTTTGCTTCTGGCGTGCTACCATATTATTTACATGTGTTGGATAAGGTGGCTGGCGCGGCACATTTCGATAGTAGTGAGCAAGCAGCGATTGAGCTTTATTGGGCGTTATTAGCATCATTGCCAGGCTATCTCGTCCCTAAGTTGGTCAGAGAGTTGCCGAATAGACCTTTTAAAGTGCCGATTGATATTTACAGCAATAGCTAATGTAGGGCACTATATCAATTTAGGAAAATTAGTAAACAAAGAGCGGCTCTTAAAAAAGATGCGGATAGTATCTTTAGAAACTAAAATCTAGGATTTATGCTTTTTTATAAGTATAAATAGATATATGATTGGAACAGAATATAGACTGTCAGTATGTAAGCTAATTAAAAAGTATACAACTTTAGATATAAGATTTTGACAGTATGTAGGTATTGTCAGAGCGTACTGCTAGATTTAGGCTCACAATAAATAGATCTCATCACTTTTCTATAGTCGAGCTTAACAAACATTTTTTATGCCATACATGTATTTGTACTGCTGCATATTACTGATTGCTTCAGAGTGAATAATAGAGAGTAAAGATACTGATGATAACGTTATCAATGTTTCAAGAGCATTTAGATTCTACAGAGCCACTACCTCCGCTATCTAATCGCTCAGTAAATGGTCAAGAGCGTTACTTGTTAAAAATGTTGGCAACGCTACCTACGCTTACCCAAGAGCAGCAAACAGAGCATTTAGAGAGTCTACTGACAGTATTACGTGAATCCAATATGGATGAACAACAGCGTCTTAAATTAATGGCAACAGTCATTGATGCCTCAGACCGACTGATTGCAGCTTTTAGGCAGCACTATATCTATGAGACAGGCGCGCTTAGTCAGGCTCAGATGTCTTATATCGCTCAAATGCAATCGCTACATTATTTAATTATCATGGTTTACGACAAAGTCATACGTCGTGAGACGCAGTTGTCAGAAGCCTCCTTAAACCAATCTTCTGTTAAAGGTTGGCAGCGTTTTTTTGGTGCTGAGACTAAACCCGATAGCACGCTTGCTATTGCGATTTATCAATCACTATTAAGATACCAAAAACTATTAGCAGAAGAAACACTGTGCTATCGAAAGCCATCAGATTACCTGTGGTCTAAAGTCAATCGGTTATATTATCTGGCTCATCAGAGAAAAGTAGCTGATATGGATTTAAGTCTACATACTGTCACGAATCAAACAAACAGTATCCATCAGCTATATTGCCAAATTTGTTTGCATCACTTGTTAAATTTGCGTGCTATGAGGCGCCCGAATATCTTACTCGTACAGCGCCTATTGCCTGAATGGGCTAAACACATGGTCGCGACAATGAAGCCTGCCACCGAGACAAAGGTTTTTGTTGATCTTCATAGTAGTAATCCACCAAGCTATCTAACAGTCAACTCTCATATCAACCCATATGAAGATCGTCATGATTGTCTATTTATAGAACTGACACCGATAGTTGAATATTTTGAGTCACGTAAAAAAGACTTTATCGAGGAAGGTAGCACAGCAGAATATAGTTTGCTTAATACTATTTCGATGACCATCAGCTACCGCTATTTGCAGCCGCCAATTACCTTGCCAACCAAATATAGTAGCAAACATCAGGCAAAGTTAATCACCAATTTTAATGATATACACTACCATGTAGGCCATTTAAAAACTTTCGCCAATCTAATCGCTATCAAACATCTACGAGAAGAAGATAGGCCTTTATACGATACATTTGATAACGAGCATGGCCGCAGTAGCATCATAACTATTGAGATATTTGATGACCATGACAGTTCTTCAGCATATCGCACACTGCATTTGTTACCAAAAAATGATGAGTTCAATAAGAATGTTGTCGACAAGAATATTCTCAATCAAGAAGGACCTAGTATAGAAAAAACTGACCCTGACTTTTCTATGACAGCACTTCAGCCTTTACATATCATGAGTCTGATTCTGGTCTATGGATCTGAAAATACAGAACAGCCTAATTGGTTAATAGGGGTCGTGCGTTGGCTCAATCTAGATACCAAAAATCCAGAAGTAGAATGGCAAGTACTTGGGCATAAAATTGTGGCATGTGGACTACGTTTGGAAGGTAATCAAAAACGAAGTCGACATTTTGTACCAGCATTTATCCTTGGAAAAGATGAAAAGCTGAACACTACTGGCACGTTGATAGTGCCACCTTCTTACTTTCAAACTGATGATAGAGTCGTCATGCGTATTGGCAATAAACAAACCTCCTTACGATTGGGACGTAGGCTGATGATGACTGAGGAGTTTAGTCAATATGAGGTAGCGCAGTTATAGGGTTTAGGCGCGTTTATAGATGATATGTATCTTCGGGCCATTAGGGAAAAACTATAAGAGTTTTTACAGTAATATAGTAGCGGGTAAGGGTTGGAAGTTAATCTGCAATTAGCAAAATTATTGTCTATAATGATAAATATTGTTACTCTGATTTTTATTGTATTTCTGGTAATAAAACAATCATTACAGTCCACACTGATAATATTCATGGAACTTTAACGCTAATGTTTTTTATATGCTTATGCTAGGTTAGCTTTAAATAAAGATGTGAAGTAACAAAATAAAAGATAACAATACGTACGATTAAAAGGCTTCTTATGCGCTCTCAATCTCTTTTAAATTTATTAGTGATCAATGATGATCAGCTCTATGCTGAACGTCTTGTGCAGTTATTGAGTCCTTATTATGATAGTGTGAATTTGGGGTTTTTGGACGATAAAGAAGAGTTATTAAAACTCCTGCGCCAACCGTGGGATGTACTGGTATTTGGCAAAGCTTATAATATGAGCTTTACAGACGTGGTAAGCCTCGTACAAGAGCAAAATATCGATCTGCCAATGATCTGTTTAACGAATGAAGAGATAGCGTCGACTGCCTACAATGAGTATGAGCTACCGACTGTGATTAGTGGCACGATGGTCAAAGCGCTTGAAATGGATCAAGAAATGCCAGTGGTAATGGCTATTTGTCTGCAGCATAGTAGTTTGCGCAGTCGCCGTGAGCTAAAAACCTTACGTCAAGTGCTTTCTGAAGCAGAACAACGTGCCAATGTATTGATTAAGAACTCTAAGAGCGCAGTTGCTTATATAGACGAGGGTATTCATATATTTGCTAATGATCCCTATCTTCAGCTATTCGGCTTTAAATCGATGAATGAAGTAGTAGGCGTGCCTATTATTGACCTGATTTCAGGTGGAGATAATGTTCAAGGGTTTAAACAATTTTTACGTCAGTTTGACAAAGGTAGTCGCCAAGACGTTGAGTTTAATTTTGAAAGTGTACGGACAGATGGTAGTACTTTTGAAGCAAAGCTACAACTAGCATCAGCCACGTTAGAGGGCGAGCCAGTCATTCAGATTATTATTCAGCAGAATAGTAACAATAGTGCAGAGGTTGCCAAGCGTTTAGCGGAAGCTGAACGTAAAGATAATTTAACTGGCCTAGATAATCGTCGCGGTTTTGAAGAGCAAATGATAGCAATACATCAGCAGGCGTCCCAAGGACTGATAACCGCAGCCCTGCTGTATGTACAGCTTGATAATGTAGGAAAAATAAGAAGTAGTTTGGGTCTACAAGGAATAGATGCAACGGTCAAACAAGTTGCCCACACGTTAAGTGAGCTAGTACCTGATGGGCATGTAAGCCGTTTCAGTGATACCGCATTTACGATATTGGTGAAAAATAAGACGACGAGTGATCTTGAAGAGATTGCTAAGCATATCGGTTCGTCTATAAAAGGTATGTTTATTGAAGTTGATAAGCGTACAACCAATACAACAGTTAGCATTGCTGTTGTCAAGATTGAAAAAAATCCTGTAGAGCCTGTCATCATATTAGAACGCGCCATGGATGCTATCAGCCAAATCATGGTAGAGACTTCTAATAGTGGTGGATCCTATCGTATATATGACCCAAGCGAACATGCCAATAGCGATGATCACGCACTTGCTGAGTCATTAGTGGATGCCATTACTAATAACCGTTTTGATCTATCATTTCAGCCAATATACGACATCAATAACGATCGTAGTGACTTCTTTGAAGTTTATCTACGGTTACCGCTGTCAGATGCTGACAATACGGTATTAACCCCTGATCAATTTATGGCGGTGGCTAAAAAACATCAACTGTTAGAAAAGATTGACCGATGGGTGCTTATCAATGCCTGTAAGAAAATCAATGACGTCCGTAAAGTTCATCCTGAAGCCAAATTATTAGTACAATTAACCAATGCTTCACTGGTTGATAAGAAACTGCCGATTGTTGCTAGTCAATTGATAAAAGCGGTAGGCGGCGCAGCTGGTGTATTAACACTACAGTTCAATGAAATAGATATCTCTGATCACTTAACCGTCGCCAAATCTCAATTTTCTGCACTTAACGATGTTAACTGTCAAATCGGTATTAACAATTTTGGCTCTTCTGTCAAATCTATTGAAATTGCTAATTTCGTCCAGCCTGATATGGTACGCTTGGCGCGCAGTTATATCCAAGATATTGGTGCAGCAGAAAATCTAGAAACGGTTAAGTCTCTTATTGCGCGTACTAATGATATCAAAGTCGATGTGCTCATGCCTTATATCGAAGATGCAGCAACGATGTCAGTCGCTTGGAGTGTGGGCGCGCGCTATTTGCAAGGGTATTATTTAGAAGAGCCTAGTAGCACAATAAAGGTAGCGAGTTAAAAGGCCAGTACATCATATCGTTTATGTCATGGCGATAATATTCCTCAACCAAAGATTGCTAAAAATGTCCCTTATCAGTAGATATCAAATGAGCAGCCTTTTGGCTGCTGTTCTGTTGCTCACAGCTTGTGAGAAAACACCACCTGACCACCGTGCTCCTGTGACTCTGCCCTTATATACTGACGGCGATGCGGACAACGGCTCGATAATTTATAAAGATGCTTGCGGTCAATGCCATCAACGTAATGCAGGTTTGAATAAAAAAGGCCCACAATTAATGAATATATATGGTGCGCCGGCTGCCGAGTTAAAAGACTATACCTACAGCAAAGGGCTAGAAGATTCAGGTTGGGTATGGGATGCAGAGACACTCGATCCATATATTGCAGATGCCCAAAAAGCCATGCCAGACTCCAAAATGCTGTCAGACCCGATGCCAGATGCGAAAGAGCGTGCCGATATCATAGCTTATTTATCTACGCTCCGTGCCGCTGCACCAACCGTTACAGATGATGTGAACTGACTTATCATCGTTATGACCTAAAAAATGAGCCAATAACCTACTATGACCCATGCAGCTAACGATAGATCATTATCTACCTCTCAGAGAACAGCGAATCCGCTTAGCCAGTCCATAACTAGTACGGCTGATTTTCAACACAATCAGCAGCAAATTGCACAGCTGTTAGCGCAATTAAATCAGATTGTATTGGACAAGCCGCAAGCAGTTAGGCTAGCGCTCAGTTGTATATTAGCGGGCGGTCATTTGTTATTGCAGGACTTGCCTGGTATGGGTAAGACGACTTTGGCTCAGGGTTTGGCACAGTTATTAGGTTTGAGCTTCAGTCGAGTGCAATTTACCAATGATATGTTGCCTGCTGATATTTTAGGTATGAGCATCTACGACCAAAGTAAACAGCAATTTGAGTTTCGTCC
Source organism: Psychrobacter sp. 28M-43 (assembly GCF_014770435.1). Lineage (NCBI taxonomy): Bacteria > Pseudomonadati > Pseudomonadota > Gammaproteobacteria > Moraxellales > Moraxellaceae > Psychrobacter > Psychrobacter noctis. The sequence goes on along the minus strand of NZ_CP061739.1, from coordinate 2,465,851 downwards.
GGGCGCTATCTTTACACAGTTATTACTTGCTGATGAAATCAACCGTTCCAGTCCCAAAACGCAGAGTGCGCTACTTGAAGCGATGGAAGAGCGACAAGTCACGCAAGATGGCCAGACTTATCCTTTGCCGCAACCGTTCTTTGTCATTGCTACTCAAAATCCATTGCAACAGGCAGGTGTCTATCCGCTCCCAGAGTCGCAGTTAGACAGATTCTTGTTATGTTTGTCATTGGGTTATCCATCGCCTGCCGCAGAGCGTGAGCTGCTAAAGGGTAAAGATCGTCGCGAGCTGCTCAAAGATTTGGATACGGTGCTTGATACTGAAGCTGTACTATTGGCTCAGCAGGGTGTCAGGCAGGTTTATGTGGCAGATACAGTATTGGATTATTTGCAAAGGTTGGTTGCAAAAACTCGTGCAAGCCAAGAGTATCATGGCTTATCGCCTCGCGGCGTATTGTCACTACAACGTGCTGCCCAAGCGCATGCCTATGTATCGGGATATATGGAAGTGACCCCTGAAGATATCCAAGCGGTGTTTGCTGCGGTCACTGATCATCGCCTCGGTCAGCGTTTCGTACCCGCGCATGTGACCGGTGGACAAGCGACAAAAACCATCGCCCAACGTATCCTAGCAGAAGTGTCAGTCGTCGCTTAGCAGCTGATATGCTGTTTGACCGTATTGATTAACTGCATCGCTGAAATATAGTTCTACACGTAGTTAAATCTATATAACTTAAAAAAATATCAAAGTCACTCAGTTCACTATTTACGGTATTTTCGCCCGCTTTTCTTGTATTCGAATTGTCCTTAATCAATTATATCGTTCTATTCGTGAGTTTGCTTGTCAGTCAGATATAAATACAAATACTGACAACATTGTCAATCAGATGGTAATAATAGGGTAGTCATGAGCTTGTTACCAAAGGCCTTAACCGCACCAATAAAATCAGCTCTGAGCCGCTGGTTTGCCGCGCGCGCACCTAAGAGTGATAGTGCTACGCTTAATTTGCGTAATGTCTATATTTTCTTTAGTCGTGAAGGAATGCTATTCGCCGTATTGTTAGTAATTACCTTTATCGCGGGTATTAACTATGGCAACAACTTGGTGCTTGGTTTGTGCTTTTATCTGGTCAGTGTTTGGCTAATTAGTTTTCATGTTACTTTTGCTCATATATCTGGTCTGCAAGTGCGTTTACTAGAAGTCGCTATGACAGAAGCAGGCTCGCCTGTTTGGGTTACGCTACAGTTGAATAGTGATAGTCGCCAACCACGGCGCCAGTTGCTATTTGAATTTGAGCAGATAACCAATAAGAAAACCAAAAATGGCATAAACGCGCAAAGCTCAGTGCTTATCACACGGCTACAAGGCGAGCAAGTCATTCGACTTCCTGTCCAGACTTACAACCGTGGTCAGCTTAAACTTCCGCGGTTAAAAATAAAAACAGTTTATCCTCTAGGTATCATGCGTGCATGGTCTTACGTATACTTTGCGCGTACGGCTTGGGTATATCCAAAACCTGAAGTTTTTGACTGGCAAGCAAAATATGCAATCGCAAGCTTAGAGGATTTACCAACAGGTGGACAGTATAGACAGGGTCAGGACGACTTTGAGCGACTAGATAACTATGTCGAGGGTGAGTCATTGGCCCGAGTCTCTTGGGGGCATGTAGCGCGGGGACAAGGTATGCTGACCAAGCACTTCGCTGATCCGGTCGGTCATGAGCAAACGCTTGATTATGCAGATATGCCAGCTGCACATCACGAGCAAAAACTTGCACAATTGGCTTATGGGGTATTGAAGCTGGGTCAGCTAGGCGTGCCGTTTCAAATGCGTTTACCTAGTGATGCTCCTGCTACTGCGGAGATGGGTAACGGGGAATCCTTTGCGCAAGCATGCTTGCTAAGGCTTGCGAAAGCACCATGACCAATTCTAAACGCTTATCTTCTGCTGATGTTGATACACTGTCCACAGAGTATTCTGCGGTCGATGCTACAAAAACGGCCAGCTTTGAGCAGTTAGCTTTAGGTCAAAAAGTCTCAATTCGACCTGAGCGAACTTACGATAAATGGTATCGTAAGTTATTTGCACTGCCAGCTTATTATTGGGTATTAATTGCTCAAGTCGTCGTTGTGTTACCGCATGCCGCACATTTACCATTATGGCTGATAGGATTTGCCGCCGTCAGTATCGCCGCTCAATTGCCTTATATCAAGGCTAAATTCAAAAAACTATCGCACCTAAAGCGTATTTATCAAAGTGTACAAATGCTAGGATTTTTGCTGGGGCTATTAGGTCTGTGGCTAACCTACAATACAGCATTTGGGCTCGATATGGGTGTGGCATTTTTGGTGCTATGCCTAGTTAGTAAGCTATGGGAGCTATATAAGCGCCGCGATGCCTATGTGGTTTTGAATTTATCATTGTTCGTGCTTGCGGCATTATTTTTGATGGACCAAGGTTTACTGACTACTTTAGAAGTGATCGTTGGCGCAGTCATTGTATTGCTAGCATTTATTGCGCTTAATGATGATAGCAATGCTAACGGTGATGGACGCTTGCGTACATTGGGCGTGTTAGGGGTTGGTGCACTGCCATTATTGGTGGTGCTATTTTTGTTTTTTCCGAGACTGCCACCGCTGTGGTCCGTACAGCTCTCCGGTCAGCAAGCCGTTACAGGTGTCTCTGATAGCATGTCTCCTGGTGATTTTGCCAATTTAGGGCAGTCAACTGAGCTAGCCTTTCGCGTAGAGTTTGCTGATGAGCGCCCACCACAACAGCAGTTGTATTGGCGCGGTTTGGTATTTAGTGATTTCGATGGGGTTACATGGCGTCCGGCCTCTCAAAAGGATCAATGGTCGTCGAGATTGCAAGCACCTGCATGGATTCAGAATGCCTTTGCTACTGTACCTGATGAATCAAGGGCGGCACCTGTCAATTACAAGGTTATCTTAGAACCCACTCAGCAAAACTGGCTATTTGGTCTTGATTATCCGTTCTCCCAGCAGCCAGATATCAATACTACCTCTGAATTTACCTTATCAAAGGATCAACCTGTTACGCAGCAGCTTCGCTATGATGTGTTGCAGTTTGCACAGATGCGTATTGATCCAGTTTTAACAGAGGCATCAAGACGTGAGAACCTTGCTTTGCCTAACGAAGGTAATCCACAAGCACGCGCGCTTGCTAAGCAGTTATTTGAGCAGTCAGGTTCAGACCCTGTGCGCTACATAGCGGCTATCGAGCAATGGATCAATCGAACAGAGTTTCGCTATACGCTGTCGCCACCACGGCTCAATACCAATCGTATTGACGAATTTCTATTTGAAACCAAAGCAGGGTTCTGTGAGCATTATTCGTCAAGCTTTACCTTTATGCTACGCGCCGCTGGTATTCCTGCACGAGTAGTAGCGGGCTATCAAGGCGGTGAGCCGAGTCGTAATGGTAACGTATGGGAAGTGCGGCAAATGGATGCGCATGCATGGACTGAGGTTTGGCTTGAGGGCCAAGGCTGGGTACGTGTAGATCCGACAGCCTTTGTAGCGCCTGAGCGAGTAGAGCAAGGCATGAATACGATGACCGAGCAGCAAGGGGCAGCTATATTTGGCAATGGTGCCAGTGCACAAATCAGCTATCAGCAGTATCAGATGCTACAAACGCTACGCCGACTATCAGACCAAGCAAGCTACTACTGGCAAAAAGACGTAGTCGGTTATGACCAAGACAAACAGGCCGACTCGCTATTCAGGTGGTTCAATATCAGCTCAATCATGCAGCAAATCATTTGGTTAGCCACCAGTGCGGTTTCCGTTATGGCTATCTTAGTTTTTGTCATTTGGTATCGCCGCCGTAAACGCTGGCATCCAGCAGACTTGCCTCTTGCTAAGCTCTCAAAACGTGTTGCCAAGCATGATAAATTATTAGCCCGCAATGATAATGAAGGGCAGCTAGCTTGGTTGGAACGTTTGGCATCGGCTATTGATAGCCGTCAGGGTGACAATGCCGACTCTGCTACGAGTCAACTAACAGATAGTAGCGACCCAATCGTTATTCAGACAAAGCTTATTGAAATTAGACAAAACTACCGTCAGTTACGCTATGGACGACTGAGTACATTTGATAGCAGTCATAGCGAGTATCAAGAACGACTCAAACAACTTAAAAAAGATGTGCGCGCATTGTTATAAAGGTTTTTGATGACAGTGTTATTAAGTTGCTAAGGTATTTCGAGCTGACGATAAGTTAAATAAGCGAATCAGTGAATAAGTAGAGAGGTGGTTATATGGCGATATACGTAGATTTTGTACAGATAAAATTTAAAGGCCATAAGTGGTGTCATATGTTGGCGGATAGCTTGCAAGAGCTGCATGACTTTGCGGCGTTCATTGAATTAGATGAGCGACTATTTCATCGTGATGCCAGTTATCCTCACTATGATATCACGGTTCAAATGCGTGAAATCGCTATTGCACAAGGTGCTATTCCTGCCGATAGAAAAAAGATTATCGAGTGCGCAAAAAAATTAAAAGTAGAGTTGAATGACCAGATAGAGCAATCTAGTCATTCTTGATATGAGGGATTTTCAAGTAAATAAGTAACACTTCCGCTCCACATTTCACTTATTTACTCAACTATACCAAACAAATTATTTTGCTATTGCTGCAGTACTGATAGCGTTAAGTGCTTTTGAGATATTAGCAATCTCAGTATCGCAACCTTTTATATTGTGGCGTGTCTTGAGGTAGTCAGGGTTGTTGTATGACAGCCATACTTTTTTATCGGCATCTTCGCTAATTAAGATTTTTTGCGGCAAATCAATGGCAACAGTTTGCTCACAGTTCATTAATGGCGTACCTGCTTTAGGGTTACCAAACATAACGACTTGCGTTGGTCTCAATGATAAGTCGACACTTTGTGCATTTTTCTGATGATCGACTCGTGCAAATACTTTCATACCCTTACTTTCGATAACTGAGACCAGTTTTTCTGCGGTATCTTGTACGGAGTGATTGCTTTGTAAAGTTACCAAGCCTTTTTCAGCATTGATAGAGGTTGTTGTGTCTGTCATAGCACCAGTGCTATTGGTTTTATCCAATAGCGTATCGATACTGGCACAAGAGGAAACGGCCACTGCTAGCGCAGCTATAGAGACGATTTTAATCATAATGACACCTTTAAGTTATCTGTAGTACGGTCAGTCCTAACTATAATGAGCAACATCGAATATTCATTGTGCGTAATCAGGTTTGTGATTGCAATACGTCTTAACAGAACGTTAAACCAAATGTTCTGCCAAATAATCTACGAGCAGCCTAATTTTTGGTGATAAATGACGGTTATGCGGATAAATAGCCCAAATGCTTTCTTCGGGTTCTCTATAGTCATCGAGTAAACTGACTAACTCGCCAGACGCTAAGTACTTTTGCACATAGTAATCAGGCAGCTGTACGATACCTAGCCCTTTTAGCGCAGCATCGACCAGACTATAGCCGCTATTGTATTGCACCGTACCAGAGACACGCAGATTCCTTTCTACGCTCGTTTGTTGGTTGTCCGTCTTACCATGAGTATTACTGTTCTCTTTTGCTTTAGTGGTATCTATAAAATGCCAGTAGTCACGAGTACCTAGTAGGCAGTTATGTTGACTTAGATCACTTAAATGGTGCGGTATACCATGTTTTTTTAGATAAGAGGGCGCAGCGCAGACAAAGTTAGTGCGCAAGCTAAGTTTTTTTGCCATCATCGTCGAGTCATGCAATTTGCCGATACGAATGGCCAAATCATAACCCCCTTCAATCAAATCAATTTTCTGATTACTCAAAAAGGCAGTCACTTCGATATCGTGATACTGCATCATAAAATCATTGATAAGTGGTAATAATTGCTGCTCACCATAAGTAACGGGCGCTGTTAGTTTTATCCTGCCTTGGGGCTTTGATTGTAAGTTGCTTACGGCTTGCTCAGCGGCATCCAAGCCATCGAGTACACTGCGGCAATGCTGATAGAATACGCGGCCTTCTTCGGTTAATGAGACCTTGCGAGTGGTTCGATATAGCAGCTTTATATTTAAGCGTTTTTCTAACGCGCTGATCTGACGGCTGACTTGTGCGGTTGAGATACCCAGCTCTTTGGCACCACGCGTAAAGCTCTCATATTCTGCGACATAGACAAACTCACTAATCCCTTCCCAACGCATGATTATTACCAATATGTAAAAGATATTTGCAAATATAGCATATTGTTATCCGCTCAGAAATAAATATAATGGTTAGTATCAATGTAAACAGATGGTGTTTTACTGTCATCGATGCTTGCCTATAGAGGGCAGGCAAGATAAGCTCAGTCTATCTTTATTTGTTTTAACTGTAGATATAGTGACCGCTAAAATCCATAAGATGCGCTAGCAAACTTTCAGAACTGCTTGCACTTATCGCGAAACTGTCATGTCGCCATCCATAAATAACAATCAATTAAAAAGAGAGATTCTTATGTCAGATAAATTTATTAAATCAAAAGCCGCCATTGCTTGGGGTCCAAAACAGCCATTATCTATCGAAGAAGTGGACGTCATGCTACCGCGTAAAGGTGAAGTATTGGTCAAAATCGTTGCCAGTGGTGTTTGTCACACAGACGCTTTTACCTTATCTGGTGAAGACCCAGAAGGCGTATTCCCTGCGATCTTGGGCCATGAAGGCGGCGGTATCGTTGAGCAAGTTGGCGAAGGTGTGACCAGCGTTCAGGTCGGCGACCATGTCATTCCGTTATACACGGCAGAATGTGGCGTCTGTAAAATGTGCCGCTCAGGCAAAACCAATCTTTGCTCGGCAGTGCGCGAGACTCAAGGTAAGGGTTTGATGCCAGATGGCACCACACGTTTCTATAAAGATGGCGAACCGATCTACCATTATATGGGTTGCTCGACTTTCTCTGAGTACACGGTTTTACCAGAGATTTCTTTGGCGAAAGTCAATAAAGAAGCGCCATTGGAAGAAGTTTGCTTGCTTGGTTGCGGTGTGACTACTGGCATGGGCGCGGTTATGAATACTGCAAAAGTCGAAGAGGGCGCGACAGTGGCTATCTTTGGACTGGGCGGTATCGGACTGTCAGCAGTGATTGGTGCTGCCATGGCAAAAGCCAGCCGTATCATCGCGATTGATATCAATGAAAGCAAGTTTGAGTTAGCCAAAAAGCTAGGGGCAACTGACTGTATCAACCCGAAAGATTACGACAAGCCGATTCAAGAAGTTATCGTTGAGCTAACCGATGGCGGTGTTGATTATTCATTTGAATGTATCGGTAATGTCGATGTTATGCGTTCAGCGCTAGAGTGCTGCCACAAAGGTTGGGGCGAGTCAGTCATCATCGGTGTGGCTGGTGCTGGACAAGAAATCTCAACCCGTCCATTCCAGTTAGTGACTGGTCGAGTCTGGAAGGGCTCCGCATTTGGTGGTGTAAAAGGTCGCACAGAACTACCAGGTTATGTCGAGCGCTATCTAGCAGGCGAGATTCCTTTACAAGACTTCATCACTCATACGATGCCAATAGAAGACGTCAACGAAGCGTTTGACTTGATGCACAAAGGCGAAAGTATCCGTACGGTTGTACACTTCTCAGAGTAATCAACAAAGACAGCAACGACGTTATTGTCTTAGAAATACTTTATTAAAAATAAAAAGGCTGCTTCGATATTGAGGCAGCCTTTTTGTAATATTATTTCCACACATAGCTTAGTGGTTAAATGTATCAAGCACTTTTTTTGCTAATGATTTGATCCGCTAATGTCGATAAGTCTGATGAGGTCAAATCTGGAACTGGTACATTTGGCGCGTTTAGCATCGCATTATAAGGACGGGTCAAAAATGCACCGCGACAACCTGCCGCTTGTGCACCTATGGTATCCCAAAGGTGACAGGCGACAAGGCATAAATCTGACGTATCAACGGCTAGCGTATCAGCTACCAATTGGTAAGTATCAGGTGCTGGCTTGAACTTGCCAACAGTCTCAATGCTAAAGTGCTGCTCAAAGAATTGACTGAGACCAGCTTTTTCTAATGGCGTTGGGGACGCACTGCTTGCTGAATTGGTCAGCGTGACCAGGCGAAACCCTGCATCACGCAAACGAGTCAGTGCTGGCGCTGCATCAGGATGCGCAGGTAACGCATTCATTCTTTCTTTGAACTCATTGATATCGGCGTCTGTCAAAGTCACTTGTCTGATATCAGCAACCATTTGCAATGCACCAACGCCGAGCTCACCGAAAGGCGTATAGAGGCCGGATAACGTCATAGTTTGCGAGTACAGTACCAGCTGAGCGAACCATTCTCGCAGTACTCTTTGCTTGCCAAAGACGCGGGTGAATAAAGGCGTTAGCGTGTCGATATCGAGCAATGTTTCGTTGACGTCGAACACAATAATCGAGGGAAAGCGTTCAGAAGACATAAAGTATCCTTTTATAGAATGACATTTTTATAGCGTCAGGTGGCTTACTCAGTCATGTTGGCCAATTGCTCTAATATACTGATGTAGTTTTCGACCCCTTGAGCACCGCTGACCAGATGACGCTCCTTAAAGATAATCGCTGGTACACTTTGGATGCCTTGCTGTTGCCAATGCTGTTCTTCTGCTCGTACTTCTTTCGCAAAGAATTGACCTTCCAACACTGCCAATGATTCACTACGATCAAGCCCAGTCTCTGCTGCAATATCGGCAAGCACATTGATATCTGAGATATCTCTATTGTTAGTGAAATGCGCGGCAAACAAAGCTTGCTTTAATTCATGCATGCGGCCTTGTTGATCAGCGAAATGTAGCAGCTGATGCAAATTAAAGGTGTTGTGCATACGTGTGTCATCATTGAAGTTAAATTCAAAGCCAACTTCCTGTCCAGCTTCAGTCATTCTGACTCGGCTAGCATCTGACTCTTGTTTAGTAGAGCCGTACTTCTCGATAATGTGCTCACGTAGATTTTGACCTTCGCTTGGCATGTTTGGGTTTAGCTCAAACGGGTGCCAGTGAATAGTGTGAGCGGTATTGGTTTTCTCAAGTGCTGCTGCCAATTGACGATAGCCGATAACGCACCAAGGGCAGACGACGTCTGAGACGATATCTATTCGGAGTGGTTTTTCTGATGTGCTCATATTTCCTCGCGGGTATTATTATGTATGTTTTATTTGAGATGTATAGATAGAGGCATATCAGTTGGAATCAAGCAGATATACCTAGTTATCAGACAACTATAACTAGTTACCATGTATCAAGTCAGTTCATACTAAGAGAATGACTAAGTGATTACAATGTAGTCTGCGCAGTCGGCGTCGCCAATTCGGTAGCGTAATTGTAACCATTACTAATAAGAAAGTAGGCGTTTTTGCAATACGCTGACTCAGTCATAACAAAACCTACGAATACTTAACCAAGCAAGCATGGTCATAAAATAGCTTTTTATTTAAAGTGGCTTCGTTAAATAGCAATCAAAGAAGAAGAATTCTAAGAAGAACAAATATCAATAACGGAGTCATAGATGAAAAATATTACTGAAGCAATGAACTGGCGCTACAGCACAAAAGAATTTGATACCAATAAGAAAATCTCAGCAGAAGATTTCCAAAGTCTAAAGGATATTTTGCGCCTTAGTCCTTCGAGTACCAACATTCAGCCGTGGCATTTTGTCATTGCTGATGATGAAGCAGGTAAAGCCCGAATCGCAAAAGGCACTGAGGGCATGTATGAGTTCAACGATGCCAAAGTAAAAGGTGCCTCGCACGTTATTGTATTCTGTAGCCGTGTCTATGCTGATGATGAGTTTTTGGATGACATCTTAGAAAAAGAAGATGCAGATGGTCGTTTCGCAGAGCCAAAATTTAAAGAACAAATGCATCAAACGCGTAAAATGTTTTTAGACATTCGTCGTTATGAGCAAAAGGACGAGCCACATTGGTTGATAGAGCAATTGTATCTTAATATGGGCGCTTTGCTACTAGGAGCAGCAACCTTAGGTATTGATGCGGTGCCGATGGAAGGGGCGGATTTGAAAGCACTTGATGAAGAGTTTGATTTACGTAGTAAAGGCTACACCGCTGTGGCGGTCGTGTCGCTTGGTTATCGTAGTAAAGATGACTTTAACGCTGAGCTGTCAAAATCACGTTTTGATGAAGAAACGATTATCACGAAAGCCTAGCCAGTTATTAGCTAAGCAAAGAACGGATTTAATAGACATCTCTACTAAATATTATACGTAAAAAGTCTATTTAAAAGCCTCATAAACTGACTGTTTATGGGGCTTTTTTTAGCAAGATTTCCTTTGAAACAACGTTAAAAACTGATGATAAACAATATACCACCTATTAGTAGCGCTAACATTTCGATACTCTCATAGATTAGAAACTACACTGGAATCCCTACAAAGTAAAAACAAAACAACTTTTTTCATACGTCATAATAAATTTATTGACGCTGTTGTTTTGAAGCGTATTTCACCATTCCATTATATTCATCTGCCAGCGAGAAGCCAGCATGTCTACTTTGACCTTAACAATTAATAAGCAAGATTATCAGCTTGAAAATCTTGACGCCCGTACGACACTGCTCGACGTCTGTCGTCAGCACCTACAAATTACTGGGCCCAAAAAAGGCTGCGATCACGGTCAATGCGGGGCTTGTACCATGCTCATTAATGGACGACGGGTTAATTCCTGTCTGACACTCGCCGTTATGCATGATGGTGATGAGATTACAACGATCGAAGGCATTGGGATGCCAGAATCACTATCGGCATTGCAGCAAGCGTTTAAAGACAATGATGCCTTTCAGTGCGGGTATTGTACGCCTGGTCAGATTTGTTCAGCCACCGCTTTGATAGAAGAAGTAAAGCAAAATTGGCCAAGCCATGTCAGCACAGATTTGCAAAATCCTGATGGTCGCCTTGTACAAGAAGTTGCTGAGCGCATGAGCGGTAACATCTGTCGCTGCTCAGCTTATCCAAATATCATTAAAGCCATTTCACAAGTGCTTGAAAGCCAGGTATCAGATAGTCAAGTATCAGAGTCTAGTGCTCAAACAACAGACAACGCAGTGCAAAACTCAAGCGTGACAGGTATCTGGTCACCGCCACCGAGCGAGGCACAACTTGGTAGGACCTCAGCGAATAACAAGACAGCAGCTGCTACAACAGGAGGCCGCTCATGAAACGCTTTGAATATAATCGTGCTGATGCACCAGAGCAAGCGGCAATATCTGCCAGTACTGAAGATGCGTCTTTTATCGCAGGTGGTACCAACTTACTAGACTTGATGAAGTTAGAGATTGAGACGCCAATTAAATTGGTCGATATTACCCGTTTAGAGTTAGAAAAGGTCGAAACCACTGCTGATGGTGGTTTGCGCATCGGTACGCTTGTGACCAATAGTGATTTGGCAGCACATCCTGAAGTTATTGCCAATTACCCAGTATTGTCCAGAGCGATTTTGGCAGGGGCGACTGGACAGCTGCGTAATAAAGCAACGACTGGCGGTAATTTCTTACAGCGCACCCGTTGTTATTATTTTTATCAGACAGACAGCGCCTGCAACAAGCGTGAACCGGGAACAGGTTGTCCAGCTATCAATGGCGAGAACCGTACGCTGGCTATTTTAGGCACGAGCGATGCCTGTATTGCTCAGCATCCATCTGATATGGCAGTGGCCATGTGCTTGCTGGATGCCACTATCGAGACAGTGAAGGCGGACGGGTCTACTCGTTCTATTGATGTGAAAGACTTTTATTGCTTACCAAAAGACACGCCGCATATCGAAAACGTATTAGAAGCAGGCGAGTTAATTACTCACGTTGTATTACCTGCGCCTATCAAAGGTATGCATACTTATGACAAAGTGCGAGATCGCGCCTCTTATGCATTTGCACTCGTATCCTGTGCCGCAGTGATAGACGCTGATAATAACGGCAATCTGAAAACGGTGCGATTGGCATTTGGTGGTATCGGTACTGAGCCATGGCGTAACGAAGCGGTGGAGGCACTGTTGACGGATACTGATGGCAATAATGACGTTATCGCGCAAGCTGCCGATCTGTTATTGAATGATGCCAAAGGTAATGGTCAAAACGACTTTAAGATACCGTTGACGCGTCGCCTACTAAAACAAGTCATTCAGCGCGCACTAGCGGGCGAGGGAGCATAATCATGTCATTATTTGAATCAATCAATCAATCAGAACCGACCAAAAAAATGACAATGGATGAGCCTGTTGAGTCTTTGTTTAGCACAACAGCGAGCAAACTGGTCGGTAAGCCAATTAACCGTGTTGACGGCTCGCTGAAGGTTAGTGGTCAAGCGTCTTACAGTGCCGAAATTCACTTAGACAATAAAGCGTACGGTGTTTTAGTCGGTGCGACCATTGCCAAAGGACAAGTCGAAAATATCGATAGCAGTTCTTTAGACGGCATTCCTAATATTATCAAGGTCGTGACAGACCCTAAGCACTTCTTGCGTAACTCTCAGCAAGGTGGATTAAAAAAAGCGCCAAAGCAGGGAGCGACTGAGATTTTTTATCATGGTCAGCCTATTGCGGTGGTCATCGCTGAAACCTTTGAGGCAGCAACGGAAGGAGCGAATGCACTTAAAGTCACTTATAAAGATGAGACTGACCAAGCAGCATTGAATTTTACCAAAGAGTTGTCTAACGCCCATGCAGTCGATGAAAAAAAAGGCTCTGACAAAAATTATGTCCAGGGAGATCCTGAGCAAGGTCTAGCTGATGCTGAAGTAACACTAGATCGCTTCTATCATACGCCAAGTCAAAACAGCTCGGCGATGGAGCCACATGCGACATTGGCACATTGGGAAGGGGATAAGCTCGTTCTTTATACGGCAAATCAAATGCTCGCGTCTTGCAAGCAGCAAGTGATGGATGCGCTAGACTTAAATAAAGATCAAGTTCAATTAATTGCACACTATGTCGGTGGTGGGTTTGGTAGCAAGCTCGGTATCGCCCCTGAATCTATTGCCGCTGCTATTGCGTCAAAAGAGCTTGGTCGACCAGTATTGATTACCATGACCCGTCCACAAGTGATGGAAGCCACAGTTAGACGCTCAAATACTCGTCAGCGCATTGCAATTGGCTGCGATAAAAATGGCGTTATCGATACGTTAATTCACGATACCATTTCTAGTAATTTGCCAGACGAGGCGTTCTTTGAGCCAACTGCCTTGTCTACGCACTATCTATACAGTGGTAAAAACCGCCGTGTAAATTATGAAATGGTCGACATGAACCAAGTGCTATCAGGTTCGATGCGTGCGCCTGGTGAAGCGGTCGGTATGATTGCCGTTGAATGTGCAATGGATGAATTGGCTGCGCAGTTAGACCTTGATCCTCTAGAGCTGCGCCGCCGTAATGAACCCGAAAAAGACCCTAGTAAAGACATTCCATTTTCGACGCGCCAGCTGATTGCTTGTATGGAGCAAGGTGCTGAGCATTTTGGTTGGAGTCAGCGCAACACAAAACCTGCCAGTCAATTAGAAGGCGACTGGTGGATAGGCACAGGCATGGCTGCGGCCGCACGTGGTAATCAGTTACAGTCTTCTGAAGCGCGCGCAACTTTGCAAATCGATAAGTCAAAAGCGCTCGGTGTCAAAGCGGTTATTGAGACAGATATGACAGATATTGGTACAGGGTCTTATACCGTATTTTCTCAGGTAGCTGCAGATTTATTAGGACTACCTATTGACCATATCGAGATGAAGTTAGGCGATAGTGCCTTACCACCTGCATCTGGTTCTGGTGGTAGTTGGGGCGCAGCGAGTGCAGGTAGTGGTGTCTACCTCGCTTGTGAGCAGCTGCGTGAAATGTTAGCAGCAAAAGTCGGCCTATATCCTGATACGATTCAGCTGGATAATGGTCAAATTAAGCAAGTAGGTAAGCACGATCTGACTGCAGTAGAGGCAGCCAAAGAGAACGGTCAAGCGTTTGCTGATAGCACTATTGATAAAATATCTGAAAATACAGGAGTTTCGTTTTCAGAGAATGTATTAGAAGAACAGTCAGAATCAGAAAAATATGATTTTGACAATATAGAATCATATGCGCTTGCTGACGTGGTCGCAGGATATGATGAGCAAAAGGTCAGTGCCAAAGGGCAGATAAAGCCAGGTAAAAATGGTAAGAAGTATCGTCAGTCTTCTTTTGGTGCAAACTTCGCTGAAGTGGCCGTGCATAAGGTCACGGGTGAGATTCGAGTAAAACGCATGACAGGCGCATTTGCCGCAGGTCGTATTCTTAACCACAAGACAGCGACTTCGCAATGCTATGGCGGCATGGTGTTTGGTATTGGTTCAGCGTTGATGGAAGAGGTCATCCATGATAAACGTGACGGTCGCCTATGTAACCATGACCTCGCTGAGTATCATGTGCCAGTTAATGCCGATGTACCGCAGTTAGATGTGATATTGGTCGAAGAGGATGATCCTTATACCAACCCGATGCATATCAAAGGTATTGGTGAGACGGCTATTGCCGGTGCTGCCGCTGCGATTGCTAACGCTGTCTACAATGCCGTCGGCGTACGTGTTTATGATTTTCCGATTACTCTCGATAAGCTGCTTTACGAGATGCCAGAGTAATTTTTTAAGCCATATGTACGACAGGAACCCGCTTAATGAGCGGGTTTTTATAACTCAATCAGCAGTATATTTCGTCATTATCAAGAAAATAACTACCAAATAAGAGGCGTTATGAATCAGGTCGCTGACATTCTTAAGCTGGCAATCAAAGCTAAGCAACAAGGTATTGATGCTGTATTGGCAACGGTCGTACGTACTGAAGGCTCAGCATATCGCCGTGCTGGCGCGATGATGCTCATCTGTGAGGATGGTCGCTCAGTTGGGATGATTAGTGGTGGTTGCTTGGAGCCGCATATTATCAAACGTGCCTTTTGGCTTACTCGTAACGGTGCCAATGTGCAAGTCTATCAGACGGGTGATGACATTCAATATGCTGACGATGGCCAAGCGCAAGCAGGTGTGAAGCGAACTAACTCTGATATATATGATGAGTCGGATAAAGGTTTAGATAGCGGCTTAAATGGCGGTTTAGATGACGCGGACTTTGATGAGCTAAATTTTGGATTGGGCTGTAATGGGCGAGTGCATGTATTGTTTGAGCGACTAACGACAGCAACGTCATTGTTAGAGACCATCCGTAATGTTCGACATACTCAGCAGCCGATTACTGTAGCGACTTTGATTCGTGCTGACGACTATCAGCATCAAGATTCCATATCGCAAAACAGTGATAATTTGCAAACTGGAATGCGTATTAATTTAGATGAACATCGCAGGTTGGGAAGCGTTTTTGCACAAGGGAAAACAGCTCTTTCAAGCATACTTGCCAATACTGTAGAAGAGTTAGCACAATATAAGCTATCTGATAAAAACGCCGAATATGTGATGGTGGAAAATGACGACGTAAATACAGAGTGGCTTGTGCAACATTTGCAACCACAAGTGCGTCTATTGATTTGCGGCGCAGGTAATGATGTGATGCCACTGGTGACCATGGCCAAGCTGCAAGATTGGCATGTGACAGTTATAGATAGTCGCGCGCAATATGCGACGCGTATGCGGTTTCCTCAAGCAGACGTTGTGATGTTGCTATCTTTAGACGACAGTGAGACTTTGCTTGAGCTTAGTAATAACGCAGCAGTCGCTCTGATGTCACACAGCTTGAGTCAAGATCGTGCTCGCCTAGCAATACTACTCAAGCATCCAGACAATTATAGATACTTAGGACAATTAGGGCCGCGCTATCGTACCGAACGCCTGATTAATGAGATTAGAGTGAACCTTAGCAATCCTACTATGTTAGAAGCTGGTATTCATAAATTGCATTATCCGATTGGTTACAAGCTGGGTGGAGATGGCCCTGAGGCACTCGCGCTCGGTATCATGGCAGAGATTAATGCGGTCATGCACGATCAAAACGCTCCAGTAAGTGACTCGCATAACGATTTCTCAAATATCTCAGCGGTGAGTAGTGATACGGATGCCAATACTGTCCAGAGTGGCGTATGAGTAAGCGTGCATTTACAGAAGGTGCTGAACATACAGAAAGTACTGAACAGCAGAGCCCAAACCATGCGGTTATTATCTTAGCAAGCGGCCTCAGTCAGCGTCTCGGTGAACCCAAGCAGCTACTCATTAAGAATGGCGAACCGTTAATTACTTATATGACTCGACTGGCAACAACTACCAATCCGCAAGTTATTGTCATTGTCATTCCTGATAACCATCGTTTGATTGCTAGTACGATGACAGAGTTGGCTAATCAATATCCAACGGTTCAAATAGTGGTGAACTCACAAGCTGATACTGGTATGGCACATAGTTTACGTTTGGGTATTGAGACAATTGTTGCTTTTGAATCGACTTTAATCGAACGAGTGCTTATCATGGGAGTCGATCAAGTATTGTTAGATGATCCACATTTAACAGCTTTGCTAGTGGGCAAACAGACGGTAGTAGCCAGTCGTTATCACAGTTGGCAATGTTTAGAAAAACATCTAAATAAAGATAAAACGGTATCTGATATCATTGGTCTGCCTTTGGCAATTAACTATAAACTGCTGAGACAGTGGCAGTCAGAATTGACAGGAGATAAAGGGCTTCGTTACCTCATTAGAGAATTGCCCACTGATCAAATAGGCGAGATAGATAATGACCAACTTAGCTACGATATGGATACGCCCGAGCAGCTAGCATTTGCTAGAAGGCAGGGTTGGCTTGATAGCTAGCATGATTAATTTAATTGATTTTGAACAGTATTCCTTCTGAACAATAAAATGCGAGAGAATAAAATTATAAATACGATAGAAACCGAACGACTGTACCTTAGACAATGGCAAGCGAGCGACTTTGCGCCATTCGCTGAGATGAATGCTAACCCTGAAGTAATGGCATACTTTCCTAAATTATTAACTACTTCCATGAGTAATACTATCGCCAAAAAATGCCAGTCGCTGATTGATGATAATGGGTGGGGTTTTTGGGCGGTCAGTCTAAAAGAAACAGATACTTTTATCGGTATGGTTGGATTAAATAACGCGAATGCCGATATGCCGTTTTCTCCTGCT
This sequence comes from Psychrobacter sp. 28M-43, assembly GCF_014770435.1. Classification (NCBI taxonomy): domain Bacteria; kingdom Pseudomonadati; phylum Pseudomonadota; class Gammaproteobacteria; order Moraxellales; family Moraxellaceae; genus Psychrobacter; species Psychrobacter noctis. The sequence goes on along the minus strand of NZ_CP061739.1, from coordinate 2,448,732 downwards.
GTCGAGATTGCTTGGCGCTTAGATAATGACTATTGGGGATTAGGGTATGCGACTGAAGCTGCCCGAGCATCTCTGAATTTTGCCTTTGTTGAGTTAGGGATTGAGGAAGTAGTTTCATTTACAGCAGTCATTAATAAGCGCTCACAATTGGTTATGGAGCGCCTTGGTATGACCAATACACAAGAAAACTTCTATCACCCTATGCTTGATCCTAATCATCGGCTCGCTGAGCATGTGCTGTACAAAATTACGCGGCAGCAATGGCAGGATACTGTGCTAACTTAGCTACATTGACGGTTGTCTTTTACTCTGTTTAGCTACTATTATCACGCGAAAACGTCAGAATATGCCCTTTAAATGGTAAGTCTAGATAAGTCGTATTTTCAGGTTTTACATGCTTACTACTAAAGCCGAATTCAGTCATCTTGTTGGTTAGTTTGTTCTTGCGACCGCGACCAGGATCGACCACGATGACCTCGCAAGTCGGCATAGCATGACGGTCAATGAACTCAGCTAATATGTCAATGTGTTGGTCTTCATAGAGTAGGTCACTACCGATAATCATATCAAACTTACCAAGATGGCTATTGTCCTCTGCCCAATCTAAACGCTCAAAATTAATCTCTTTGTTATTATTCAGCGTGGTATTCCTATCAAGGAAATACTCAACCGTTGGATGATAGTCAGTCGCTGTGATGTCCGCATGCCTATGATTCAGTAGCAGACTAGAGAGCGCCATACCGCAGCCAACTTCCAAGATACGTTTGCCTACGATATCGTAATCGAGCATATGATTGGCTAGCACCAAGCTTGACGGCCATATCACCCCAAACATCGGCCAAGAAGCGGAGCATATACCCAAATTTAACGCTTCGTCATCAGGGTCGCTAAATTGTTGATTGTCACGCAAAGTACAAATATGAATGTCGGTGTTGCCAATTTCAATCGTTTGATAACGCACGCGCACAGTGGTCAGCGAAGTCATAAACTGTCCTAAAAAATAAGCAAGAATGCAAGGTTTGGCAGGGGTTGCCGATTTCGGTAGGGTACAACATTGGAAAAGATGGTTAAAATATTGGAAGCGGTATAGATGTTTGAACAGTTAGAGGTTTGTGGCAACTTAAGTCTTGGCAAGAAAATACTTAAATGTGTGATGAGAGTATGACCTAAATTCTGACAAGTTATTGTTAATTCTGAGAGTATTGTTATTGCTGCGTAGAGTTAGCCGTTACTAGAGAGTGATATAGGTAAGAATGGTACGAAAAAGACTTATATAAGAATAAACAGTGCGCTTAATTTGAGCTAATCGCACTGCTTATTCTTGCGTAAAAGATAGAGCTTGAGCCTTAAATCAAAAGATGCAATGAAATGAATTAAGCGAGTTAAATCAGTTAAGAAACCTCTTTAATTAAGAAATCTCAATCCAGACGTTTTAAGTGCCCATACCAGCTCTACAAAGGCGCGACTGTTGGTCAGAGGTTCGCCATCGATGATGAGAACGTAGCCTGCATTGTCTATCCATAAAAACACAAAGCTGGTCTCAGGAATGAGTAGGTCGACCTGCTGAAAAAACGAGATTGCTTGGCTTTCTACCGCCCATCCACGTTGCTTTTGGCGAAGCATAAAGCCTGAAAAATCAGCGGCGGCGACACTGAGCATATCTGCTTCTTCTTGACTATAGCTCACTCGCGCCAAACAAAATCCTTCATCAGAGCCGATCGCGGCACGGCGTTTACCAGATAAGCTCGCCACGACATAAGGCAAGAACTGGTCCAATGGTAAGTTAGGTGCTGGTAAAAGTAGCGACAGCTTTTCAATCCAACCTTGTTCTATAAAGCTCTGTAGCCATTGTTCAGAATAGCGCTGAAGCCAGTCAGCAGCGAGCAGTGTCTGATCATAAGATAGCAAATCCTGTAATGCCAGCTGCTCATCAGTCGGTTCGTTCTGTGAAAACGCCTCAAAAATACCAGCTGGCGTCAGGGTAAGATAGGTTTTATCAGCATTTAAGTAAGAGGACATAGTAACTACCATTATGATAAAAGTGATTAATAAGTGACAAATTAAGCTTTCATATTGTTGAGTTCAAATAATTTCGATACAAGGAAACCGAGCGTAAGTTATACATTATTATGCTTAGCGAGGATGACGATGTAGCAGCTTTATATGGATTTGACTATAGTTTGATCGAGATGTTGTTGGCAGTTGTCCCAACGTGCATCGAACTGCCAATCACTTCTACCCAAGCGAAACCATACCAACGAAAATGCGAGACGATCATTGCGCGCAGTACAATGGGCAAAAAACTCATTTTCGATTTGCTCGATCGTACCCCAGTCTTCGTCCTCACGCGCTTGCATCAGCTCAGTGGTGATGTCTTTAGCGATTTCTCGGGCATCGTCGCTGCTGATACGCAGCCGTTGCTTTTGCTCATTGAGAGAAGGGGATATCAGCACACTCCAACGAGTGGCCAACATACTATTGCGCTGGATGTATCTTTTTTTATCAATGCACTCGCGAAAGCCTTGCTGGACATGAGGATACAAACGATCTTTGATACGAGTAAATAGATTGTTTACATCATATGGGATATCAAACCAGCACCCATAAAAAAAGTCAGCCACTGCACCCTGTAGCGGTTCTTTCTCCGTCAACAGTAACGCTGCATTGATGCGCTGCTCATGAAAATGACGGTTGTTAGGAGCCAAAAATACTTTACGAGAGTAAAACCGAAATACTCGGTGTGCGACTCTTTCATTTTCTTTGATCAGGTCTGAATCAGACATAATAATACCCTCCTGTCATCGCTATTATGACGACGGTGCTTGCTTCAATGATAATGATGTCATACGACAAGCGATGATGTAATCCAGAGAAATAGCGCTTGATATCAATATAATGATTGAGCGACTAATCCAATAGTGTCTGCATCAAATCAATCATAAATTCGGCATCTTCTTCGCTCATTGGCTCAAATCCTTGAGGCATGCCAAGCTCAGACAATGCTTCTTTACCATCTGCATCGTTATGCAAATTGAGGATGGCCTCTAGGAAGATTTGCGCATCGGGAAAGTCTTCTTTAACAAGGAGTACATGACTGATATCAGCCAAGTCACTTTCGATAAGTACCGATAGCTGAGTCTTGGTCAAGCGTGAAAAGCTATGAAAAATCTCTGCCAAAAAGAACGCGACTTGGGCTTCACCTTTGATGACTTTGCGGGCAGCCGCTTGATAGGTCTCGGTCACATCCCAGTTGAGATCAGATGCTTCTATATCGACGGCTTCTAGCAAGCGCAAGCCAATCAGTTTGACATCTCGGTTGTCAGCCATCGCGACAGTAGCCTCTGCTTGAATATCTTCCAAACGGCTAATAGCGCTATTAGCTGCGGCTGCAATGACCATCTCATCAGACTTGCCGATAGGTCGGGCAATGGCTCGATAGCCTTGCTCTCGGATGAGAGTGGCTGCATCAAAAGGGTTGGCATAAATGATTTGAATGTCACCAGCATCAATGACCTGCTCTTGCTCAGCGTGAGAGGCAGGGATATTTAGATGCATGTTTAAGTTGGCACGTTTTTGAATCAAAGTATTGAACATGTGCCAGCCTGCAAAGCGATCAGGCGAAAAATCAGGGGCGATTAACATATGGTGTGTCGTCATGACTTAGCCTTCCTCATCTTGTTTCATTTGGGCATATTGAGTCATCGCTGCTTCAATTTTGCTGCGTGATGGTTTGCGTCGTACCGAGGTGTAGCCGACGGTTTCGCCGCGACGCACGTTAGGCACCACAGTGGCATAGACCCAATAATGACTGCCGTCTTTGCATAAGTTTTTGACATAGCCATGCCATTTTTGTCCAGACTCAGCAGTACTCCATAAGTCTTTATAGGCAGCTTTTGGCATATCAGGATGACGCAAAATATAGTGCTGTTGGCCAATCAATTCATCTACATGATAGCCACTGATTTCGACAAAGGCGTCGTTGACGTGAGTGATGATACCGTCGAGATTGGTACGCGAGACAATCAGCTTACCGTCTGGGTAGGGGCGCTCTATACCAGTATCATAGACAGTCCGTGACGTGCCATCATAATAAGTCATTGTGATTTGCTCAGCAGGCATATCGGGTTTGTGTGCATCAGGGATTGGAGAACCCATGGTCATCTCCTTCGTTGATCGTTATATCGTCAACCCTCTATAAATTGGATACAGTGTCAGCCTTGCTTAGCCTACTACTTGTAGTACTCTCACTCGGCTTCCTTGTATTCAAACTATATTGAACCGACTATGTTTATAGTGATTAAAAAGCTAATAAATTCGATAAGCAGTCGCCAATCAAATGAGCTTTGCCAACGCTTCTGAAGCACGCTTAATATCTAGGAATATCAAGCCAAGCTTGGCGTTGGGTTTTGCCATGATGGTAAGTACCGCTTCATCGCCTGATGAGGTCATGATCACATAGCCTTTTTCGCCTTGAATCATGATGCGATCAATACCACCGCGTGCCAACTCGCGTCCTGCACGATCACCCAATGATAATAATGCTGCTGACATAGCACCCACGCGATCTTCATCCACGCCGGTTGGTAGAGCTGAAGCAATCATAAGACCATCGTTAGAGATTAGGGCAGATGCTTCAACATCTGCTGATGAACTGTTTAAGTCTTCCAATATCTGCTGAAATGAATCTGTACGCATATCGCTTTCTCTATACTGTTTGTTGATTTTTATTTATGAACTATAGTTAGCCAAAAATAACCCTGTTTAAAAAAGGGTATTATAAATCCTTACTAATAATATTGATATAGTAAATCCCTATTTAAAGTAAGGTTATGAAGGTTTTTTTCTTCAATTCCATAAAATTTGCAACATTGTTATTAAAAAAGCCCCAACCACTCAATGATTGGGGCTTTTCTAATGACGATAAATAAAGGTAGGTTGATTACAGTGTCTCGCGCCATTTTCCTTGAACCATGATACCCTGGATAGGGTTCAACCCCATCTGATAGGCCAAGTCAGCAGGACGGGCGATATCCCACAGTACTAAATCAGCATCACAGCCTACTTCGATTTTTCCTTTATTAGGTAGCCCTAACGCCTGTGCTGCATAAACGGTTGAGCCTGCCAATACTTCTTCAGGCGTGAGGTAAAATAGCGTACAGCCCATATTCATCGTCAATAACAGCGACGTCAACGGTGAGGTGCCAGGATTACAGTCAGTTGAAATCGCCATAGGAACTTGGTGCTTACGTAATGCCTCAATCGGTGGCAACTTGGTGTCACGTAGCGTATAAAACGCCCCTGGCAATATCACGGCAACGGTATTGCTAGCCGCCATTTTTTTGATGTCTTCTTCTGATAAGTGCTCTAGATGGTCGCTCGATAGCCCTTTATATTCAGCAACTAAGGCACTACCACCTATATCAGACAGTTGCTCAGAGTGCAGTTTGACTGGTAGATCCAATGAGCGAGCTACTTCAAACACTCGTCTGATTTGCTCTGTGCTAAAGGCGATGTTTTCACAGAAACCGTCGACCGCATCGACTAAGCCTTCTGCATGCAAGATTGGTAGCCATTCGCAAACTTGCTCAATATAGTCGTCCGCATGGTCTTTGTACTCAGTGGGTAGGGCATGCGCTGCTAGGTAAGTGGTACTTACATGGATGTCGTATTTTTCACCCAGTTGGCGCGCGACCGTGAGCATTTTTCGCTCAGTGTCCAAGTCCAAGCCGTAGCCAGATTTGATTTCGATACTGGTGACGCCTTCTTTCATAAGTGCGACTAAGCGTTTTTCACTTTGTGCAAATAGCGATTCAATACTGGCGGCGCGTGTAGCACTAACCGTCGCGACAATACCGCCGCCTTGTGCAGCGATGTCTTGATAGCTAGCGCCTTGTAAACGAGATTCGAACTCATTGCTACGATTGCCACCATAAACGATATGCGTATGACAATCGATAAGCCCTGGAGTTATCCATTTGCCATCCACATCTGTGATTTGGTTAGCTTGATATTTAGGCAAATGAGCAGTGATTTGATTCTGTGTTCCAATCCAAGCGATTTTGCCGTTTTTGATACCGATAGCCGCGTGAAGTAGCTGACCGTATGGAATGCTATCAGCGTTCTTATTTGCATCTACACCTGTATCAATGCCAAAACCATGCTGCGCTGAAAAGGTCGCAATATTGGCGTTAATAATGATGTGGTCAAATGATGTCATAGTAGACTCGTCTAGCGTCTGTTTTGTAGAATTTTTCAATACGGAGTTCTTTGATGCATTCATAATATGCTCCTAAATTATTGGGAGGCTAATGTGTTTAGGTGACAATTAAATACTGCTCTACAATAGTAGCTAGCAGTCGAGCAGCAACTTTGCAGCTACGACTGTCAATATCAAAGGTAGGATTGATTTCAGCAATATCTGCGATTTTTACTTTGCCTGATGCCATAATGGTTTTGACCATACGCTCAACGAAACCCAGCTCAATGCCGTAAGCAGCTGGGGCACTCACACCGGGCACAACACTAGATGGCAAGCAGTCCATATCGACGGTTAAATATATGATATCGACCTGATCTACAAAGCTTTTGACCCGCTCAGCAAGTGTATCCCAAGGCTGATAATGACAGTCTTCATCACTAATGACCTGTACGCCCAATTGCTCGGCACGATCAAAGAGCGCCGCCGTGTTAGAAAAGCGACTGACGCCTATACAGCAATAATGAAAGGGCTGATCGTGTGCATCAAGGTGCTCAGCAATTTGACGAAAAGGTGTCCCAGAAGTCGCCACATCAGACTGACGAATATCCAAATGCGCGTCAAAATTAATGATCCCGATAGTAGGCGCTGTGTTTGTGCTGATAGTTGCTTCGCTAGTATTTTCTAAGGCCTGCCATAATCCCAAAAAGCTACCATAAGCGATGGCATGACCACCACCAAGTCCGACGGGTAATCCGCCTTGCTTGATGATAGTGCTCACTGCATCGGCATATTTGATCTGAGCTTGCTCAAGAGTGCTCTCGGCAAGGCCATCATTATCATCACAATGAATGTCGCCAGCATCACCTAACAAGGTTGATAACTGACCATCAAAGCGTTGTTGCAATTCAGCGATGACTGGCAGCGTAGCAAAAGCTCGACGAATCAATGGCGGGGCTGCTCTAGCACCCACGCGCCCTTGATTGCGTCTGACGCCTTGATCACAGGCAAAGCCAATTAGTCCGATATGTTGTTTCTCATAGGGCTGAGCAAGCTGATACCAATAGCGGGCACGCGCAGTCTCAAATGGCTCTGCACGTCCTGTCCACTGGCTCATATCAGCAGGTGTATGGCTAATGGGTGTGGTAGTCATTGCTGTTCTCGCTATTGTCATCGCTGCTCTCCGCTTATTGATCTTTATTTAGAGTCGTACCAATCGCTGCGTAGTGACTGCCAATGTTCAGCAAGCGTACCGTCTAATACTAATTGCTTGGCGGCTTCAATATCAGGGGCTAGGTAGCGATCTTTGTCATAGAAAGTCACTTTTTCACGTAGTTTCTGATGTGCCACAGTCAGCGGCTCTGACGTATCTAGTCCGCGATGGAAGTCAATGCCTTGACCAGCAGCCAGAAGTTCAATACCAATAATGGTGGCAGTGTTTTGAGCCATTTCGTATAGGCGTCGTGCGCAATAGGTGGCCATAGACACATGGTCTTCTTGGTTGGCAGAAGTCGGGATACTATCGACGCTACCAGGATGGGCGATAGATTTGTTTTCTGAAGCTAGCGCTGCGGCAGTCACATGAGCAATCATAAAGCCTGAGTTGACGCCAGCGTTATCAACCAAGAATGGCGGTAAGCCACCTGATAGCGTCGCATCGATTAGCAAAGCGACACGGCGCTCAGACATAGAGCCAATCTCAGCGATTGCCAAGGCCAAGATATCAGCGGCAAAAGCGACTGGCTCAGCATGGAAGTTACCACCTGATATAGCAACTGGACCATCTTCGTTATTAAAGATAAGTGGATTGTCAGTTACTGCATTGGATTCGATAAGTAGCGTTTTCCCTGCTTGGTTGATGATATCAAGGCAAGCACCCATGACCTGCGGCTGGCAGCGTAAGCAGTAAGGGTCTTGTACTCTATCGTCTTGCTCACCGTCATGTGAGGCACGAATAGCACTGCCTTTGATTAGCTGACGGTGTGCTTTGGCGATTTCGATTTGACCATGATGGCCACGTACTTCATGAATACGGGCATCAAATGGTGAGTCCGAGCCTTTGGCAGCATCAATCGACATCGAGCCAACAATAGTGGCGGTCTCAAGCAAATCACGCGCTAAGAAATAACCCCGTAATGCTAGAGCAGTTGATACTTGCGTGCCATTGATAAGCGCGAGGCCTTCTTTAGCTGCAAGAGTAATAGGCTCAAGTCCATGCTGTGCTAGAGCGTCAGCAGCAGGTACTTTTTTGTCAGCGACAAACACATCACCTTCACCCATCATCGCAAGCGTCATATGTGATAATGGCGCTAAGTCACCAGATGCACCAACTGAACCTTTGGCTGGGATATTGGGTGTGATTTGATTATTGATTAAGCCAAGTAAGCTATCAACTACCTCGCGGCGTACACCAGAGACACCTTGCGCCAGACTGGCAACTTTCATCACCATAATCAGTCGTACCACGCCATCTGGTAGCGCGTCACCAGTACCCACTGAGTGAGAAACGATCAGGTTGCGCTGAAGTAGCTCAAGTTGGTCGTCACTGATACGTGTCTTTGCCAATAGGCCAAAACCCGTATTGATACCATAAGCGCTTTTGTCTCGTGCAATGATGGTGCGCACATCTTCGTGTGAGGCATCTATTGCGGCATAAGCGCTCTCGGGCAGTGTCAATATGACAGGCTGCTCATAGATATCACGTAGCATTTTAAAGCTAAGCTGGCGAGGGTGTAGGGTTAGTTGTTTGATGTCGTTCATAGGGGTAATCCTAGTGTTGTAAGCCGTATGGGTTATATTATTTTTGTTTAGGGCGTGTCCTCATTTTAAAAATGGTAATAAAAATGAGATAAATTGCCGTCAAACAAGGAAAATAGTGCAGATAATATCGAGATATTGACCAACTATTTGACGATGTTTGGCAAAATTTAGCTGTTTTTAGCCCATTTAGAGGACACTCGTTTGAATTGAGGACACGCCCTAGTATCTTTATTAAAATGAAGTTGTTAAAAGGATTTTAATCAACGAAATACTTATTATTGGGTTTGAATTTTTTAGCCAATCCAGTTGAAATACATAGCCAGATGTCCGAATGCCGCAGCCAATAAAATACTAAGTACAACGCGCTCGAACCAAATGATGACCATTTTGCCAACAGAGATAGGAATTTCAGTGGCAAGCACGCATGGAATCATGGCTGAAAAGAACAGCACACTGCTAATGGAAATGACCCCTGCCACATAGCGTGTCAGAATATCTGCCTCACTTAGTAGTAATGCTGGCAAGAACATCTCAGCCAATCCCGCTGACATGCCTTTGGCAGCGACTAGCGGTTCCGGTAGGCCGCCAAGCCATGTAAAGGGATAAAGAAGCAGGCCCAAGGCATCGAATACGGGCGTATATTTTGCTAATAGTAATCCTGTTAAGCCGACTGCGATGATAGATGGTACAATGGCGGCTGCCATCGTCAGGCCATCACGAAAGTTAGACCACAAGATTTGTTTGAGGTCAGTGGCACGGCGCGAAGTGGATAATCCCAAGTCAAATGCTGCAGCTAGCCGTGTACGACCTTTATGATCTAAAGTGGGACGTTCGACATGATCATCAAAGAGACTGATAGGCGGAATACGAGCAGTAATCGCAGTAACAATAAAGGTAATTACTAGCGTAGACCAGAAGAACATATTCCAGAACTCCATCAGACCAAGCGTTTTGGCAACAATAACCATAAACGCCGCTGATACAGTCGAAAACCCAGTCGCAATGATAATGGCTTCACGTGCTGAATATTGCTTTTGCAAGTACACACGATTGGTGATGAGTAAGCCAATGGAGTAGCTGCCGACAAAGGAAGCAACAGCATCAATCGCTGATGAACCTGGGGTTTTCCAAATAGGTTTCATAATCGGCTGCATGAGCACACCAACCATTTCTAGTAAGCCAAAACCAACCAAGAATGCCAGTATCAACGCTCCAAGCGGTACAATCATGCCGACTGGTAAGGCCAGTTTTTCAAACAGAAAAGGCAGCATGTCCTTTTCCATCATAAAGGTAGGCGCTACGTCAGCCACATACATCACTGCCAGTATCAGACCGATGATCTTGAAAGTAGTCATAATCATATGGGTGATATTTTTGCGCCATGAGCCATCGATAAATGGTTTACTCACTCCATAGAGCATGAGTAAAAATAATAGCGTCACGGACAAGGTATGCTGCTGAGTCACCAGATAGGTTGCGCCATGATCGAACAAAATCGTGCTTTTTTCACCAATGGTAAATGGTACGAAAAACATGACCAAACCGATCGCACTGAATACAATCAGCTGTATTAATGCAATAGTGGTTGATAGCAGTTTTTTTGACGATGTCGTTGCATTTTCATCGTTCAGATCAGATGCTGTATTTTGTTCAATCATATTATCCTCCTTGATAAGACGCCGATTATGTCCTTATACCCAGCTACAGCGTATAAGAACAAGGGACAAACTATTTGATCATTGGCAGATTTAGACCATAATCTTTCGCTGTTTTAATGGCCAGCTCATAACCTGCATCTGCATGGCGCATGACGCCTGAGCCGCAATCATTTACAAGCACGCGTGACAATCTTTTGGCTGCGGCGTCAGTACCATCCGCGACGATGACCATACCTGAGTGCTGCGAGTAGCCCATGCCGACACCGCCGCCATGATGTAGTGATACCCACGTCGCGCCGCCAGCCACGTTCAGCATACCGTTCAATAGTGCCCAATCAGATACGGCGTCTGAACCATCTTTCATGCTTTCTGTTTCGCGGTTTGGACTGGCGACAGAGCCCGTATCCAAATGATCACGACCAATGACGATTGGGCCCTTTAGCTCGCCGTTTTTGACCATTTCATTAAATGCTAAGCCTGCTTTGTCACGCTCACCAAGCCCTAACCAGCAGATACGAGCAGGCAAGCCTTGGAATTGAATACGCTCTTTTGCCATATCTAACCAGCGATGGATATGTTGGTTTTCAGGGAACAGCTCTTTGATTTTTTGATCAGTCTTATAGATATCTTCTGGATCACCTGAGAGCGCTACCCAGCGGAAAGGGCCTTTACCTTGGCAAAATAGCGGACGAATATAAGCAGGGACAAAACCTGGGAAGTTGAAGGCATCTTTGACCCCTTCATCAAACGCCACTTGACGGATGTTATTACCGTAATCAGTCGCTGGAATGTCCATCGCTTGCAAGTCTAAAATCGCTTGTACGTGTACGGCGCAAGACTGAGCAGCGACTTTGGTCAATGCTGCATGTTGCTCTGGATCTTCTTGGGCAGCTTTCCATTCATCAACCGTCCAACCGCTTGGTAGATAGCCATTGATCAAGTCATGCGCCGAGGTTTGATCGGTGACCAGATCAGGCTTCATGCCACCCGCATTAGCACGCTTGACCATCTCAGGCAAGATGTCTGCGGCATTGCCAAGTAGGGCGATAGAGACGGCTTCACCAGCGTCCGTATGTTGTTTGATTAACTCATAAGCGTGGTCAAGATTGTCCGCTTGTTTATCGACATAACCCGTGCGCAAACGGAAATCGATACTAGACTGCTGACATTCGATGTTTAACGAAGTCGCACCTGCAAAGGTAGCAGCTAGTGGCTGCGCACCGCCCATACCACCAAGACCAGCGGTCAAAATCCAACGACCCGCCCAGCTACCATCATAATGCTGACGACCCGCTTCCACAAAAGTCTCATACGTCCCTTGGACGATGCCTTGCGTACCGATATAAATCCAGCTACCCGCAGTCATCTGACCGTACATAAACAGGTCTTTGCGATCCAGCTCATTGAAGTGTTCCCATGTTGCCCAGCGCGGTACAAGGTTGGAGTTGGCAATCAATACGCGTGGTGCGTTTTCGTGTGTTTGAAACACGCCGACTGGCTTACCAGACTGTACCAGCAACGTCTCATCATCTTCTAACTCTTTTAATGACTCTAAGATTTGATCATAGCTTTCCCAATTACGGGCTGCGCGTCCGATACCACCGTAGACGACCAGGCTTTTTGGGTTTTCTGCCACATCAGGATGCAGATTGTTTTGCAACATGCGATAAGGGGCTTCGGTCAGCCAGCTTTTGCAATGTAGCGTGCTACCAGTAGGCGCAGCAATATTACGGCTCTCATCACGGCGAGTCAGCTTAGTCTCTTTGTTGGTTCCATTGTCAGTAGTCATGATCATATCCTTGTGATAGCAAATAGGGCGATAAAGTCATTAAAGTAAGTGTCTTACAGTCAGCCTAGGTATTCATCTACTAAGTATTTATCTACTACTAAGCGTTCATCTAAATTCATAGAAATATCGAATCGATAAAACAAATTTTCTAGCACTGCTGTATATTTGTATATACAAATTATCAAAGATGCTTTTTTCATGCAAGGATTTTTTTTCATGAACTGATTATTTTTGTTATTAACTCAGCCGATTTAGATAACTATCGAGTGAGTTGAAAAGCGTCCTAGTTAATACTGAATGCTCAGACATTTTGACTAAGGCTTGCACGGTGGTCTCGTGATATTATGTGGTCATTCCTATTAGCAAAACTGACGGTCAAAGGCGGATATGACAAAGACAATTCCGGCGTATCAACGCATAAAAAACGCCATACTAGACAATATTCATTCTGGTAAGTGGCAAGCAGGCAACGCGATTTCGACAGAAATGGCATTGGCTGAAGAGTTCGGTGTGTCACGAATGACGGTCAACCGTGCGCTAAAAGAGCTGAGCGAGGAGCGGGTACTAGAGCGTCGACAAGGGTCGGGCACGTTTGTCGCGCAGCAGCAGTTCAATCATACGTTTGTTGAGGTACGCAACATCGCTGAGGATTTAAAGTCAGCCAATCGCGACTATGAGGCACAGGTCGTGAGTAAGCGTGCTATTACGGCTGATATGCTCGATAATGAGCTGCGTCGTAAGTTTGGTATTAATGAAGGGGTTGTGATTGATGAAGGGGCTACGTCTGTAAACGCGATTGCTCAGACAGATGCTAGTGATAAAGCTGTCCTGTATGAAGTAAAAATCATTCACTTTGCTGATGGTCAGCCTATACAGTTTGAAGAACGTTGGGTTGATGCTAAAAAAGTGCCGAAGTTTATCGATCAGGATTTTAGTGTGGTCAATACCAGTGATTACTTGATTGCCAAAAGCCCTCTAGAGAGTGGTAGCTATACCATCCGAGCATTGGCAGCCCCTGATGAAATAGCTGAGTTTTTGCAAATTGCGCCGCAGTCACCAACGCTTGTGCTGCGTCGACAGACCTATTCGGCCGGCCAAGTCGTTACCTTTGTCAAAATGTGGCATGCGGGTGCTCGCTATCAGTTCTCAGGCGAGTTGTAGCAGATATAGTCAAGCCTATATAAATCCGCTACATCGTCATCCTCGCTAAGCATACTCATGTATAACTTGCATTCGGTTTGCTTGTATCGAAATTATATTGAACTGACTATAGCTTACGTATGCTCACTGATTGTGTACGTTTTTCTGTCTAAAGTGAGATACTATATCCATAAGCTGCTATTTAATGAGATAGCAATTGGCGTTAATTAAAGTCGCCAGAATATTTGAACAATCGTTAAAAATTAAAATATAATATAGAAACAGTATTGAAAAATAGCCCGAATAACCTCAAATCGGGCAACCAAAGCCGAATACCATAGATGAGCTTATATTGTTCTTCTGTGTCGGCTTGTCCTATTTATTAGCACCGTATATTTTATTAGTGCTGTGTGTCTTATTAGCATTATGTGTTTTTACTTTATTCATTCACTCTTATAAGGACGTCTTATGAAACGTCGTACTCTTTTAGCCCTTGCCGCCAGCACCATGTTCCTTGCCGCTTGTGGTCAATCTACTACCAACGAAGCCGATACCAGTGCAACTGACAGCGCTGCAACAGGCGGTTCTGATTTGCTACAACGTATCAACGACGGCGGCACTATCAACGTCGGTACAGAGGGTACTTATCCTCCGTTCACGTATCATGATGAGAGCGGCAAACTAACGGGTTATGATGTTGAAGTAACGCGTGCAGTCGCGGATAAACTAGGTGTAGACGTTGAGTTTAAAGAAACTCAATGGGATGCGATGCTGGCTGGTTTGGATTCAAAACGTTTTGATATGGTGGCTAACCAAGTTAGTTTGACCACGCCTGAGCGTAAAGCAAAGTATGACAAAGCAATGGCTTATAGCTGGTCAGGTGCGGTTGTATTGGCACCTACTGATGATAACCGTTATAGCTCGTGGGAAGGTCTAAAAGGTCTACGTACGGCGCAATCACTTAGCAGTAACTACGGCGAGCTGGCAGAAAAATACGGCGCAGAAATTGTCCCTGTCGACGGTATGGCGCAAGCGATTCAATTAGTGAAGCAAGACCGTGCTGACTTTACGATGAATGACAATCTAGCGGTATTGGATTATCTCAAAAAATTTCCAGATTCTAATCTTGAGATTAAGCTAACTGCACCTGCAAGTGAACAAACAGGTTCAGGCCTAGTGCTTATCAAAGGTGATGATGAAGTCGTAGCAAAACTAAATGACGCGATGGCTGAATTGGCGGCTGAAGGCACGCTAACTAAGCTTAGCGAACAGTTCTTTGGTGCTGATATAAGTCAACAAAAATAATGTCAGTTTCTATCATGTCAGCTTCTGTAATGTCTACATCATGGTTCGCGGACTTATTGGCAGTATTGCCATTTATGAGTCCTGATCGAGCGCAGATTGTCATCTCGTCGTTTTGGCCAATGCTCAAAGGCGGTATCTATTATTCGATACCGCTGGCATTGATCTCATTTGCGATTGGTATGGCCATTGCACTGACAGTGGCATTGATTCGTATCATTCCGCGTGCCACTTGGTTCCATGAAATCATCTATCGGCTCGCTCGTGTCTATGTGTCCGCCATTCGCGGTACACCGATGCTGGTTCAGCTGTTTATTATTTTCTATGGTCTGCCAAGTGTTGGGGTGAAGCTTGATCCCTTTCCCTCAGCGATTATTGCATTCTCACTGAACATCGGTGCTTATGCATCGGAGACAGTGCGTGCTTCGATTTTGTCGATACCAAAAGGACAGTGGGAAGCAGGCTCGACGGTTGGTTTGACGTATCTACAGACTTTTCGCCATGTGATTTTACCGCAGGCACTTCGAGTGTCGGTGCCGCCGTTGTCTAATACCTTTATCAGTCTGGTAAAAGATACCTCACTTGCTTCACTGGTGCTAGTCACCGAGCTATTCAAACAAGCGCAGATCATCACAGCTCGTAACTATGAGTTTATGCTGGTCTATACAGAAGCGGCAATTATTTATTGGGGTATCTGTCTGTTCTTGACCTTTATCCAAGGCAAGCTTGAAACTAGGTTAGATCGCTATGTGGCAAAATAATTGATGGTTGGATAATTATTACCCAGATTTTATTAGCTCCGTAGCCATTAGTCATACAAGCGCTTAAGAACAAGCACGCAAGAATAAACAGTCGCAAATAAAGACCAGTACAACAGGAATTTTTATGATCAAAGTCACTAATATTCATAAAGCCTTTGGTGGCAATCAGGTGCTAAAAGGCATCGACTTGACTATCAATAAAGGCAAAGTGGTCGTAATATTAGGACCTTCAGGATCGGGTAAAACCACCTTTTTGCGTTGTTTAAATGCGCTAGAGATTCCTGATCAAGGTGTGATTGCTTTTGATGACGATAGCTTGAGCGTCGACTTTGCGACTAAGCCAAGCAAAAAAACGCTACTAGCCTTACAGCGTAAATCAGGTATGGTATTTCAGTCTTATAACTTGTTTCCACATAAGACAGCCATTGAAAACTTGATGCTTGGGCCTACGGTAGTACAGGGGCAAAGCAAAGCGCAAGCCCGTGAGCAGGCATTGGTACTACTTGAGAAAGTTGGACTGTCGGACAAAGCGGATCTCTATCCGTTCCAGTTATCTGGTGGTCAGCAGCAGCGTATTGGTATTGCCCGTGCGCTTGCTATTGAGCCGTCATTATTACTGTTTGATGAGCCAACCTCTGCACTTGATCCAGAGTTGGTACAGGATGTGCTAGAGACAATGAAGCAGCTCGCCTCTGAAGGTTGGACGATGGTCGTAGTGACTCACGAAATCAACTTTGCTCGTGACGTTGCCGATCATGTTGTACTGATTGAAGACGGTCATGTGGTCGAAGAAGGCAGTGCCAAACAGCTCTTTGAAGACTCAAAGCATCCTCGTACACAGGCATTTCTGCAACGTATTGAGCAGTAAAAACGTTTGTTTTTGCGTAAGCGATAAAAAAAGCCCCAATCATGATGTAATGGTTGGGGCTTTTTTTATCGCAATAAATAGGACGTATTTCAAATAAATAGACAGTAAACTATACTTTTTGTCGTTGTTTTAACCAGCGAGGTACGCGAGTAGCAGTACCATTTAATACAGCATTTAATAAAGCTGCTAGCAAAATAAGCGCCACGCCCAAATACTGAATCCAAGACAAAGATTGATGCAGTAATAGCATCGCGAGCGCAATAGCAGTCAATGGCTCGAAAATCGTAAATACCGATGCGCGAGTGGCGGGCAGCTTTTCCAATGCCTTCATATATAGCCCAAATGGCACGACGGTTCCCAATAAGGATAATCCCAAAACATAGCCCCAAGTCATTAAGGGGAGATCTAATAGCTGATTATAAGTGTTATAGGTCTCAGGCAAGAGCAGTAGTACGCCAGCACTAATGATAATGGAAGTGAAAAATACCAAAGGGGCAGGGTGAGCATAATGCATCGCACGTTTACCCAATACGCCATATAACGAATAACACATCCCTGCTGATAGGCCGAGTAAAATCCCCCAGTTAATTTTTGCTTGCTCACCTAGCATCGTCAATCCAACGCCAAACACTGCCATGAGTGCTAGCAGCACTGATTTACGAGTGATGGACTCACTCAGTAAGAACTTTGAAAACAATAAACTAAATACAGGCGCGGTATAGAGTAAGGCAACGGCAGGGCCAGCGCCAACGTAGCTTACCGCAAAAAAATAGCAGACCGACATGCCAAGGACACCTATTAACGACTGCATCGCCAAACCAAGCCACTGTTTTGGCTGTAATTTGATAAGGTGTGGCCATAGTGTTGGTAGCATGGCTAAAATGATAAAGGCCGCTGTGACAATGCGTAATATGGTTACTTGCCACCCACTAAAGCCAATTTGGTTTAGGTAAGTCGAGAATATACCCAAGGTGCCCCAGCAAATAGCAGCCGTGATGATTTGGATGGTGCCTAGCCATGATTGATGCGAATGGGTCGTCATTCCGTTGTCGATGTTTGCCATACTGTTTTCTTCTTACGATCTAAGTGACACAAGATGTTGTAAAATTGCTATTGATACAATCTCTCCAAGCAATACTGAAATAAGAAAAGACAACCTGATTAAAGGCTGTCTTTTGTTTATTCTTTTGAGTCTATCACTAAAAGATTATAAACCGCTACTAGGTCGTGTGCTAAATTTAATCGACTGTCATTTAAAATAGAAGGCGTGGCTGGATAGTAGTGCTCACACCTGCAATAAAAAGTTACTCAGCAATCGTTTAGCACCTTCAGTGGCAAACGACTCAGGATGAAACTGTACGCCTTGGATTGGGTACTCTTTGTGCGCCAGTCCCATAATCTCATCACCAGTCAATGCTGACTCAGCAAAGCTCAATTCAGCACGGCTGTCATTGGCGACTACTGAGGTAATCGTCAGACAGCTTGGGATGGTGTCGGCTTTTACCACCAGCGAGTGATAGCGCATGATCTCAAGCTCTTGTGGTAAGCCTTGATAAATACCTGAATTATCATGGCGAATTGATGAGACCTTGCCATGCATCGGTACACTGGCGCGTACCACATCACCGCCAAATACATGAGCAATGCCTTGCATACCCAAGCAGACACCTAATAGTGGCACAGTTTTGCCTAGTGTTTCAATGACCTCGCTACAGATGCCAAAGTATGCGGGATCATCAGGGGAGCCAGGGCCAGGTGAGATAATGATTCTATCAAGATTCATCGCTTCCACGTCTGCTAAGGTGATTTCGTTATTGCGTTTGACGATGACGCTGGCTTCTTCATCACTGTCTAAGGTTTGCAAAATCTCGCCCACATACTGGTAGAGATTAAAGGTAAATGAGTCGTAGTTATCAATAATTAAAACATTCATGGGTCATAAACTCTTTTATAAAAATATAGCTAGGTAAAATATGGTCAATTTATGCAGTACGTTTAGTATGAATTATGGCTGATACGAATTACGACTGCATAAAGCTGTCTAACACGACTTTCATCGCCGACAGTTTACGCTGAATCTCTAAGTACTCATCAGCTGGGTTGGAGTCGTAAACGTTACCGCCGCAAGTTTGAGCGTAGGCAGACTCGCCATTGATAAACAGACTGCGAATAGGAATGGCAAAGATACAATCACCATTAAAATTGAACGAGCCTAATGCACCGCCATAAGCACCGCGGCCATCTGGCTCTAGCTCATTAATCACTTTGATGGCTTCTACCTTGGGCGCGCCTGACAAGGTACCAGCAGGGAAGTTACTGGCAAGGGCACTAAACATATCTTCGTTAGGATGCAAGATCCCAACGATTTCAGAAGAGATATGCTGCACGTGAGAGAAGCGTTTGATATCCATCAAACTACGTACTTTTACCGTACCAAATCGTGCCACACGGCCAATATCATTGCGATGCAAATCCACCAACATATTATGCTCGGCAATTTCTTTGTCATCGTTGAGCAAGGCGCGGGCAAGCTTACGGTCTTCAATCACATCGACGCCGCGTTTAGCCGTTCCTGCGAGCGGATAGGTTTCCATTTCACCCTGACGCAAGCGGAATAGCAGCTCAGGCGAGGCACCAATGATGCACTGTTGCGCAAATTTCATAAAATACATGTGCGGTGATGGATTGACCGCGCGCAGCTTTTCATAAATCGGCATCTTGTCACCGGCAATACGGTACTTAGATTTAAACCCAACCTCGCACTGAAAAATACGCCCAGCGATGATGTCTTCTTTGACTTGCATGACGACATTGGCATGCTCTTCTTGGCTCATACCATCACCTAAAAATTCAACTTTAGGCGCTTCATAGCTAGGCGTTGGCTCATCGAGTAGGGCTTTGATTTGCTCGATGCGGTTTTCTTGTTGAGCAGTTGGGTAATAAAAGTAGAAGATTTCTCCAGTCATCTTATCTAGGGTCAATCCATCTAGATACACGCCAAACTTAAATGGTTCGAAGTCTTCACTGGCCTTTGCATTGAGGCTAGGTTCAAAGAAGTTCACGCAGTCATAACCCAAATACCCGACTAGACCACCGCTTTGATCGCGAGCGATAACATGCTGGGGCGTTATATCACGCAGTAGCTGATAAGGGTTATCGGTTTGATAGCAACTTGTTTCAGCAGTTTTGTTATCGGTAATGGCAAGCGTGTTGCGGTCTAATGCGGCGATAGTTGTCACAGGGTCAAAGCCAATCGCATGATGGCGCGAGATATGGCTGTCTTCACCTAATGATTCGAGTAAATAGCAGGTATCAAACGCGCTTTCGATACGTTTGAATAATGCAAAAAAATCGATATCTTGCGTCAGTTTGATACGTTGTGGTTTGCTCGGGATATCGATAGGAGCAGGTTTGGTCTGTGTGCGAGTACTAGAGGTCATAACAAAGTCCGAAATGGTTCAAATATGTGTTGATTGATAAGTTTCGATTAATAAGTATAAGTTTCGTCAGTAAAAAGCTAGATAGTATCGTTAAAATGGTTAAGAGTGGTCTCTATGAGTAGCCAGTAACGCACTGACATCATGGCTTTGCTTGGCCTTGGCACCGCGAGAGACAGTGGCGATACCAACACCTAGTTGCTCAGAGATATCACGCTGGGTGTTACCACGATCTAGCAAGTCAAAAATCCGAATACGATTGGCAATGTCATGCTGTTCTTTATGGGTCAGCAGGGCACTGAGCAGCTTTTCGATATCTGCGCTATCAGCACAGTTGGTCAAATGTTTCACTAAGCTTTGATAAGGATCGGTAGTCATAGTAGGTAATCTTAGCCAAAGAAAATAGATAGGTCGGTTATTGAGCAATTTTTCGCTGCGAACCATCTTGTTTCAGCATTCTAGTACAGTAGTACAATAAAAACAAGTGATGAGCTAAGTTAATAGCAGACTGATGTAGAAGTGATAAGTTCCTACACCTGACTACATATAGCCTTCATACATAGCCAAAATCATATTGAATGCTATATTTACGGCTAGTACAGAAGCATTTTCGCACTCTCTCAGCATATTCAGAGCTAAAACTGAGAATTTATTATATTAATTATTGCCAAAGTGTTAATACTTCGTTATTATGCCTCTCATTATTTAAACGCTAATCATTATCATTAACATTAATCATGTTATTTGCATAACGAGTTAAGTGTTTTCAAGATATTCCATCTTCTGGTAGGCACTATTTTAAGGGTTGTTTGACGACAACTTTTAAAAATAATTCTAAACATTCTAATTTCTGACAGTAAACAAAGTGAGTAAATGTGTTATGCGCGAAGTAAAGTTATCTAGTCAATTGACAGTATTGTCTATCGGTGTTGCCGCTGTATTGTGGACACAAGCTGCCAGTGCCGCAACGGCAGCAGATATGCCAAACACGACATTGCAGACTATCACTGTAACAGCAAATAGCTCAGTACGTGACGCTGTACAAGAAGACTCTGTCTACATAGATGACTACACCCCAGCTGCACAAGCCAGCCATTTGAGCGATTTTCTGGACGTTGTACCAGGGGTAAGCGTGGGCGGTACCTCATCAGTCAACCAACGTATTCGTGTACGTGGTCTTGATGATACCAACCTAAAAGTAACGATTGATGGCGCACGTCAAGAAGGCGCGTTGTTCTACCATATGGGTGACGTCACTATTGATCCAGATCTGCTAAAACAAGCAGAAGTATCAGTGGGCAATAACTCAGTAACGCTAGGCAATGATGCTATCGGCGGTGCGGTTGCTTTTGAGACAGTCGACGCGGCAGATTTACTCAAGCCAGGTCAGAAGATAGGTGCTAAGCTGCATACAGGTTATGCTAGCAACAATGATGAACTGCTAACCTCAGCTACTGTATATGGTGCGCCAACAGAAAATGTTGATTTACTGGCTTATTATGGCAAACGCAATGCAGACGCTGGTGAAGACGGTAAAGGTCGTAAAATCCAGACGGAAGACAGCGAAGGCGAAAACATCCTATTAAAAGCCGGTGCTTATGTCGGTAGTGACCATCATGTAGGCGCTAGCTTTAGCCGTACCGAAAACAAAGGCAAGTTCCCATTACGTCCAGATTTTCCTGCTGGGGGCTGGAACCCAATCATCCCGCAGGAAGTCAAACGTGATACCTATGCGCTTGACTACGCTTACAGTCCTGCTAACCAGTTGGTTAATGTAGATGCCAATGTCTATCAGACTAGCACGCAGATTTTGCGTAACTCTGATGGCGAACCTGGGTTTGAGTTTGATGCAGAAGTCCAAACCACAGGCGCAAAAGTACAAAACACCAGTATCATCGATAGCAGTATTATTAACGGTGTGCCAGGGGTTCATAAGTTAATCGCTGGGGTTGAGCATTACAAAAAAGAATCTGAGATGACACGCGACTTTGGTAATGCGAGCACCGATGAAGCAACCAATACTTCAGTGTATCTAGAAGACCAGTGGCAAATGGGTAAGCTTAGCTTAACGCCAGGCGTCCGTTATGACCGTTATGAGTCTCCAGAATATGTATCTGCTGGCAAGACTTATGACAATGTCGTTGGCGCACTAGCTGCTAGCTATGAGATTGCACCGCGCACCCAACTATTTGCAAGCTATACTCAGTTATTTAATGGTCCAGATCTTAGCCAAACGATTTTTAATTCCGATGGTGTTGGTACATATGTCAATGACGACTTAAAAGCAGAAGAAGGCGACAATGCAGAAGTCGGTATTGCTACAACGCTGCGTGGTCTGACAGTGGCTGATGACTCTTTAAAGTTAAGTGCTAAATACTTTGAAACCAATATCGAAAACTATATTGAGTTTGTACGTGCAGGCAATGGTAGAGTTGGTTTAGATTGTGCGACTGGACAACTAAACGGTAGCTGCCAAGGTGTCATTAATAATGATGAAGATTTTAAAATCAAAGGCGTAGAGCTATCAGCTGATTATCGAGCAGATAACTTCAACATGGGTCTAAGCTATGCTCGTGCGCGTAGCAAAGGCGAAGATACGGGTTACAATATCTCTTCTGTCAGTGGTAGTGGCTCTGAGTCTGGCGATAAGTACATGGTCAACCTAGGTTACGCTCCAACCAACACAACTGAGCTTGGCTGGCGCAGTACTTATGTCGCCGATGTGACACCGAATACCGCTGGTGATGACAACGAAAAACCAGGCTATGACGTGCACGATATCTTTATGACTTATACGCCAACTCAAATCGAAGGTTTAAAGGCCACACTAGGTGTGTACAACATCTTTGATGAGACTTATGCAAGCCATGCGTCACGTAACTCTATCGATGATGCCTATACTGATTTTGAGATGGGACGTAATATCAAAACGTCTTTAACTTATCAGTTCTAATCTAGCTTATCGAATTTAAGTCTAATCGTACTTATAAAGTCAGCTGTCTTACACGGGAGCTGGCTTTTTATTGCCTATTAGCTTTTACATTGGCTATAACAGTAATGATGTATTAACTGATAAGCATCTACCAAAACAATATATGATAAAGAACCAACACTAATGATTTCATTCAATCCTCGTCAAGCTTGCCTATGGCTCCATCGTTATACTGGGCTTGCCATGGCAGCTTTTTTAATTATCACTGGTATTACTGGCACATTATTGGCATTTCATGACGAGCTAGACGATATCTTTAACCATAAACTGGCTCAGGTTGAGAAACAAAACGCATCACATCTGCCTATTGCAGAGCTTCATGATAAGGTCATTAGTGCGTACCCTCAATATGCTTTTTCTAGCATGCCAACCTCAATAGCAGCAGAGAGGTCAGCCGTATTTTCGGTAGATAGAGCACGAGGAAAAGCCATCCAAAACCAACCAAAAGCACCGTTTCAACAAGTTTATGTCCACCCTTATACTGGCGATATCATTGGTACTCGTGATAGAGATGAGTGGGCATGGCACAACACCATGTGGAAAGTGTTTTGGTTACATCGCGATTTATTATTGGGTGATATTGGAAAATTGCTACTAGGGATTGTCGCGCTCGTGTGGACGATTAATTGCTTTATTGGCTTTTACTTAACGTTTCCTAGAGCGATCAAGAAAAAAGCACAGAATCAAACCTCGCCTAAAAAACGTGCCTCCTTTTTGAAACGTTGGTTACCAGCGTGGAAAATTCGTACCAAAAGTAATATGTTTAAATTGAATTATGATCTACACCATGCCTTTGGGCTATGGTTATGGATCATGCTGTTTGTCATCGCGTGGTCGAGTGTTGGTTTTAACCTAAGACAGGTCTATCAACCTGTGATGCACGCTGTCGTAGGACTCGAGGAAAGAGGTGAGAGACAGGAGAACTCAAGAAAACCACATGGAAAAGCAGAGCAGACTTCTGGTACAGAAACAGCGACTAGAGTTGAAGCTGTAAACAATGAGGCTGTCGACGTCGAGGCTGTCGATATGGTCAACAAAGCCAATAGTATTGCTTATTTAAGTGAACAGGCAAACATCGCTGCCCAAAGCAAGGGTATGATAGTACGAGAGTTTTTAGGCATACGTTGGATTGAGGACGAAGGTCAATGGCAGCTGCGCTTTAAGACAGATAAGGACATTGGTAAAAAAGGCGGTGCATCATCCATCACGGTCAATGCAAAAATGGGTAGCGTTGAACAGGTGAACTTTGGCTACCAGAACTCATCATTTGGTAGCAAAACCAACAATTGGTTGATGACTTTACATATGGGTCATATTGGCCATGGCATCGGCCACTTACTGTATCAAATATTTTTAGCACTGGTAGGTTTGGCTGTGACAGTGTTGTCCATTACGGGCGTCTATCTATGGTGGAAAGGTCGACAGCAACGACTTAAAGCAGCGCAAAAACTTAAATAGATATTAAGAGATAAAATTAATGTGCTCAATATAATGCTGGTACCAATGTACTGGCACTATATTGAGTTTTTTATTGCGTACTTGAGTCTAACCACTCATTAAACCGTATCAACAATCACTGGACGTCCTTGATGACTTAGGACAGTGACATCGACGTTGTATAAATCTTTCATCGTTTCTTTAGTAATAACATCAGCAGGACGACCAACAGCCGTCACTTCTCCTGCTTTCATCGTAACTACTGTATCGGCAAACTGTGCCGCTTGGTTGATATCATGCAGGACAATCACCACGGTTTTTTGCTGATTGTGGCTAAGCTGACGTAGCTCACGCATCAGCCGACCAGCATGATACATATCTAGGTTGTTCAGTGGCTCATCGAGCAATAGATAGGGTGTATCTTGGCAGACAATCATAGCGATCAGCACGCGCTGACGCTGTCCACCTGATAGCGTTGACAAGAAACGCTCGGCAAGTGGCTCAAGCTCAAAGCGTTCGAGGATTTCCTGTACTTTTTGCTGATCGTCTGCGGTTGGTTGCCCTTGATGATAAGGGTAACGACCAAACATCAGTAGCTCATGTACGCGCAGGCGTCCTTGTACATGATTGTCTTGCCCGAGCATCGCGACAGTCTTGGCCAGCGTCCGCGCCTGACAGCTGACAATGTCACGTTCCTCATTATCTACAGCGAAGCTCACCTGCCCAGATTGTAGCGGCTGCAAGCGAGCCATGACAGAAAACAACGTAGACTTCCCAGCACCATTAGGACCAATCAAAGCAATCACCTGCGCCGTTGGTAGGGACAACGTAATGTCATGCAAGATTTGTTGTTTGCCAATATGGTGAGAGATATTATTCAGTTTAATCATAGTCAGTCTTATTTAAAAAAGTCTTAGGGTTTTCTCTATCAACAGCATCAGCTAAATAAACAATGTCGGCTAAGTAATCATAAAGAACGACGTTGAGACATAAATATCAATGCTAAGAACATCAATCCACCTGCTAGCTCTATCACGACGGACAATACGCCTGCCATATCTAGCACTTGCTCAAAGATAGTTTGACCCAGCACCAAGCAAATCATAGCGACCAAACTGACTAATATCAGCCGCTCGGTGTGATACATATGTCGAGCGATACGATTGGTCAATGCGCAAACCAATAGACCAAAGAAAGTCACTGGACCGACCAGGGCGGTAGCCGTGGCAACCAATACAGCGATGACAGTTAATAGACCAAATGCTAAACGTTGATAGTTGATACCAAGGTTGACGGCCTGCGCTTGTCCGAGCATCAACACATCGCACTGGTAACGCCAGCGCCATACAAATATCGCGGTGATGACACAGATAAATAAGCTGATACCTAGTAGCTGAGGGTTGACTGTGTTGAACTGCGCGTAGCTAGCAGACTGTACAACCACAAAATCATCAGGATTAATCAGCCGTGCAATAAGTGCTGATAAGCTGCGAAACAACACACCAAAGATAACGCCCACCAATATTAGCCGCGTCAGATCCTGACTGCTTTTAGAAAATAATAACTTAAACAATAATAAAGATGCCCCAAACATCAGGACAATTTCAAGTGTGAATTTGGCAAGGGGGTCGATACTGGTAAAGCTAATCGCACCTAAAAAGAAAACCAGTAAGCTCTGCAACAGAACATAGAGTGAATCAAAGCCAAGTAGGGAGGGCGTTAGAATTGGATTGTGAGTCAACGTCTGAAACAGTAACGTCGACACGCCAATCGCATAGCCAACCACCATCAGTGCCAGCAGTTTTTTGCCGCGTAATGGTAGCGCAAAGTCCCAATAGCCATTGACATTGAGTGTCATAAACAAGGTCATCGAGATAAGTAGAACAATAGCTGCTATGGATTTTGGATGCTCAGCTATCCATGCCCAAAGCTTTGCCAACTGACCTTGTGCAGCGGCTGAATACTGATCATCTGTTGAAGATGAGTTATCTACCGCTGTGCTAGTGTTTGTAGTACCAGTCTTGGTGGAAGTAAGCTTAGTTGATGAGAACATACAAAAATCCTATGGTGCCAAGCTTATCTAATAAGGCAAAAAATGAACGACGGTAAGTGAGTGTTGAAAATTAATACACAGTTAGTGAACATAGTGCTACTGCTCAGCTGGTGCACGTAATAACAGCCATAAAAATAGCACTGTACCAACCACACCAAAAATAGTGGCGACCGGCACTTCAAATGGATAGCGAATAGAGCGTCCGATAATATCGCATAGCAACACTGCTGAAGCACCAAGTAGGGCAACTGCTGGCAAGCTACGACGTAACTTATCTCCCATTAGACGGCTCACAATGTTTGGTACGACCAGCCCAATAAAAGGAATCATGCCCACAGTCACGACCACGACAGCGCTCATCATGGCTACCATACCCACGCCAATCCAAGTGACTTGACGCTTACTAATGCCTAAGTTCAAAGCGATATTGTCACCCAAACCGACGATGGTCAGCTTGTCGGCAATAATATAAGCCAGCACACACAGTCCACCCGTGAGCCACAACAGCTCATAGCGCCCTGCCAATACGCCCGAAAAATCACCAAACTGCCAAACACTCAGCATCTGTAGCGACTCGGTTTGATAGGCGATAAAGGTAGTGACTGCTTCAATAATGCCACCAAAGACAATGCCAATCAGTGGAATCATCAAAAAATCAGTGGGCGGAATACGGTGAATGAGCAGCATAAATAGCATCATGCCAAAAACGGCAGCGATGGTTGCCACGCCCATTTTGACAATGAGCGCACTGGCAGGGAACAGTAAACTGACCACTAGCAAACCAAGTGCAGCGCTCTGAGTTGCACCGACCATGGATGGCTCTACAAAGCGGTTTTTTAGCACCACTTGGATAATCATCCCAGCCACAGCCATTGCAATACCAGTCAAGATAATGGCAATGGTGCGCGGTATGCGGCTAACCAATAGCAGCGAGCTATCAGAATTAGCACTCTGCGTCAGCAGGCTCTGCAAGATACCTGACCAGGAAAAGTCAGCCACCCCGATAGATAAGCTCAATAACACCAAAAGCCCCATAAGAATGAGGCTTGCTGTATTGATGAACCACGGTGGTATGACAGTACGTCGATGTAACACATTGCCAGTACCGCTCTGCCAACTTGATACTGATGGAGCAGTACTGGATTTGAGCCTAGCATGAGTACGGGGTGAAAATAACGACATAATCTCTACTGGCTTAAAAATGAGCAGGGTTAACGGTAATAATACTTACTTGTGCAACAGTCGTTTGTCTAGAAAACGACATTATTTAGCGTTAGTAAAAGCATCTTTGATCGTCGTTAGATCCTGCATCCACTGGTAGTAGCCGCCAAATGCTAAGTAAGAATCTGGGCTCAAGTAAACCACTTGCTGCTTACTCCATGCATTGCTCTGGGCAACCAATGGATTGTCTAATACGGCCTTAGCACCAATACCGTCTTCACCAATTGCGGCACTACGGTCGATGACAAATAACCAATCTGGATTGGCTTTTTGGATATATTCAAACGATATGGGCTGACCATGAGGCGCATCGGCAATTTTGTCATCTGCCATTGGTACACCTAACACAGTGTGGATAAAACCATAGCGAGATTTGTCACCATAGGCTGACATTTTGTTGCCATTGACCATGACGACTAGGCCAGTGCCTTTATTTTCTTTTGTTAGACTTTTGGCCTCAGTGATGAGTCCATCGATGTTCTGTTGTAGCTTAGCGGCTTGATCGCTTTTACCAAACAGTGCACCTAGATCATGCAGGCGCTGCTTGCTTGATTCGTAAATGTTAGCTGTATCAATACTCATGTCCAATGTCGGCGCGATACTTGAGAGCTCGTCGTATTTTTCTGCCATGCGTGAACCGACCAAAATAGCTTGCGGCTGCATTGCATTCAACGCTTCAAGATCTGGCTCAAACACAGTACCTACCGATTTTGGATCAGGCTGTGTTTCTGAGTGTAGATTCTTTAGTAATAGACCACCAGGCATACCATCGACCGCCACATCTAGCGCCGCCAAATCTTGCATCAACGTCATGTCATAAACGACAAGTGGCGATGGGTTCATAGCCAGCTCAACATCACCTTTTACAGTATTGACCATGATTTTCTCAGCAGATACAGCGTCATTACTGGCAACGTTCTGTGATTCATCAGCCGTTGGGTTTTCAGTTTTGGCGTCTGCTGGCTCAGAGTCATTAGATTCAGGCGAGCTACATCCTGCCACTACCGTAGCTAATAACGCTGTCATGGCAGCAGTCAGTAATGGACGTTTAAAAAAAGAGGCGGTAGATCTGCTAGATAATAAGGGTGTCGGCATAATGAACTCGGTCTATCAAAAAATGTTTAAGCAATTGTCTAAAATAATTGCAGATGAAAAATCCTAAAAATATTAAGTCTGAAAGATGCTGAGATAAAAAGCATAAAATAAATAGTCTACTTAGTACCAATTAATAACTTTTTATACGAATAGTTTTTATACTTTTTATACGAATAGTTTTTATAAAAATAGTATGGGTAGACAACACAGCCGTTATAATAAAGTAGTTGAGACTCATTATCAATATAAATGATAATGGTTTTTATTAACAGTACTTGTTATATTAAACGCAACGTATCATTTGATGAAAAATAAGGTTCATAGTAGTGAGGTATAAAAGTAGGTAACGTTCATAGAAATGAGCGTTGAGATAGGAAAAACCACTAAGCAATATCACGTGTCAGAGATGTATTAAATAACGAAAATATTGTAAATTATTATTGATAATAATTATCGTTTGCATTATTATCTACGCCATTCTACTCTGAGTAATAAACATTAGGCTGTTATGAGTTCAACGGATTTAGACGCGCCACCACTTAAGTCGTTATTGCTAGCTATTGTTGCAGTCTTAGGACTCCATGTGCTTGCCGCAATTGCACTAGTGGCAATAAAAACCCCTGAACTCAAACCTGAGCCAAAAAAAGAGATGTCACCACTTGAGATAAAGTTTGTGTCATTACCGGCAAAAACGGTCTCAACTGAAGTAGAAAAACAAACAGTCACAGTCAAAAAAGAAGTACAGCCTGAGGTACAAGTTCAGCCAGCGCCGCAACCTGAACCAAAGCCTAAAGAGCCGGTTAGAAAACCAACAGAGACACCAGTAAAACCAAAAGAGCCTGTTGTAAAAAATGTAGAGCCGAAAGTGACGCCTGTGATAGCGTCAGAAAAGCCTCGTCCTGATACCAGTCAAAAAGTAGCCCCAAAAGAGCCGCTACCGGAACCAAAGGTTGATAACTCAGCAGCTGAAGCACAACGTCAAGCAGCTGCCCAAGCTGAATCAGAGCGCCAAGCCAGAAAAGCTGAGCAAGAGGCGCAAGCTAGGGCAGAGCAAGAAGCCAAAAGAGTCGCCGACGCCAAAGCTGCCGCTCAAGCGAAGGCTGCCGCAGAGACCGCCGCTGCTCAAGCAAGAGCTGAGGCGGAAGCAGCAGCTGCTTTAGCACAGAGTAATGAGCCTGTTAGCTTTACTGCTAGCTCTGCCAACTGGGCATCTGCGCCAAACTTTAGTTTCCCTGAGCGCGCTGCACGTAGAGCCCGTTCTGGTGATACGCTCAACGTTGTCTTGGTATTACGAGTCAACAAGCAAGGCGGCATCGATAACGTGCGAGTTGCTCAATCATCAGGTAATCCGCTAGTAGACAAAGAAGCCAGACGTCAAGTACGGTCTGGCAAATTCAAACCCTTTACTAAGAATGGCGTACCCGTGGTAGGTGATGTGACCCTACCGATCAGTTACGCGGTTCCTTGATAGCTCATATTTTATAAAAACGTATTTATTCATCATTTTTCATTATAAAACTAAACATGATATTTACCTCAGTATCATGTAATGGCATTACACATTAAGGAGTCTGACATGGACTTTATGCAATACTGGCAGATCAGCGACATGGTGACAAAAACGTTGTTCTTTTTGTTGCTTGCGTTATCTATTCTCTCTTGGGTGACAGGTATCGTCCGCGTATTGCAAAGCCGTAAACTGGCGACCAATGTAGCAGATGATTTGAGCCAGCAATTACAAGCCAGGCAGTCTGACTTGGCTGGTACTGATGCTGCCACTCGCCGTTTGGTGACTGAGCAGACTTTGCTCAAGCATATCGGTCGCTATCGTTTTGCTAGTGAGCGCGGTCTGCCGATTCTTGGTACGACGGCAGCGATTGCACCGTTCATTGGCTTGTTTGGTACGGTATGGGGTATTTTCCACGCCTTGCACAATATCGGTATGAGTGGTCAGGCAGGATTGGGGCAAGTTGCAGGGCCAGTCGGTGAAGCATTGATTATGACGGGTCTTGGTATTGCAGTAGCGATTCCAGCCGTGGTGTTTTATAACCTTGCAGTACGTATCAATCGCCGCATAATGTATCAAGCCAACGATAGAGCGCATGATCTATTGGCGCAATCAACGGGTCTTGTGGATACTACCAAGGTAACCGCGAGCCATGCTGCTAGCGCCTCACAAGTACACACTGCAACAAGCAGTCGTTCAACGACGAGCGAGACTCAGCATACCAGCAACTACAGTAATTCTGTGCCAAAGCAGCTATAGATAGTGTTGATTTTGCAGGCATTAAGTCTGCTAGCGCTAGGTCTGTAAAGGCTCAAACGACAAGTCGAAAAACCGTCAAAAAACGGCTTGGCTGTGTGAAAATAACCAAAAGCATTGAGAGTAACTATGGCATTTCAATTGGGTGATGATGACGTACGAAGCATGGATGAGATGAACCTCATTCCGCTTATCGATATCATGCTGGTATTGATGATTATATTTTTATTGACAGCGACCGTGCTGAATCCGACGGTGCCTTTAGATTTGCCAGAGACTAGTG
This sequence comes from Psychrobacter sp. 28M-43, assembly GCF_014770435.1. Lineage (NCBI taxonomy): Bacteria > Pseudomonadati > Pseudomonadota > Gammaproteobacteria > Moraxellales > Moraxellaceae > Psychrobacter > Psychrobacter noctis. Next base: position 2,417,477 of record NZ_CP061739.1, on the reverse strand, counting down.
CCGCGCTCAATGAAACGCCGCCAGAAGCGATTCAAGTCAGTATTGATAAAGATGCAGGGATATTCTGGGATAGTGATCCAATCAGTATGGAAGAGTTAGAGACACGCTTGCAGCAACAAGGCGCGACTGGTAAGAATCCAGCGGTACAGTTACGTGCGGATAAAGAAGGCAAGTACGATACGGTTGCTCAAGTCTTAGCAGCCGCAAGTAATGCTGGACTGACCAAAATCGCATTTGTGAATGAATAGTTTAGTAGCTAAATCTTTAAGAACTTAAGCATTGAATAGTTTAAGCACTGTGAGTTAGTGCTAGTAGCTTTGACTTTATATTAGAAAACTGGCTAGATAAATCAATAGCCCAACCAGTAAAACAACCAGCACCGCTATAATAAAAACAATTAAAATAATAAAATTTTCTCCAACCTCATTAACTACTTAAACCTCAAATTAAGTCGTTAGTGAGGTTTTCTTTTTTTACCAGCCGTAGCCAAACGGACGGTAGCCGTAACCGAAGCCTGCATGTCTGTAGCCAAATGGGTAAGGTGAGCGTAAGTAGTCGAGATCGCGCTGACGGATATAGTAGTAGCGCCCTTGGGAGTAGGCTTCTTCTAACTTCTCAATACCTTCTAACGGACAGACAGGTTGCCAGTCATAGCCTTCGCGACCGAGCTTATAAGCATTCAGCTCGGTACAGTAGTTTTTGAGACCCTGTTGACGCCCTTGTTCCCATTGGATACGGTTAGGACTAGCACCGCCGACACTGGCGCAGCTATTGGTATAGTGACCGAAGTAGGCACCAGAACGTCCTTGCGAGCCATCAGTGTAGCCGACTTCTTGCCAGTTGCTGCTTTGACACTGCTGCGGGGTTAGGCTCTGAGTCGTGGCACAGCCTGATAATGTCAGTACGACCGCGCCAAGTAGCGATAGGCTCATGCCTGTTTTGCTCATGACTTTACTCATCAGCTTGCGAGCGTGATAAGCGCCCGATGAGTTTGACTCAATAAGATAATTCATAATAAACCTGCGCGCGTTTAAAATTATGGTTTATCATAGCACTTTTTTGAACTGACCACTTTTCGCATCTGGTTTTTATAGTGTACTGTACTCAGTAAGTTTGTATACGCTAAATAGCTGATTTAATAGTGTAACTTGCTAAATTGTCATATGCTTTAAAAGCACCTGTTGCACCGCGATTGGACGACAACGCTTGATTTTTAATGGTTCGTGCTCATTATAAGCCCTTATATATCGTTGTTTATTATCGTACTAATCGCAAAACTATATGTACTATTTATAAATAACGGTTCATTAGCGATATTTACCGCTATATCTCTTAGTATCTTTTTCATTTAGTCAAAAGGCCAGACCATCATGGGAACATTGATTGGCGTTATCATTGTACTATTCGTATTAGGGAGTATGATGGCGCTCAAACCGAACGGTATCGATCAGCGTTTGGATAAGCTGCGTATGACCGCGCGTCGTCTACAGCTCAATCCAAAACTCGTTTCGTGCCCTGATTGGATTAAAGGCCGTGACAATGAGTATGGCCGCGGTATGCTTGGACAGTACTGCCTGATATTTGAAGACACTAAACTGCCGCATACTCGTTATCAAGTGATTGATGGACAGTGGCGACCAGACAGCAGTTTTGTCGATACCAGTACAGATGATAAGACGCTTACTATTCCCAGTGCGATTCGTTCTAGTCAAATCAGCAATAATCCAGTAGTCAAAAAGACTGATTTTAGCTTGGATCAAGTGCCGTTGGAGCTACCCGTAAGTATCGAACCGTTTGTTAAAGGTCTATTGACCAAGGCCAATAGCATTATTATTTATTGGGAAGATATTGCTTATGTACGTCCAGCATCCAATCCTACGTACCATCAAAAACGGATCGAAGCGGACTTATTAGTGCTCAAAGAAAACCTTGAGAAATGGGCGCTACAGATGCAAAAACAAGCATAAACCTAGTAAAGCGTTTTTTCGTCTCCATTAAAGGGCAATATGCAAGCGGTTTGTCATATTCAAATTATTTAAAGTTGACAGTTTAACGCTTAGCAGTGTAACGTCTTTATAACTATATCTTTATTTTATGGTTATTATTTGTTTTATAACCTTTTTTATCAGCAGCGATTATTACTATAAATAGTTGAACCATGGTCAAACCATGAGTATCCGCTTCCATAAATTGCCGTGCTGCTGAATTTAACCTTACTTTTAATTTACTTATATTATGGTGTCGTCAAACATGGCAAAAACCACAACCAAAAAAAGTCCAGCACCAGCTGCTGACAGCCCAAAGGGTAAGTCTTTGGTGATTGTAGAATCACCAGCCAAGGCAAAAACGATTAATAAATACCTTGGTGATGACTTTATCGTACGCTCAAGTATCGGTCACGTCCGTGATTTGCCGGTCAGTGCGAGTAAAAGCGCAAAGAAAGCAACAACCGCTAAAAAAGATGACAGTCTGACCAAAGAAGAAAAAGCGCAGCAAGCACTGGTACGCCGCATGGGTGTAGATCCAGAGCATGACTGGGCAGCAGTCTACGAAGTACTACCAAATAAAACCAAGGTCATCAAAGAGCTTAAAGCATTAGCCAAAGACGCTGACAAAATCTATCTAGCAACGGATATGGATAGAGAAGGGGAAGCGATTGCTTGGCATCTAAAAGAAGTCATCGGTGGCCCTGATAACAAGTATCAACGTGTGGTCTTTAACGAGATTACCAAATCAGCTATTCAAAGTGCATTTAAGCAGCCTTCAAAATTAGACATTGACCGCGTGAACGCGCAGCAAGCCCGTCGGTTCTTGGACCGTGTTGTTGGCTTTATGGTATCGCCATTATTGTGGCAAAAGATTGCTCGTGGACTGTCTGCAGGTCGTGTGCAGTCAGTCGCTATGCGCTTGGTCGTCGAGCGTGAGCATGAGATTCGCGCGTTCATTCCAGAAGAGTACTGGCAAATTCATGCTGATACGCACATTGCTAATGGTAAAGCCAAAAAAACCTCAGACGCTGAGCAAATCGGTATCCGCTTAGAGGCGACCAAACAAGGCGGGAAAACCCTAAAGCTTGGTAATAAAGAGCAGACCGATGAAGTTTTAGAGGTGCTCAAGGCAAGTGACTTTATCGTTAAAGAGCGTGAAGAGAAACCAACGCAATCACGTCCAAGTGCGCCGTTTATTACTTCGACCTTGCAACAGGCTGCTAGTACACGCTTAGGGTTCTCTGTTAAGAAAACCATGATCTTAGCGCAGCGTCTATACGAAGCCGGTCATATTACTTATATGCGTACCGATTCGACATTCTTATCAGGCGACGCGCTTGCTGCTGTCCGTGGTCATATCGAAGACAGCTATGGCGCAAAGTACGTACCAGAAAAACCAAATTTCTATGGTAACAAGCAGGGCGCACAAGAAGCGCATGAAGCGATTCGTCCTTCTAATGTCAATATGAAGTCAACACAGCTCAAAGGTGTTGAGCGTGATGCGATACGTCTATACGAGCTAATCTGGCGTCAATTTGTGGCGTGTCAGATGTTACCTGCCAAATATCTGTCAGTGAACCTGTTTGTCGGTGCAGATGATATCGAGCTAAAAGCCCGCGGTCGTACCATGGTATTTGATGGCTACACAAGAGTCATGCCACCGGCCAAGACTGATGACACCTTACTGCCTGATGTCAAAAAAGGCGATAAGTTAAACCTAGATAAGCTTGATCCGAGTCAACACTTTACCAAGCCTGCGCCTCGCTATACTGAAGCCAGTCTAGTAAAAGAGCTTGAGAAAAAAGGCATCGGTCGTCCATCGACGTATGCCTCAATTATCTCAACCATTCAAGATCGCGGCTACGTGAAGCTTGAGAATAAGCGTCTGTTTGCTGAAAAAATGGGCGATATCGTTACTGATAGATTGACGGCTAGCTTCCCAGATTTAATGGATTATACCTTTACCGCTGCGTTAGAGGACAAGCTCGATCATGTGGCAGAAGGTGATCAAGACTGGAAAGATGTGCTTGATAATTTCTACGGCGAGTTCAAAACCACTCTAGAGCGCGCCAAAGAAAAAGACGGCATGCGTCCAAACGATCCGACCGATGTACCAGATGTCCACTGTGATATCTGTGATCGTCCGATGCAGCTGCGCACAGGCTCAACAGGTGTATTCTTAGGTTGTACTGGTTATAACTTACCGCCAAAAGAGCGCTGTAAAGGCACCAAAAATCTAATGCCAGTTGAAGCATTCGCCAATCTAGATGATGCGGAAGGTGATGACGAAGCAGCAGAAGTTAAAGATTTGATGGAGAAAAAACGCTGTCCGAAATGTGGCACGGCGATGAATGGTTACATCGTAGACGGTGGCCTCAAACTACACATTTGCGGTAACAACCCTGATTGCGATGGTTATATCCTAGAAGAAGGTAAATTTGAAGTACCTGGTTCAGATGCACCAACCATTGATTGTAATAAATGTGATGGACAGATGGAGCTGAAGACGGGACGTTTTGGTCCTTACTTCGCTTGTCAGAAATGTGACAATACGCGCAAGGTGCTAAAAACAGGCGAAGCAGCGCCGCCACGTATGGATCCAATCCATCTGCCAGAGCTAAAGTCGACCAAGCACGATGATTATTTCATTTTGCGTGAAGGGGCGGCTGGGATGTTCTTAGCAGCGTCTAAGTTCCCAAAAGTGCGCGAGACACGTCCGCCAAAGCTGGCTGAGCTACGAGAAATTAAAGATAAAATGGAAGATAAGTTCCAGTATCTGTTTGCAGGACCAGATGAAGATCCTGAAGGCAACCCAACCATATTGCGCTGGTCACGTAAGAAAAAAGAGCAGTATATCGGCTCTGAGAAAAACGGCAAGGCCACACGTTGGGGTGTTTACTGGCGTAAAGGTGAATGGGTAGAGGAGTAAATATTGTTACATCCAATATAGTGCTTTTATAGCGTCAGACTCATTTAATGTACTACAGGTACAATTTGCATTGGTCTTTCTTGTATTGGCTTAAACAAACCTAATAGTTACTTCCAACAAAAAACCCTCTTATCATTTAAGAGGGTTTTTTTGTGCTTGTAATATTGCTTTTTAGCCATTTCTACGTTTGCAGACTTAGCCTAAGTCCATAGGTTTGGACAGTATTAGTTTTTTACGATGATACCGCAACCAATACGATCGCCTGCATTACCTGAAGGCTGACTGGTATAGTCGTCAACGCCAGCATGGACGATAAAGGCCAAACGATTTACGCTGTATTTACCTGCTTCAGTCGCTGCGATTTTCTTATTCACATAGTTAATAGTAGCAACACCATCTTCATTAGCAGTTAAGTTTGGCAAGTCACCAGCATGACCATTCATGTCATCTGGATTAGAATGTGGTTTGTTGTCTGGATTGAAGTGACCGCCTGCCGCTTTACCCATAACGTCACAGCTGCCTGTTTCGTGGATATGTAATGAGACAGTTCTGCCTGGCTGTAGGTTAGTAAGTTTACCGTAAACTTGGACGCCACCATCAACTGGACGTAAGAAAACTTGACCAACTTCTTTCTTCTTGCCATCTACTGTTTGTATGGTTGATTTTAGCGTTGGCTGTGCTAAAGGATTGCCTGTTTGCATTTGACTTTCTACCGTTTGGCAACCAGTCATTGCTAACGCTGAACCGCATAATAGGGTACTTGCAAGTAATGTCTTATTCATTATTATCTCCAATTGTTTGAGTTGTTATTTTTAATCTTCATTAAAGCCGCGAATATCTATCGTTATTGTTCTATAAAAATCGGTGTCAATATTCGTTAACATCGGAGTCAGTATAGCCAAGCTAACTCTATAGTTATTCATCAAATGCGCAACAATCAGTTAATAAATGTAAGTAACGTATGGGTTTGAAAAACGAACTAAGATAAATGATTTTTAAAATTAAATGGTTTTGAATGTGTGAGAAATCTACTAAGAAAGCTATGAACTGCAAGAAAATGAATAATAAATAGGCATTAAAAAGCCGCCCATCATTGTGATGAGCGGCTTCTTAATCTATAGGACGAGTTTAATAAAGGTTCAATTAGTTATGCAGTGCTTTGCCAGAGGTTTTATCAACCGTAACTTTTGCAGGTTTGATTGGTGTTGGCATACTCACCAAAGCAACCTTTAAGATTTCTTCAATCGTGGCGACTGGCTGAATGGTTAGGCCTTCTTTTACGTTGTCAGGGATATCAGCCAGATCACGCTCATTAGTCGCTGGGATCAAGACGTGCTTGATACCGCCGCGATGTGCCGCCAGCAATTTCTCTTTGAGACCACCGATGCGTAATATCTTACCGCGTAAGGTAATCTCACCTGTCATCGCAATATCTGGACGGATAGCGATACCTGTCAACGCAGAGACGAGCGCTGTCGTCAGTGCACCACCAGCAGATGGGCCATCTTTTGGCGTCGCACCCTCTGGCATATGTACATGGACGTCTGTTGTTTTAAACGTCTCGTAATCAATGCCTAAGCTATCACCGCGAGCACGAACCACACTCATTGCTGCGCGAATCGATTCTTTCATTACATCGCCGAGTGAACCGGTAAAGCTAAGCTCGCCTTTCCCTTTCATACCGACCGCTTCAATAGTCAATAGCTCACCGCCGACCTGAGTCCATGCAAGACCGGTAATACGACCAATCTCAGGCTCTTCTTCAGCCAGACCGTAGTCATACTGGTGCACACCTAGATAGTCATCGATGTTCTTGTCATCGACTGTCACTAGCTGACGTTCTGCTTTTTTCGGAGCACGTGCGCCATGAGTTTCAACCGAACCACGAACCACTTTACGGCAGATTTTATTCACTTCACGCTCAAGGTTACGCACACCTGCTTCACGCGTATAGCTACGCACGATGCTGTGCAATGCGGCTTCAACAATCTCAATTTCGCCTTCTTTGAGACCGTTTTGCTTAATTGCTTTTGGCACTAGGTATTTTTGTGCGATATTGACCTTTTCTTCTTCGGTATAACCTGGCAAGCGGATGACTTCCATACGGTCAAGCAGCGCAGGCGGAATATCCATACTGTTGGCAGTACAGATGAACATCACTTGCGACAAATCTAAGTCCATATCTAAATAATGGTCGTTAAATGTATCGTTCTGTGATGGATCCAATACTTCAAGCAACGCTGATGCTGGATCACCGCGGAAGTCTTGCGCCATCTTATCGATTTCATCCAATAGGAACAGCGGGTTTTTGACTTCTACTTTTGCCAATGACTGAACAATTTTACCCGGCATCGCACCGATATAAGTACGGCGATGACCACGAATCTCTGCTTCATCACGTACGCCGCCAAGCGCCATACGTACAAACTTACGACCAGTGGCACGGGCGATAGATTCGCCTAGTGAAGTTTTACCAACACCTGGAGGACCGACGAGACATAGAATCGGGCCACGAAGTTTTTTCACGCGTGATTGCACGGCGAGATATTCTAAGATGCGGTCTTTCACATCTTGCAAGCCATAATGATCTTCGTCTAATACCGTCTTAGCTTTGTCTAAATTGATAGATACTTTGGTCGTCGCATTCCATGGCGTGTCCAAAATCCATTCAATATAGTTGCGTACCACTGACGATTCGCTTGATGCAGGTGGCATCATTTTAAGTTTTTTGAACTCTTGCTCAGCTTTTTTGCGCACATCGTCTGGTAGGTCAGCATCTTCTAAACGCTGCTCTAACTCAGCAACATCATCTTCACCATCGAACGCGCCGTCATTCATATCTGACAGCTCGTTTTTGATGGCTTTCATCTTTTCATTCAAGAAATATTCGCGCTGATTGTCTTCCATTTGCTGACGGACAGCATCTTGAATATCTTGCTCGATGTTTTGCTCAGCACTTTGCTTAACCAGATATTCAGTCAAGGTATTGATATGCGTTTTGATATCGTCTTCTTCTAAGAAAGACTGTTTGATATCAAGATCCATCGACACACGAGTTGAGATGAAATAAACCAACTCAAGCAAGTCGTCGATACGCTTAGCCACACGAGTCAGCTCACGTGCATTGCGAAGTCGCGCATCTGCATAGCTTTCGAATAATGTAGTTAATGCTTGAATGGTGTTTTTCTGTTGGCTCTCATCCATGCTGACATCAAGGTCGGCACGTTCAAATCTCGCCATTAATAAATCATCATGGCCTTCTATGTTATCGACACGAGCGCGGTATTGACCTTCGATCAATACTTTAATGCAGTTCTCATCGCTATCGTGTGGCATAGTGCTGACGATGCGGCACACCGTACCGTACTGATACAAGTTGTCTTGATCAATATCTTCGGTCAGTGAGTCTTTTTGCGCGACTACCAATACTTTATTGCCATACTCAGCCTGTGCCAACTCAACCGCTTTCACCGATGGCGCACGTCCCACAAACAATGCAATTTGCATATGTGGATAGACGACGACGTCGCGTAATGCCAGCAGTGGCAGATAGCTTTCATCTTCATCGTCTTTGACAGCCTTGGATGAGGCATTTAACGCATCCGTAGATGAGCTTTCTGTCTCATTATTCGCGTCAGCACTGATGTTAGCGTCAGTGTCAGTATTTGCGTCAGACGTCGTGTCAGTGTTCAGGGCAGATGATACATCGATGTCGATGTTGTCTTTATCAATATTATGTTCACTCATATGTTTTTCCTCGTTCCCCAGACTTGTAAAGTCAAGTTCGTGGTTCATGTTTAGATAAATGGTGCTCACGAAAAAAATTGCAAGGCTGAATGATGAAGTCGTCTGCTTATCTTTGTTAAATAGTTGTTTGAGCGTCCAGTAAGCAATGCTATTAATGCTATTAATGTTATCAATACTGTGTCGTCAGGAGTATGACTGGTCTATGACTGGTCTATGAAGGATAAAGACAGTCAGAAATTATAGAAGAGGGTTTAGATGTATAGGTGGTATTTGGCTATCTATGATGATGTCTAATCGGTTCTATGCGTAGGCTTTATAAGCAAAATAAGGTAAACTGGCGCGCGTCTAAAACAGGCTCTCATATTGAGACGTTTTAGACAACAGGGCGATATTCATTAGTTTCAATATTCATAGGTCTCAATAAGACCAAAGTATAAAGAACAAGGGGCAACACATGGCCATCAATGCAGTATTGCTAGCAGTTATTATTATGCTAGGACTGTCACTTTCGCGAGTGCACGTGGTGCTCAGTTTATTAATCGGCGCGCTGGCAGGTGGACTGCTGGCAGGGCTTGGTATTACTGATACGCTTAATGCTTTTCAAGAAGGCATCCGTAATGGCGCAGAGATTGCGCTGTCGTATGCACTGCTTGGGGCGTTTGCGGTAGCGATTGCTCATTCGGGCTTGCCGCAGTCATTGGCAGGCGCGGTCATCAAGCGTATTGATGCTGCGGGTACGAGTGGCATGATTAAGTACATGCTGTTTGCAGGCCTCATTACCATGAGCTGTTTTAGCCAAAACTTAATCCCTATTCATATTGCCTTTATTCCGCTACTGGTACCGCCACTACTGTTAGCGTTTAATCGCATGCAGATTGATAGACGCCTGATTGCTTGTCTGATTACTTTCGGGCTAGTCACCACCTATATGTTTATTCCTTATGGTTTTGGTGATATCTATCTCAATCAGATTATGCTAAAAAACGTGGGTGAAGCGGGCATTGATGTTGCCAATATCTCTGTGGTGCAAGCCATGGCAATTCCTGCGTTGGGCATGCTAATTGGTTTGCTGGTTGCCGTATTTGTCAGCTACCGTAAGCCACGCGCATATCAGCAGATTGCGATAGATCAGCAAGCGCATGATGCCGTAGTAGAAGGTGATGCATTAAGCAAAACTGCTGCTGGCGCACAGTCGCAAAGCAAGCTAAAGACACTGGTTGCACTGGCTGCTATCGTTACGGCTTTTGTGGTGCAGTTATATACTGACTCGCTACTTCTCGGCTCGATGTTTGGCTTTGGCGTCTTTATGGCGACTGGCGTGGTGAAGTGGCGTGATGCTGACAGCGTCTTTAATGACGGTATCAAGCTGATGGCGATGATTGGCTTTATTATGATTACCGCGCAAGGCTTTGCTGAAGTAATGAAAGCGACTGAGCAGATTCAGCCATTGGTCGATGGGGCAGCATCGCTGTTCGCTGGTAACAAAGCGATGGCCGCATTTATCATGCTATTGATTGGTTTGATTGTGACTATGGGTATCGGCTCGTCATTTTCGACCATTCCTATTTTGGCCGCGATTTATGTGCCGCTGTGTATCTCTTTAGGGTTTTCGCCATTGGCTACTGTGGCGATTATCGGTACGGCTGGCGCGCTTGGGGATGCGGGTTCGCCTGCGTCAGATTCGACATTGGGGCCAACGTCTGGTCTAAACATCGATGGACAGCATGACCATATCAAAGACAGTGTGATACCGACTTTCTTACACTACAACATTCCACTACTGGTATTTGGTTGGATTGCAGCGATGGTGTTGTAGTAAATTATTTGAATGATTGGGTCTGATATAAAGGGCGAGTATAGCTGTAAGCTATGCTTGCCTTTTTTAGTTTTTATCGATTACTGAATTGATGCGAGACTCAATAATCTTCATCAAAATCATTTATCTCACCACTCAAATTACTCAAAAACGCATCGCTTTGCGCTAGTAATTCATTTAAGCGTTCTTCATTGACGAGCCGTGTCATTTCATCAGCGCTAAACGGTTGCTCTTGACTGTAGTAACGTATCTCTCTAGCGTCCTCATTGCCTAATGCTTGCAAATATTCATCCACGCTGTCTGCACTGGAATCAGAAGCGCTAGAGTCTTTTTCAAACTGTTTATCGTCTTTCATTAAAACCACCTTATGCCACTTGGGGTAATTAAGCCGTCTAACGGCACATCCCACGGTTGACGCGCTAATTGTTCAACCACTTGAAAATCATAGCACCAGCCTATCTTTAATGGCTTTTTAGCGCCCGACCGATAGCTTTTCCCAAGCGTCGTATCATAGAACCCGCCACCCATGCCCATGCGGTTACCGTTTAGGTCTACCGCCACAAGTGGACAAATAATCACGTCTAGTTCCGACGCCCAGAGCAGGGCGCTGCTGTGATTTTGCTTCATGCCCAATTGGTGAATGCGAGTGGGAACATTCACCAGTTTTGAGTGATAGACAGGCACAAAACGCAATCGTTTATCATCATTGCCATTGCTAGTACGACCAAGAGAACCGACAACCGGTAAATAAGGAGAATAGCCTAAGCGTTGGCACCAGTCCAATAGTGGCTGAGTAGGTAGCTCACCAAATCCATCATAATAAAGCCCAATGCGTGCATGTGTAGGCAATCGCTGCTTTAGCTTAGATAGATGTAAGCTTGCAGACTGAGCAAACTGTCTGCGCGCGCCAACACTCAACTGTCGACGCTGGCGAGTAAAGTGTCGTCTAGGCGGATTACTTAGTGTGGGTTCTTGTGAGTTAAAAGTTTTTGGCTCAGTGGGCATAGTTTTAGAGTGCATAGGTATCTTATCCAATAAAGTATCAGATTGGTGATGACAGGCGTTTTTAGACATTCGTTTTTAGACATTGCTCAAGGCTATTTGTGAATATTCAACACGCCTTAGTCATGCTATCATAACGCCACTTTACATCGTATTTCCGTTTATGTGCAGCAGCTGTTGCACTTTTTATCGTTCAGTTATTTAACAACAAACCAGTAAAGAGGGTAGTTATGTCGACACAGAATCAGGCAACTCGTACCGAAAAAGATACCATGGGTAACGTAGAAGTCCCAGCTGATGCTTATTGGGGTGCGCAAACTCAGCGTAGCCGCGAAAACTTCAAAATCGGTGGCGAGACTTTGCCGCGTCCAATGATTGAAGCGATGGCACTGGTCAAAAAAGCCGCTGCGATTACCAATGCAAGCCTAGAGCGTATCGAAGGCGACAAGCGTGACCTTATCGTACAAGCCGCTGACGAAATCATCAATGGTGGTCTGGTCGATCAGTTCCCATTGGTTGTATGGCAGACAGGTTCTGGCACCCAGTCAAACATGAACATGAACGAAGTATTGGCCAACCGTGCCAACGAAATCGCTGGTTCTGAGCGTGGCAGCTACACGCCAATTCACCCAAATGACCATGTAAACCATGCACAGTCTACCAACGACAGCTTCCCAACGGCGATTCGTGTGGCTGCTGCGCGTCAAATTAACAGCTTGTTGATTCCAGCGGTAAAAGCACTACGCGATACACTAGCGGCTAAAGCCAAAGAATTCGATAGCATCGTAAAAATCGGTCGTACGCATTTACAAGACGCGACGCCTTTGACTTTAGGCCAAGAGTTCAGCGGCTATGTAAGCCAACTTGACCACGCGTTAACTCGTATCGACAACGCGCTACAAGGCCTATATGAATTGCCACTAGGTGGTACTGCGGTTGGTACTGGTCTAAACGCCCATCCTGACTATGCAGTAAAATCAGCTGCGCAACTAGCGACTTTGACTGGCTTACCATTTGTCACGTCACCGAACAAATTTGAAGCACTAGCCGCTCGTGATGCAGAAGTATTTGCGTCAGGCGCATTAAAAACGCTAGCAGCCAGCTTAAATAAAATCGCTAACGACGTACGTTGGTTGGCTTCAGGTCCTCGTTGCGGTCTGGGCGAGTTGACGATTCCTGAAAATGAGCCAGGCTCTTCTATCATGCCAGGCAAAGTAAACCCAACTCAGTCAGAAGCAATGACCATGGTTGTCGCTCAGGTCATGGGTAACGACACCACTATCAGCATGGCTGGCGCATCAGGTAACTTTGAGCTAAACGTTTATAAGCCAGTTATCGCCTTTAACTTGTTACAGTCTATCAAACTGCTTGGCGATGCTTGCAACAGCTTCAACGAAAACTGTGCCGTTGGTATCGAGCCAGTAAAAGACAAAATCGATGACTTCTTGCACAATTCATTGATGCTAGTCACGTCATTGAACCGTCATGTTGGTTATGAAAACGCTGCAAAAATCGCTAAGACGGCTTATAAAGAAAACAAGACCTTGAAGCAAGTGGCGGTTGAGCTAGAGCTACTAACTGAAGCTCAGTTCGATGAGTGGGTAATTCCTGCTGATATGGTACATCCTAAGTAAGCAGTAGACCAAATAATGACCTGCTACGGCGTCAGACTCGCTTAATGTACGATAAGTACAATTTGCATTCGTCTTTCTGGTAGCAGCATCATATTTTTTCCACTGAGAAGTTAGAAATAAAAAGACCTTGTCACTTCTTGTATGAGAATGTGGCAAGGTCTTTTTTTTGGTTGTAATTTGCATATCAAATTAATAGATTAACATTATATACTGACTGCTAGAGAAAAAAGCTATGACTGATTTTTAGCTATATACTATCGTATATGTTATAAAACTGGAGCTCATGAATGTTTTTAAGTTCTAAGTCGCTTGAGAAATTACGTATTTTGATTAATGAAGATACTGAGTATAGGACAGGTCCTCAGCTGGTTCGCCTATTTAACAGTTTTGGATTCAATGATACTTACGGCCAGGGTTTCCCCTCACGCTGGGCGTATACTGATGACAAATTGGAAGCTATTAATGGGTCTCCTCAGCTAGGTCGTTGTATCAAAGAGTTGTTTAATCCTGCGAATTTTATAGAGCGTTTAGAGGACCTAGATACATACATCGCGGGATTTAATAAATATATTGCTTTTGATAAATGGAAGGTGGTTCGTAACGGTGCTAACATTGATTTTAAGCGGCTAGATAAGATTGAGGTGCAGGAGCCTTTAAAACCTACTCAGACTACTACTGAGAACCAATTTTTAAGACGAGAATTTTCAAATGTTTCTGTACAGAAAATTGGATTAGAAGGAATGGTGTCGGAAGTAATAGAAGGAAGAATAAAAGAAATAGAAAGGTGCTATTCTTCAGAAGCCTATTTGTCTGTGATTATCATAGCAGGCAGTACTCTCGAAGGAATTTTGTTAGGTTTAGCGAATCAGTATCCTAGACATTTTAATACTGCAAAATCCTCTCCTAAGGATAAATCAGGTAAAGTTTACGAACTCTCCAAATGGTCGTTAAGCGCTTTTATTGATGTTGCTTATGAATTAGGTTTGGTACAACATGATATACAGAGGTTTAGCCATACGCTACGAGATTTTCGGAACTATATTCATCCGCATCAGCAAATGAGTGTTGGATTTAATCCAAGAGAAGATACCGCCAAAATATGTTTACATGTATTGAAGGCAGCTATCCAAGAAATTGGAGAAAACATCTCAAAGGTTAAAGTATAGTTTTTATCAAATGTTCCATAAAAAAAGACCTTACCACATCACGCGGTAAGGTCTTTTTGTTATCAAACTTCTAAGCTCAACTAGAACTTATAAAGCAAACCAAGTGTCGTCGCTGCTTCAGTACGTGAGTCGACCATTGGGCTATCGTACTGCTCATTTGGTACATAGCTTACGCTTTGATTGGCAAATCCTGCCCAGCGCTCATTAAAGTCGTAGTTAGCGCTAATGTTGATATACGGATTCAGGCTTGAGTTAGATTTATAAGCGTCAACGCCTGTTTTAGCAGCCTCTTTTTCACTGACACCATAGTAGTATTCATTGTAGTCAGCATCATGATATTCAAAGCCAATACTTGGATAGACCGTTAGCTTGCCTTTGGTGATTCTAGAGAGATAGGTCAAGCGAGCTGTGTTACCACCACTACGATCTAATACATCAGCACCTATCTGCGCGCGGATGCCGCCAATAGCCGTACGACGCTGATAGCTAAGACCTGCTTCTGCTGAGGATTTACGCTCATCCAAGCCTTGCAGTGCGCCATTGGCATCATCAGGTTCAAACTCAGAACCTGCAAGCTTGGCATAGGCAGACAGCTGATTGACACCATCGTTGATCAGATACGCACCAGCTTGCGCACCGCGTACATAGACTTTGTTATTGTCATAAAATGCACCTGGTAGCACGCGCACTTCAGTACTATCTTCGAGATCATAGGCTGATTTGACCGCCATGACATTGACCCCAACGCTGAGCTCAGCATCTTTGTCAGTCGGCAGGTTATCATTAAAAAGTGCGGCGTTAGACAGGCTAGCCACACTAAATAGTGCAGTAGCGGTAAACGCGCTAAACATAGTACGTGTAGAGATATTAGGTAGCGCTGCAAGTTTTAACATAATTGAATCTCGTAAGTAAGTATAAATAACTGAGTGGTGCGAGTAAGCAAAACGTGTTCAAAAGAGTAAGTAATAAAATGAATCAGTAATATAGGTCAGTATGCTGTTTTTGGAGTCTATATAGCAATGATAGATAAGTATGAGCATTTACTCAATGGCTTTTAGTACTTGCAGTAATTGCTGATGAATATCTTGCCACCACCAGACGAAGCCAATGCTAATAAGTAACATCGCAAGCCATGGTAATAGCTGCCAAATAATAGAAGGTTTTTTAAGTGCTTTGGGATCAATACTATTATGAACAGCTTCATTACTTAACGGTGAATTGTTAGCGGTAACGCTTTCGGCATATATGTCTGCTGTATTCGTTTCATTGTTGGCAAACGCAGTATCTTGCTCGGTTGAGTTGGTATCAAGGTGAGGTGACTGGTCGATAGAGTTGGCGTCATAGCGGCCTTGATTATCATGTTGTTCACGATATTGGCCACTATACTGACTGTTATATGATGAGTTGTCGTGAGTACTGTATGAGTAGTTGGTTTGATAAGGGTTAAACGTGCGCTGCTGCTGAATCGCTGCATTCTGTATAGCGGCTGCTAGACGCTGACGGTAGCCAATCGCAAAAGCCAATGCAATCACTAGTCCTGTGATTGCGCCACCGATATGACCAGCATTATCAATACCCGGTACAGCAAACCCATAGACGAGGTTGATGCCCATAATAAATATCAGGCTCTTAAGATTCAGTACCATGCCATTGACCGATATTTTAAACAGTGCAGCAATTAATAATGCCGCGCCAATACCCATGATACCGCCAGATGCCCCAGCTGATAGTCCAGGCTGTCCCGTACCATCCAAAATACTTTGCCACGTCACATAGCTGTTGAGTAAGTTACCGCCAATTGCCGCCAGTAAAAATAATGCCAAAAACTTGGCTGAGCCAAACATCGGCTCGGCAATCTGACCAAAGAAATACATGGCAAACCCATTAAACAATAAATGCATCAAACCAATGTGCAAAAATGCACTGCTGACCAGTCGCCAAGGATCATCACCCATGGTAAATGGTAATGCATTGGCACCCCATTTGAGCAGTGCCTCAGTGGAGGGGTTGTTGGCATCGACACCCGTTAGTATCTGCATAATAAATAGCCCGATAAAGCTGACTAGTAGCAGGGTAGTGACGGGCGCTGTTTTTAATAGTTGTTGAATGGTCATAAAAGCGAGATATCATCAAAATGTTGTATATATAGTATAAAGGGTATGGTCAGATAATGTTATTTATCCGCAGGTCATCATGGTATAAGTTTTCATAGTCTTGATGGCTGATAGCTTTTAAAACTATATAGCTCTTAGAAATCGAAAGTTTTTTAAAATGGATAGTTCTTAGAAATGGATAGTTCTAAAAATTACCAACTTTAAGATTTTCATAAGTACCTTTTACCAAGATATCGTCCGTAACTTTATTGATATCGGTATGACCGCAGAAGGCCATTGAGATATCACATTCTTTATAGATGATTTCAAGCGCACGGCGTACACCATCTTCACCATAAGCGCCCAATCCATAGAGAAAAGCGCGACCAATCATCGTGCCTTTCGCACCCAGTGATATCGCTTTTAGCACATCTTGACCAGAGCGAATGCCACTGTCTAACCACACTTCGATATCGCTATCTTCAGCATGGACAGCTTGTACGATGTCAGACAGCGCAGAAATAGAAGACAGCGCACCGTCTAATTGACGGCCACCATGGTTTGAGACGACCAGTGCATCGGCACCGCTACGGGCCGCCATGATGGCATCTTCAGGTTCCATGATGCCTTTGATGATGAGCTTGCCACCCCACATGTCTTTGATACGCGCCACATCATCCCAGCTCAAACGTGGATCAAACTGCTCTTCTGTCCATGAGCTCAATGAGGACAAGTCTTCAACGCCTTTGGCATGACCGACGATATTGCCAAAGCTATGACGTTTGGTGCCTAGCATATTCATACACCACTGAGGCTTAGTCATTAGGTTGATGATGTTGGTAAGTGTCGGTTTAGGCGGTGCAGACAAGCCGTTTTTGATGTCTTTATGGCGTTGACCCATGACCTGCAAGTCGGCAGTTAATATCAGTGCTGAGCAATTGGCATCTTTGGCCCGTTGAATCAGATTGGCCATATAATCTTGATCGCGCATGACATATAACTGAAACCAAAACGGTTTGCTGGTATGAGTGGCGATATCTTCGATAGAGCAGATGCTCATGGTCGAGAGCGAGAAAGGCACGCCAAATTTTTCAGCGGCACG